>JANNAF010000173.1:0-16935 GCA_031384005.1 Rhodobacterales bacterium | reverse complement strand
CTTTGATGGCCGCCCCTATGTGCAGGAACGCTGGCTCAAGGCCGATTTCGCACTGGTCAAGGCGCATCTGGCCGACCGTCTGGGCAACCTGACCTACCGCATGGCGGCGCGCAACTTTAACCCCCTGATGTGCATGGCCGCCACCACCACGATTGTCCAAGTGTCTGAAATCGTTGACCCCGGCAGCATCGACCCCGAACAGGTCATCACCCCCGGCATATTCGTGCAACACGTGGTTCAGGTGCCAAACCCCGCGCAAGAGGAGGATCTGAACCGTTCCAAAGCCACCTATCCAGAGGCACGCCCATGAAACTGACCCCCACCCAGATGGCATGGCGCGCGGCGCAGGACATCACCGACGGCGCCTATGTCAACCTTGGCATCGGCTTTCCCGAAATGGTCGCCAAATTCCAACCGCCGGGGCGTGAGGCGATTTTTCACACCGAAAACGGCATCCTTGGCTTTGGCGCCGCCCCTCCACAGGGGGCTGAGGATTGGGACCTGATCAATGCCGGCAAAAAGGCCGTCACGATCAAACCCGGCACGGCGTTCTTTCACCACGCCGACAGCTTTGCCATGGTGCGTGGCGGTCATCTGGATGTGGCGATATTGGGGGCTTATGAGGTGGCCGAAACCGGCGATCTGGCGAACTGGTCCACCGGCCCCAAAGGCGTGCCCGCCGTGGGTGGCGCGATGGACCTTGTCCACGGTGCCAAACGGGTCGCCGTCATCACCGACCATGTCACCAAGGACGGCGCGCCCAAACTGGTGACCTGCTGCACCCTGCCCCTGACCGGCGTGGCCTGCGTCACTCGCATCTATTCCAGCCATGCCGTCATTGACATTACGGACGGCCATTTCACCTTGCGCGAAATGCTTCCCTCCCTGACCTTTGACGCGTTACAAGCCATGACCGGGGCCAAACTGCACCTGACCGCCCCCGTCATACCCCTGATCGTGCCGGAGCTTGCGCCATGACCGACGCCTTTATCTGCGACTATATCCGCACCCCGATTGGCCGCTTTGGCGGCGCGCTCTCCTCGGTCCGCACCGACGATTTGGCCGCCATCCCCCTGCGCGCCCTGATCGCCCGCAACCCCGGTATGGACCCCGCCGCGATTGCCGATGTCATCCTGGGCTGCGCCAATCAGGCGGGCGAGGATAACCGCAATGTCGCCCGCATGGCCGCCCTCCTCGCCGGTCTGCCCCTGACCGTCACCGGCACCACGATCAACCGCCTGTGCGGGTCCGGCATGGACGCCGTTCTGGCCGCCGCCCGGCAAATCCGTTCGGGTGAGGCTGATCTGGTCATCGCAGGCGGCGTCGAATCGATGTCCCGTGCCCCCTTTGTCATGCCCAAAGCCGACGCCGCCTTTTCCCGCAACGCCGAGATTTATGACACCACCATCGGCTGGCGCTTCGTCAATCCGGCAATGAGGGCCCTGTACGGCGTCGATTCGATGCCCGAGACGGGCGAGAATGTGGCCGAGGATTACGCCATCTCCCGCGCCGATCAGGACGCCTTTGCCCTGCGGTCCCAAGACCGCGCGTCAACCGCCCAATCCAACGGCCGCCTTGCCGTCGAGATCACGCCCGTCACCATCCCCCAACGCAAGGGCGATCCGGTGCAGGTCACCGCCGACGAACACCCCCGCGCCACGACGCTGGAGGCGCTGGCCAGGCTGGCAACCCCCTTCCGCAAGGGTGGCACTGTGACCGCAGGCAATGCCAGCGGCGTCAATGATGGCGCGGCGGCTCTGATATTGGCCAGTGCCAAAGGTGCGCGCCTACACGGCCTGACCCCGATCGCCCGCGTCCTGGGCGGGGCCACCGCAGGCGTTGCGCCGCGCGTCATGGGCATCGGCCCGGCCCCGGCGTCACAGGCGCTGATGGCCCGCCTGAACCTGACCGCCGCCGATTTCGACGTGATCGAACTGAACGAAGCCTTTGCCTCGCAGGGCCTTGCTACCCTGCGCCAACTGGGCATCCGGGACGATGACCCGCGCGTCAACCGCAATGGCGGGTCGATTGCGCTGGGCCATCCCTTGGGCATGTCGGGCGCGCGCATCACGGGCACGGCGGCGCTGGAACTGGCGCTGACGGGCGGGCGGCGGTCACTTTCCACCATGTGCATCGGCGTCGGTCAGGGCATCGCCATCGCGTTGGAACGGGTCTGAATAACCGCCAACCGGGCCGCGTCAGCCGCCACGCCATCGGACGCGCGGTCCAGCGCAATATCGCCCGCAATCTGCGCGGGCCGCCCGGACAGCAGGATCACCCGGTCGGCCAGCCGGGCCGCGTCCATCGGGTCATGCGACACCATCACGACCGTTGGCCGGCTGTCGGCAAAAACGCCGCGCAGCAGCCCCTGCAAATCGGCCACCAACGCGGCATCCAGCGACACAAACGGCTCGTCCAGCAGCAAGACACCCGACCCCGGCGCCAGCGCCCGCGCCAACCCCAACCGCCGCTGCATCCCCCCCGACATCTGGCGCGGATAGGCCGCCGCCTGCCCGACCAATCCAACCCGCGCCAACAAGGCCTCAACCTCGGACCCGGTCAGGTCAGGCCGGACCAGCCGCAGATTGGCCGCCGCATCGGCCCATGGCAACAGCCGCGCGTCCTGAAATACCATGCCGGGCGGCGGGGCCAGATGGGCGGGCACCCCGCCCACCAGACAACTGCCGCCAAACCCGCGCTCGACCCCCGACAGCACCCGCAACAGCGTCGTCTTGCCCACCCCCGACGGCCCGATCAGCGCCACCACCTGCCCCGGCGCCACGTCAAATGACAGGCGGCCGATCACGGCATCCGCGCCAAACCGCAACCCGGTCAGATCAACCCTTATCCCCGGTCCGGTCGCCATGCCGTCACCCTCCGCTCGACCCGCCGCAAGACGCCATGTTCGACCACCATCACCAGCCCGACAAACACCGTGGTATAGGCCAAAATCCCGGCCATATCGAAATACTGAAAGAAAATGCTGACGCGAAACCCGACGCCACCGTCTGACCCCAACACCTCGAACACCAGCACGATTTTCCAGATCAACGCCAACCCGGTCCGCGCCGCCGTCATCACAAAGGGCATCAACTGCGGCAGGTAAACCCGCCGCAACCGCCGCCCCAGCGGCAGGCGGTACACCGTGACCAACTCGTCATACTCGGGGCCGAACGCCCGTACGCCTTCGCGGACCGTGACAATGACCATGGGCAGCTTGTTGATCACCACCGCCAGAACCAGCGCAAACTCGGTCAACCCCAACCCGATGTAACAGATGATCGCCACCACAATGGCCGGCAGGTTCATCCCCACCAGAACCCACGGCCCAAACAGCCGGTCCAGCCAGATCACCCGCCCCAGCACCAGCCCCAACGCCGTGCCCAACCCCATCGCCACCGCAAAGGCCACCCCGGCGCGCGCCAGCGTCTGCGCGAAATCAGCCACCAACGGCCCCTGCATCGCCAGATCGGCAATCACCCGCGCCACCGCAATGGGCGCGGGCAGAAACCGGCTGTCCACCCCCCACGCCGCCACCTGCCACAACCCCACCAACAGCGGCAACGACAGCCATTCCAGCGGCAGCGCCCTAGCGCGCATAACCCGCCCAGAACGTCCCCAGCGCCAGATCCGGCTTGTCCCCAATCACATCGCTGCCGCCATATTGCGCCAGAATGGCATAGGTTTCCGTCGCCGCCTGCACATCTGCCGCACCATAACTGGTGACGATCCCGGCACGGTAGGCATCGCGCAGGGCGATAAACAACGCCTCGTCCGTCTCGGCCCCGCGCATCCCGGGGCGGATCTGGTCCCAGATCGCATCATCGGCCAACAACAGCGCCTTGGTGGCGAATGACGCATCCAGAAACGCCCGCACCGCAGCCACCGGCCCGGTATCACGGAATACCCAGCCCAACAGCGGCGGCTGGCGCGATACGCCAAGGGCGGCCAACATCTCGGCCACACCCAGCACCTGACCCATGCCCGCCAACCGCGCCCGCACGTTGAAATGCCAAAAGTTCAGCGCCGCCTGCGCCTGCCCCCCCAACAGCAATTCGTTGACCAAGGGCGGCGGCCCGAATTCAGCCGTGATCAGTCCGGTCAAAACCTTGCCCGTGGTCGCGTTGAAATAGGCCTGCAGGATGATAAAGCTTTTGTCCGCAGGCCCACCCGCCACAGCCAACACATGACCCGGCAGATCGGCCACGCCCCGCACCGGTCCGGCAGGATCGGCCATCAGCCCCCCCACCACCAACCCATGCGGCACAAAGGTCACATCGGCGCCCCTGTTGCGCTGGCTGGAGACCCAGACGAAATCGGACAGCATCACATCCACTGCCCCAGCCTGCAACGCGACCTGTCCGCCCTTGCTGTCGGCCACCGCCCGCAGATCCAGCGTGACACCATGCGCCGCGTCCAACCCGGCCGCCTGCATCGCGGCAATCTCCCACGATGCCGTGCCGCCCTCTTGCAACGCCAACGCGACCCGCGCGCCCGCCTGCGCCCCGACCCGCCCGCCCAAGGCTGCCAGCGCCCCACCCATAACCGCCCGTCTGGTAACCTGCATCGCCGTCCCCTTTGTCCTGCCCCCACGTATCGCCCGCCACCTGCCCGGACACAAGAACCGACCCCCTGACATTGTTGCCCAAACCCGGTTGCAGGTCCCACCCCATGGTGACAGGATCGCCCGGTAACCAAAGGGCCCCACCATGACCGATACCACCCCGCGCCGCCTGCGCAGTCAGGACTGGTTCGACAATCCCGACCATCTGGACATGACCGCGCTCTACCTTGAACGCTTCATGAATTCGGGCGTCACGCCCGAGGAACTGCGCTCGGGCCGCCCGATCATCGGCATCGCCCAGTCGGGCAGCGACCTGTCGCCCTGCAACCGCCACCACATCGACCTTGCCAAACGGGTCCGCGACGGTATCCGCGATGCAGGCGGCATCCCGATCGAGTTTCCGATGCACCCGATCTTTGAAAACTGCCGCCGCCCCACCGCGTCGCTGGACCGCAATCTGGCCTATCTGGGGCTGGTCGAGATTCTGTTTGGCTACCCCCTCGACGGCGTCGTGCTGACCACGGGCTGTGACAAGACGACGCCCGCCGCCATCATGGCCGCCTCCACCGTCGATATCCCCGCCATCGTGCTGTCAGGCGGCCCGATGCTGGACGGCCATGACGGCGACCAACTGGTGGGCTCGGGCACCGTGATCTGGAAATCCCGCCAGCAGTATTCGGCGGGCCTGATCGACCGCGAACAGTTCCTGTCCGCCGCCCTCGCCTCGGCCCCGTCCATCGGGCATTGCAACACCATGGGCACCGCCAGCACGATGAACGCCATGGCCGAGGCGCTGGGCCTGTCGCTGACCGGTTGCGCCGCCATCCCCGCCGCCTACCGCGAACGCGGGCAAATGGCCTACCGCACCGGCTTGCGCGCGGTGGAACTGGTCCGGCAGGATGTGCGCCCGTCGCATATCCTGACCCGTACCGCGTTCCTGAACGCCATCCGCGTCAATGCCGCCATCGGCGGTTCCACCAATGCCCAACCCCACCTGACCGCGATGGCCCACCACGCCGGGGTCGATCTGCGGTCCGAGGATTGGCAAACCCACGGCTACGACATCCCCCTCTTGGCCGATGTCCAACCCGCTGGCCGTTTCCTTGGCGAACGGTTCCACCTTGCGGGCGGCGTGCCCGCCATCATGGCCGAACTGCTGGCAGCAGGCAAACTGGACGGCACAGCGGCCAGCGTGACCGGCCACGACATGGCCCACAACCTGCAAGGCCGCCTTGCGACCGACCGCGAGGTGATCCGCCCCTATGACACCCCCCTGATGACCCGCGCCGGGTTTCGCGTGCTGCGCGGCAACCTGTTCGACTTTGCCATCATGAAAACATCGGTGATTTCCGACGATTTCCGCGCCCGGTTCCTGTCCACCCCGGGCCGCGAAAACATCTATCACGGGCGCTGCGTCGTGTTCGACGGGTCCGAGGATTACCACGCCCGCATCAACGACCCCGCGCTGAACATTGACGAAACCTGCATCCTTGTGATCCGCGGGTCAGGCCCCCTTGGCTGGCCCGGTGCGGCCGAGGTGGTGAACATGCAACCGCCCGATCACCTGATCAAACGTGGCATCACCAGCCTGCCCACCTTGGGCGACGGGCGGCAGTCGGGCACCTCGGCCAGCCCCTCCATCGTCCACGCCTCGCCCGAAAGCGCGGCTGGTGGCGGGCTGGCATGGCTGCGGACGGGTGACATGATCCGCATCGACCTGAACGCAGGCACCTGCGACATGGTCGTGGACCCTGCCGAAATCACCCGCCGCAGGGGCGACGGCATCCCTGCCGTCCCCGCCGACCAGACGCCATGGCAACGCATCTACCGGGCCGAGGTCAACCAGTTGTCTGACGGCGCGGTCCTGCGATCCGCCGCAGGCTTTCACGCGATTTCCGCCAAACCGCCCCGGCACAACCACTGACGCGCCCTTGCACCCTTTGCGCCGCGATTACCGGCGCGCTACCGATCCAGACCCACAACCCCGCCGTGCCCATAACGATTGCCGAACAGACCTGATCGACCCCTGCGGCGTTCCAGGCGGGCGCGAGCCGTCTGCACGCCGATGTCCGCGATGCTGGGCGCAAACCCACCGCTGACCCCGACCGCTTTGCAAGGGTGATGGGGGGTGGGGGTGAAACAGCATTGCCCCGGCATGATCATCCAGTTGCCCAACGGCGGCAGGTCCGGCACGCCACAAACGCCCCGTGGCCACGGGGGCCACGGGGCGCAGGCGCGGGGCGCTGCTGGGGTTGCAGGCTTGGCGGCCTATTTGTCGTCCAAGGCGTCCTTGACAGCATCCTTGACGCCACCGATGGCGTTTTGCGCGTGGCCCTCAACCTTTTTGGCCTGACCTTCCGCTTGCAACTTGCTGTCGCCCAGCACCTTGCCCGCCACAACCTTGGCCTTGCCTTGGGCCACTTTGGCCGCGCCGATGATCCGGTCTTTGTCCATCTGAATACTCCTGACTATGTGTGTGGCATCACCCTAGCGCCAAGGGCCGCCAACAAAGATAACCTGCATCAGCCTGCGGGACATGCAATTGGGGCGGGCACCACCGGACCCGCCCCAAACCCTTGCCAAATGGTTAATCGCAAAAGACAACCCATTGCTTTTGTGACACATTCATAAGGTCCCACGCGCGGACAGATCACCGTGCGACGGTCACCGAACAATGGGCCCTGCTTGCAACATCCGCCGCCACCGACCCCAGAACCAACCGCGACAGGCCGCGTTTGTCGCCGGTGCCCATCACGATGTGATCGACCCGGTTCATATCGGCAAACCGCACGATCCCCGAGGCCGCCTCACGGTCCAGAATGACCGCCGTGGCCGTTGGGGCAACGCCCTTGGCCGTGGCCGCCGCCGCCGCCTGCGCCAGCACCGCCTGCGCACCCTCATCCGACCAATGGTGAATCATCGGACCCCGCCCGCCACCATGGGCGACATTGACCAGACACAGCATCAACTCGCCGCCGTATTTCTGCGTCACCTCGACCGCCATATCCAAGGCATGCAACGCATGTTCAGACCCATCCACCGGGCAAAGTATCTTTTGTGTCATCGCACCCCCTCTGGTCCATCCGGACCGGTTCAAACCAATGACCCACCCTGAACCCCAGACGCCGCAGCCGCCTTGACCTGCGTCAACTGCGCGGTTGAGGGCGATGTTATCACCTATCAACCGGCTGATTTTGCCTAGCCCGCCGTCTTGACCCAAGTTCGACCCAAGGCAAACGCCAACCGGGAATCGTCCCCACGGCAGCCGCCCATACCAAACCCGATCCCGAAAGGACCCGACATGCTGCCCTCCATGTTCACCAACGCCAAACGCAATCTTATCGCCGGCATCACCGCTGTTGCCGTTCTTGCCGCCGGAACCTCCCCCGCACTGGCATGGGGCAAGGGCGAACAGCAGTTTCTGGCCGGTGTCGCCACCACGATCCTGCTTGGCCAACTGATCAAGAACTCGCCAAGATACGGCCAACCCGCCGCCCAGCCGCAGTATTACCAGCCAGCGCCGCAATACCGCCAGCCGCGCGCCCATCGTCCGATCCGCTATAACCCGGAACCGGTCAGCATCTATGGCACCCCGGTCGGCATGGCCTTCAACACCTATACCGACAACGAACAGCGCCGCATCCAGTCGACCCTGACGGCCTACGGCTATTACCGTGGCAATATCGACGGCTCGTTTGGCCCCGGCACCTACACCGCCCTTGACGCCTATGCCCGCCGCACTGGCAAACAGGCCGAACTGAATTCGCGCGCCGGGGCTTACGGCGTGCTGGACGGCCTTCTCTTTTAGGCAACCCCGCGACGTCCCGCGACTGGGGCCGGTTCACACCGGCCCCTTTTTAGTGCCCGGCCCCTTTTTATTACCCGGCCCAATTATTTTCATCAGGCCCCAAGGATTGCCTCCCGGCCTGCGTCTGACCTAGCGTGATGCTGATGGAAACCGACGATGAAACCCTTGCCCGCGCCGCAGCCACCGGCGACCGTGCCGCCTTTGGCCTGCTGCTGCAGCGCCATTACGACCGGATTTTCGGTCTTGCCTACCGCCTGACCGGGTCCCGCGCCGAGGCGCAGGATCTGACCCAGGACATCTGCGCCGCCCTGCCCGCCAAACTGACCCAGTGGCGCGGCGAGGCGCGCTTTACCACTTGGCTCTACCGCATCACCGTCAACGCCACCCATGACATGCGCCGCCGTCACGCCACCCGCGCCCGCGCCTCTGCCGGTTGGGGTGACTGGGAATTGGCCCGCCAAGACGAGATGGCGACGCAGGCGCAGGCGCTGGATTGGCTGACCACCGCCATGCAATACCTGACCCCCGAACTGCGCGACACCGTGGCACTGGTCTTGGGCGAGGAATTGACCCAAGCCGCCGCCGCGCAGGCCCTGAATGTGTCCGAAGGCACCGTGGCGTGGCGCATGTCCGAAGTGAAAAAGCGCCTGCGCGTCCTCGCGGCCAAGGAGGCGATATGACCGACGACCTGAACGCCCTCAAATCCGCCCTTCAGGCGACCCCCGCCCCCGACCCGGCAGCCCGGGCCGCCGCCCTTGCGCTGGCCATGGAAAATTTCGACCGCCTCCAAGGATCGACCGATGGCCCACGTCTCTCTCAGGACCGCCCATCCCGGGCGGGGTTCCTGAACGGAGTACGCGCGATGTTTGCCACCCTGACCTCCCGCCCCATCCTTGCTGCCACCACCTCGACCGCGGCCTTGCTGATCGGCGTCTTTGTCGCCCTTCCCATCCTGCAATCGCCCCCAACTCCAACCCAGCCCCCAACTCCAACCCAATCCCCAGCCGAATCCCCAACCCAGACCCCAACCCAGACCCCAACCCTGTCCCCAACCCAGCCCCCCGCCCCGATCCCCACCCCGATCCCCGCCCCACTGCGCGACGAAACCGCGACCCTCGGCACGCAACAGGTTGCGCCCGCAACCCTGCCACCCGTCGCTGACAGCATGGCAGCTGCGGCCCTGCCCGAAGGTGCGGCCAAACAGACCGCACCTGCCAATCCGGTGGGCCGCTCTTTTGCCCTTGCCCCGGATCAGGGGCTGACCGAAGGCATGGCGGGCACCCTGTCCGCAGACCAACCCACCCCGCCCCCCGCCGATACCGAGGCATTTGCCAACGCGCCCGCCAACCCGGTCATCACCACCGCCGAACAGCCCGTCTCGACCTTCTCGGTCGATGTCGACACCGCCTCCTATGCCGTTATCCGCTCCTCCCTGAACGCGGGCCAACTGCCCCCACCCGATGCCGTGCGGATAGAAGAGATGGTGAATTACTTCCCCTATGCCTACCCCGCCCCCAGCGGTGATGTGCCCTTTGCCAACCATGTGACCGTCATGCCGACACCGTGGAACCCTGACACGCGGCTGGTCCACATCGCCCTGCAAGGCCAGATGCTTGCGACCGCGGACCGCCCCGCCCTGAACCTTGTGTTCCTGATCGACACCTCGGGCAGCATGGACGACGCCACCAAACTCCCGCTCTTGAAACAGTCCTTCGCCCTGATGCTGGCCAAACTGCGCCCGCAGGACCGCGTGGCCATTGTCACTTATGCCGGGTCCGCAGGCACCGTCCTGCCCCCGACAGCCGCCAGCGACCGCGCCGCCATTCAGGCCGTGCTGAACTCGCTGTCGGCGGGTGGATCGACCGCAGGCGCGCAGGGGCTGGCACTGGCCTATCAGGTTGCCGACACTATGGCCGGGGACGGCAGGATCAGTCGCGTGATCCTTGCCACCGACGGCGATTTCAACGTCGGGCTGGACAACCCCGACGACCTGAAAACCTATATCGCCAGCCAGCGCGACCGTGGCACCTATCTGTCGGTCCTGGGTTTTGGGCGCGGCAATCTGGACGACGCCACCATGCAGGCGCTGGCCCAGAACGGCAACGGCACCGCCGCCTATATCGACACCCTGGCCGAGGCGCAAAAGGTGCTGGTCGATCAGCTGACCGGCGCCCTGTTCCCCATCGCCAATGACGTCAAGCTGCAGGTCGAATGGAACCCGGCGCAGGTCGCCGAATACCGCCTGATCGGCTATGAAACCCGTGCCCTGCGGCGCGAGGATTTCAATAACGACCGCATTGATGCGGGCGAAATCGGTGCCGGCCTGCAAGTGACCGCGCTCTATGAGGTGACGGCCCCGAACAGCCCCGCCCTGCTGAACGACCCCCTGCGCTATGGCGCCGCCGCCCCGGTGGGCGACAACCCGGAACTCGGCTTCCTGCGCCTGCGCTATAAATTGCCGGGGTCGGACATCTCGAACCTGATCGAAACCCCCATCACCCCCGGCCAAACCCCAACCGAAGACGCCCGCTTTGCCGCCGCCATCGCAGGCTTTGGTCAGCTTTTGCAAGCGGCGCCCTACCTTGGTGACTGGGGCTATGATCAGGCGATCCAGCTTGCCACAACCGCCAAGGGCCCCGACGATTTCGGCTACCGCGCCGGGGCCGTCACCCTGATGCGGCTGGCGCAAAGCCTGTCGAACTGACCGCCTTCGCCTGCGGTCATCTATCGCCCGGCAGCGCCCTGCCCTGCCGCACCATGTGCCCCCTTGGCAAGGGGGGCACATGAAAAGGCCCGGGTCGCATGACCCGGGCCCCCGTCTGAACCACTGCGTCTGATCAGTTCGCAGTGCTGCCTTCCAGCGCCGGAACCTGCGTCCCGGCCTGACGGCCAATCGCAATGCGGCGCGGCTTCAACGCCTCGGGCGTCTCGCGTACCAGATCGATGTGCAACATGCCGTTTTCATGGTTGGCCCCGGTCACCCGGACATGGTCCGCCAAGGCAAAACGCCGTTCAAAGGCCCGCGTGGCAATGCCACGGTGCAAATAGGCCTTCTGCGACGCCTCCTCGGACCGCTTGGCCGACACGTGCAGGGCCGCATCCTTGACCTCGACCGTCAGGTCATCGGGGCCAAACCCGGCCACCGCGATCGAGATGCGATAGGCATCGTCAGCAGTTTTTTCAATGTTATAGGGCGGATAGGTCGGCTGCGCGACCTCGGCCGACAGCACACGGTCCATCAGGTCAGCGATCCGGTCATAGCCAACAGTGGCGCGGTACAGCGGGGCGAAATTCAGGTTTTGCATGGCATCCTCGTTTGAGCGATGAAATGCCCTCCCACCATGGGACGGGCGTCTTGATGCGCCGAACCCATCATGGCACCCGGCGCAACTGTCATTTGGGAATGACTTTTGCGGCTTTCAAGAGGGGGCTTGCCCCACGCCTGCGGTGAAACAGTTTGCCAAGTGAACGTCACTGCCGCATGATTTGTCAGATGGGAAACCATCCTTCCCCGGTTGATGCCGCATTTCACGCCAGATCCGATGCCGAACGACGCCACCACCCTGACCATCGCCCGCCACATCAAGGCCCCGCCCGCCACCGTATGGCGCGCGTGGCGCGAGCCTGACCTGCTTGCCAAATGGTGGATCCCCGCCCCCACCCAATGCCAGGTTGTCAAACTGGACCTGCATCCCGGCGGCGGGTTTGAAACCCGGATGCGCGCAGGCGACGGGCCGTTTCAACCCCATGTCAACGGCTGCTTTCTGGACATCGTCCCGGCCCGGCGGCTGGTCTTTACCACGGTGCTGACCAAAGGTTGGCAACCGTCCGAACCTTTTCTGGCGGTAACCGCCATCTTGACCCTGACGCCTCAGGACGGCGGCACCCTTTACGCGGCGCAGGTCCTGCACCGCAGCGCCAGCGATGCGGCCAAACACGATGCGATGGGATTTCAGCAGGGCTGGGGCACCGCCATCGCCCAATTGGCCACCTTGGTCGAAGGGTGGACCTGACCCGTCGCTCCCGCCCCGCCGCTCCCGCCCCGTAGCCCAAACCCCGCCGCCCCACCTTGTAGGATGGGCAGTCCTGCGCTTTGCCTTGGCAAAGCGCAGGTTTGCCCATCTTCCTTAAACCGCCTTCACAGTGCTCCGCCGCCCCTCGACCGCCCAGGCCGCAATCGCCGCCACGGCGGCCAGCATCAGCCACAACCACGCGGGCAGCAACGCGCTGACCTGAATGTCCCCCGTGGCATAGGCCCCGCGCGGCACGATGCCGACCCAGCCGCGCCCCGCCGCTGGCCGCCCCTCGCGCACCAATCGGATATCGGGCACCCCCGCCTCCAACCGCAGGATGCCGCCATTCGACCCGGTGACCAGGGGCGTCAGCCCGACCCCGCTGGCAATTGTCTCTTCAAACTCCTTGGGTGCCGACGGTCCAACCGCCACGACCCGCTCTAACGCGCCCTGTTTCAACCGATAAAGGCCCAGCAAAGGCGCCTGCCACTCGGCGACAAACTTGCCGGGGCTGGCCTGCGGCAACACCAGTTTGACCACCGCGCCATCCGGCCCGGTAATCTCCAACTCGCCCGGCGGCACATCCAGAATGGTGCGGCGGGTAAAGGTGACCGCCTGCCCCACCGCCGTCGCCGTCAGGTTCTCTTCCTCCAGGTCGGGTTCCTTCAGCATCCAGTGCGCCAAACGTCGCAGCAGTTCCAACTGCGGCCCGCCGCCCTCGTACCCCCGCCCCCACAACCACGCCTGATCCGAGGCCAGAACCGCCATCCGGCCCTTTTCCACCCGGTCCAACACCAACAGCGGCCGATCCCCCGGCCCCGACATCACAACCTGACCTGACCGCGTCGTCACCTCCATCAGGCGGAACCAGCGACCCCAACCGGCCTCGGGCGCGGCCTCGGTCAGACCTTCGGTGACCGGATGGCGCTTGCCCAGATCGGTCACCACCGGGCGGAACCCTTCGGCAATGATCTGCGATGTCGGCTCGACCGGCAAAATCTCGGACAGGGGCGACCGCCACAGGCTGTCCACCTCGCCAAACTCGGGGCCCGCCGCGACCAGCACGGTCCCACCGTTCTTCACATACTGCACCACATTGTCGATGTAACTCAGCGGCAGGATACCCCGCATCCGGTAGCGGTCAAAGATGATCAGGTCAAAATCCTGAATCTTGTCCACAAACAGCTCCTTGGTCGGAAAGGCGATCAGCGACAGTTCCGACACCGGCACCCCGTCCTGCTTTTCCGGTGGCCGCAGAATGGTAAAGTGGACAAGGTCAACCGAGGGGTCCGATTTCAACAGGTTGCGCCAGACCCGCTCGCCCGCATGCGGCTCGCCCGAAACCAGCAGCACCCGCAACCGGTCGCGCACCCCGTTGATCTGTACCACGGCCATGTTGTTGCGGTCGGTCAACTCGCCGTCCTGGGGTGCCACCGATACCTGCAAGACGTTCATCCCGGCATGGGGCAACTGGATCGGCAGGTCCAGATCCTGCCCCACCGGCACGGTGAATGTCACCGGCGCATCGGCATCCAGCGCCACAGTCAGGTCCACCGACCCCGCCGCAGGCGCCGCCCCCTGATCGTCGATCCGCAGGGTCAGTGTCGCCTTTTCGCCCATGATGGCAAAGGCCGGCGCGCTTTTGATCACCAAACGGCGGTCCCAATCAGCCTGACGCCCGGTCAACAACACCGACAGCGGCGCAGGCAAATTGGGCACCACCCCCAGATCATGCACCTGCCCATCGGTCACCATGATCGCCCCGGCCACCCGCGCCCGTGGCTCTTGTGCCAACGCATCAGACAGCGCCGCCATGGCCAGCGAGCCTGCGTTTTCCGCGCCATCCCGCAGCGTCACGATGCGCAATTCAGTGTTGTCCAGCGCCGCGACCTGCGCCTTGATATCCTCGACCGCCGCTGCGGTCTGGTCGGGCCGGTCGGACAGACCCTGACTGGCACTGGCATCCACCACCAGAATGACGATGTCCCTCAGCGGGTTACGCTCCTCCTCTTGCAAACTTGGCCCCGCCAGCGCCGCCAGCAAGAACCCCGCCGCCAAGCCCCGCAGCGCCCAGCCCGCCAAACCGCGCCAGACCGCAAAGCCCAGCAAACCCACGGCCAGAACGGCCAGCGCCCACAACATCCACACCGGCAACAGCGGCGCAAGGATCACGGTCTGGCTCATTTCCCCAACCTTTCCAACAAGGCAGGCACATGAACCTGATCGGATTTATAGTTGCCGGTCAGCACATACATCACCAGATTGACGCCAAACCGGTACGCGTATTCGCGCTGCTCTTCTCCCGCATAACCCCGGCCCACCGGAAACATCGCCATGCCATTGTCATCGACCGCCCAGGCGCTGGCCCAGTCATTGCCGCCAATCACCACCGGCGTCACCCCGTCGTTCAGGTTGCGAAACGGCATCCCCTCGGCCAGTTCGGCATCAGGCGGCGGCGCCTCAACCCACAAACCACCCCCGGCAAACCGTCCCGGAAAGGCCCCCAGCAGATAGAAACTGCGCGTCAGCACATGGTCCTCGGCAATCGGCTCCAACGGCGGAATGTCCAACCCGCTGGCAATGCGCTGCAACGCCTGCCCCTCGGGCGAGGCAGACCCCGCCCCGGCAATATCGCCGTCGCGCGTGTCAAACAGGATCATGCCGCCCGTGCGCAAAAACCGGTTCAGCTTGGCATAGGTGGCCGACGATGGCACCGGCGCATCGGCCACCACGGGCCAGTACAGGAACGGATAGAACGCCAGTTCGTCCTGCTCGATATCCACACCCATCGGCGTCAACGGCTCGACCGCGGTGCGGTTCCACAACTGGTCGCCCAAACCCATAAGCCCGGCCTTGGACACCATGTCGACCTGCCCGTCCCCGGTCAGCACATAACCCAGAATCACGCCCTCGGTCGCCGCAATCGCCACATCGTCCGGGGTCTGCGCCCCGGCCCCCTGCGGATGCGGCAGCAGGGCCAGCGCCAGCACAACCACCACCAACCGCCCCGAAACCGCCAAAGCCGCCAGAATATCAACGCACAACAGCACCAACGCCGCGCCCAGCGCCGGACCCTTCAGGCTTTGCTCGGCCCCCTCGGCCAACCCTTCGATCCGCGTGCCCGCAGGCCAGATTGCCGGTTCCAGCACCGTCTCGGCCGCCACGGCATTCAACGCCACCCGCCGCTCGGCCCCGGCATACAGACCCGGCGGCAAATCCGCCCCCGGCCCCTGCGCCAGACCGGCGGCCAGCACCGCCCCCTCGACCCCGGCCAGGGCGTCGGCCCTGACCTCGACCCCGAACCCGTCCAACACCTTTTCCGGCACCCAGGTCTGCCCAACCAGATCGGCCAACTCTGGCAGCGCAGGCCGCGTCGATACCGCCAACCGCTCCAACATCGACACGAACAGCCCCGACAACGGCAGCGTGGACCATTCGGCATTGGCGGTGACATGCACCAACACCACCTGCCCCTGCCCCACAACCTTGCGCGTCACCAGGGGCGTACCATCGGCCAGCGCCGCAATCGTGCGTTCGGCCAGTGCCGGGTCGGCCTGTGACAAGACCTGACTGGTCACCGTGACATCGCCCGGCACCACCAAACCGTGAAACGGCGAGCCTTCGGGGAACGGCGCCAGCGCCTTGGGGTCGTCCCAACTCATGGCCCCCCCCACCGTGCGGCCCCCCTCGCGCAGGCGCACCGGCAACAGCGGGTCCTCCTCGGTCCGGCTCAGATCAGACGCCGCCAACCTTGGCCCGGCAAAGCGTAACAGCAGCCCGCCCTTGGTGACCCATTCCAACAACCCATCGCCCTCGGCCTGTCCCAGACGCGCGACATCCACCAGAATGATCACATCCGGATTGGCGGGCAGAATGTCGCTGACGCCGCCCTCAATCAACTCGGCCATCGGCTCCAGCGCCTGCCGCAGGTAATGGCTGGAGGACAACAGTTGCAGCCCCTCACGGTCACCACCATCGGCCACAATCGCCACCTTGCGCCGTTTCAAACTGTCATCCGTCAGGCTGACTGCCCCCGCCGACCGCTGACCGGTAATTTCAAACCGGGTGATCCGGTTGCGCAATTCGGGCGGCAGTACCAGCGCCGCCTGCCCCTGAACCTCGCCCACCGCAAAGGCCACCTTGCCCACCGCCAGATCACGGATCGCGCCCGACGGGTCCGGCCCCTTGGCAACCACCTCGACCTCGGCCGCCGCCGCACCGTCCAAACGCAACGCGGTGACCTGCACCGCCCCTTCGGCAAATCCCGCAGGCCGCAACGCGACCACGGGACGCGGGGTTTCAAACACCGTCACCGCACCGTGCAGCGCCAGATCGGCAAACAACTCGGCACGCCCGCCATGCGCCAAACCGTCTGACAACCAATAACTGTCGAAATCGCCCAGATTCAATACCTTGCGCCAATCGTCCGGACGCGGCAACCACGGCTGCGGCTGCAATGTCGCCACCCGCCCCGCCGCCACATCCGCCGCCTGAAACACCACCTCGCCCGGACGGTCGGTCAACCGCACCACGGCGACGGCCCGGCCATC
>JANNAF010000169.1:0-2115 GCA_031384005.1 Rhodobacterales bacterium | reverse complement strand
GCGCGGTCGGCGCTGACCATGCGGGACTGGACCACGGTGGTGACAAAGACCATGGAAAAGGTGATGTGGGCCAGTGTGATGGTGGTAAAGCCGCGCGAGGCGGGCCAGCCGACATATTGCGCCAGCAGGATGAAGAAGATCAGCGAGGAGATGCCGGTGATCACCTCGGGCATGATCAGGGGGGCGGTGACGAGGCCGGAAAAGGCGGTGCGGCCACGGAACCGGCCAAAGCGGGCCAGCGCAATGCCGGCCATGGTGCCCAGGATGGTGGCGATGGTGGCCGAGATGAGGGCGATTTCCAGCGACAGGATCAGGGCGCGGCCCACTTGGGCATTGCTGAACAGCGAGACATACCATTTGGTCGAAAACCCGCCCCAGACCGTGGCAAGCCGCGAGTTGTTGAAGGAAAACACGATCATCGACAGGATAGGGATGTAGAAGAAGGCAAAACCAAAGCAGAGGACAGCGATCAGGAAGGTCGGGCGGCGGTTCATTTTGCCTCCTCGGTCCCGTCGGCGCGGGCCTGGAAGTGGGAATAGATCATCATGGGGCCGACCATCAGGATGAGGAGGGCCACGGCGACGGCGGAGGCCATGGGCCAGTCGCGGGCCGAGGAGAATTCGTCGGAAATCACACGGCCGATCATCGGGGAGCCTGCGTCACCGACCAAGGTGGGGATGACCAGTTCACCCGCCGCAGGGATGAACACCAGCATGCCGCCCGCGATGATGCCGGGGATCGATTGGGGCAGGGTGACGTCCCAGAACACGCCAAAGGGTTTGGTGCCAAGGTCCATCGCCGCCTCGTCCAGGGTCGGGTCAAGCCGTTCAAGGTTGGCGTAAAGCGGCAGGATCATGAAGGGCAGGTAGGTATAGACCATGACCAGCACGACGGCAAAATTGGAATGCATCATGGGGATCGAGGTGACGGCCCAGGATTGCGGGACCAGCCAGTTCCAGCCGTCGGTCAGCAGGGAATTGAACCAGCTGTTGCGCCCCATCAGCCCCATCCACGCATAGACCCGCAGCAGAAAAGAGGTCCAGAATGGCAAGATCACCAGCATCAGAAGGATGTTGCGCCAGCCGGGGTCGATCTTGGTCAGGCCCAGCGCCATGGGATAACCGATGGCAAGGCAGAGGAGCATCGCCATGGACGCATTGAGCACCGAGGTGATGAAGGCGCGGATATACAGGTCGTCGGTGAACAGGCGGTGGTAGCCTTCGAAATTGAGGAGGGGGTTTTCGCCGCCGAAACCAAAGGGTGGGGCTGTGGGGGTACGGGTGGCGACGCTCATCCCGACCACAATCAAGAAAGGGATCAGGAAAAAGACAAGGAGCCACAGATAGGGCGCCATGATCACAATGTCGGACCAGCCGCGTCGGTTGAACCAGCGGATCATGACGTGAGGATGATGGCTGAGGAGGGGTCAAAGCGGAGCCAGACCTTGTCGTACCAGTCCACGACATGGTCACCCCCGGAGGAGCGGCAGGCGTTGACGGCATGGACCGAAATCAGCGCCCCCGACGGCATGGTGATGCGGTAAAGGCTGTCCTTGCCAAAATAGGCGAGGTCCTTGACTTGGCCTTCGAACACGTTGGGGCCGGTCTGGGGGGTGCGGGAAATCGTCAACTTTTCAGGGCGGATGGCAAGGGTGACCTGCGCGCCCGGGGTCAGGCCGGGGGTGGTGCGGGCGGTGACCGGGCCAAGGGCGGGGACGGTCAGTTGGGTGGTGTCAGGGGTGACGCTGTCCACAGTGGCGTCAAGCGCGGTGATCGAGCCTATGAACCCGGCCACAAAGCATGAGTTCGGGAATTCATAGACATCGCCGGGGGCGCCGACCTGTTTGACCTCGCCGCGGTCCATCACGGCGATGCGGTCGGCCAGCGTCATCGCCTCTTCTTGGTCATGGGTCACGACGATGAAGGTCACACCGGTGCGTTCCTGAATGGACATCAGTTCGAACTGGGTATGTTCGCGCAGCTTTTTGTCCAGCGCCGCCAGCGGTTCGTCCAGCAGCAACAGCTTGGGGCTGCGGGCCAGTGCGCGGGCCAGGGCGACGCGCTGGCGTTGGCCGCCCGATATCTGATGCGGTTTGCGGGTGGCGAAGGGGGTCAG
>JANNAF010000353.1:0-10896 GCA_031384005.1 Rhodobacterales bacterium | reverse complement strand
GGGGTGCGCAGTTCGGTGCGGCCGGCCTGAATGTGCTTGATCAGTTCCAGAAATACCAACACCCCGGCCCGATGTTCACCCTCGGTCGCAAAACCCTTTTGGGCCTTGGGCGGCAGTTCGAACTTGTGAACCCGTTTCAGGTAGGGCCGCAGTTCCGGCATCCATTCCTTGTCCAGAAAATCGCAATAGGCCGCGTAGGCGCGGGTCAAGGGATGGCGCAGCACCGCAAAGCTGCGCTGGCCGGGGTGATCCATCCGCCATTTGCGCAGGGATTGCCGGTCAAAACTGGTCTGCAACCCGCCATAGGATTGCATCCATTTGCGGATGCGCTGTTCGGGCCCGGATTTGATCGGCTGAAACAGCAGGCCAACCGTATCGCTGGCCACATAGCTGCCCACCGCCCCGGGCCGACGCGGTTCAAAGTTCGGGGTGTGGACCAGATTGAACCAATCCAGCCGCGCCAGACCCGCCGCCATTTCGGCTGGGTTGGACACCTTGTCTGACAGCGGTTCAGGGTTTTGCTTTTTAAACCGGAATACCAGATCTTCCAGCCGCGCCTCGACCCCCAGAAACGCCGCCAAACCATTGATGACCCTAAGATCAAGCACGTCCTCATAGTCGATGTAATAAGCGGCCTGACCCGAGGTTTGCAGCCGATTCAAAAGCGCCTTTTGAAACCCTTGCAAGGCGTCGATACGGGCCTGAAACTCCTCCAGCTCGAACCTTGGGCGGACGGTTTTCAGGTGCTTGGTGTTGGCCAGCCACCACTGATCGCTTTCCTTGGCGATTTTCCAGCTGATATAACTTTCCAACTGGTTACGCGTCAGAATGATCTTGGCGACACCGGGATCATCCACCACCAGTTCAAACACCCGCGGGTCATGATCATGAAAATAGCGAAAGCCGGGCAGTCCATCGGTTTTCTCGCGCATCGCCCGCAGCATCCGCGCGGGGTCAGCGTTGCGGTCGTTCAGGGTCATGCCCAACAGGTCCGTCTTGTTTTCACCGCCCATGAAATAGGGATTGAACACCTCACCATGGCAAGTGAGGCCCGGAATTGCGTTGATGTTCGATTCAAGAAAGTTTGACCCAGTGCGCATTTCCGCAAAAATGACAAAGGAATGGAAACGCGGTTTGGTCATGGATCACTTTACCAGATAGGGCCGCCCGCGTCGTGACGTGGCGGGGTTCGGGTCCTCGCCCGTCGGGAAATCACCCATCAACACAGGTTGCATGCCCTGATTGCGCAAGTTCTGCAAGAATTGGCCAAACCCTTTCAGGTCGGCAAGACGCGGTGCCTCGGTCAGGCGGCGCAGAGACCGGGGGCTGATCTCATCGATGATGCTTTGCAGGGGCTCCATCGGGTTTTCAACAAACTCGGCCAAGGTCCAGATGCGAACACGCGCCTTGGTCCACGGACTGCGCAGAATGGCCAGATGGTCGGACTCAATCTTTTGCAGTCGGGCCGCATCGCGACGGATGTCGGAAAAGTTCTGGTTCGAATGGAACAACGGAATGATCCATGCGCCAGAGACAACCGAGATCTGCGCATTTGGGTCGCCCGCCAGGAACCATGACAGGTCTTGCCGATCGCCCGGACCAAACTGAAAACACTGGCGTTCGCCCCGCGTGTTCCAGATCAGATTGGTCAGGAAACTCTTGGGGGCATAGTCGCGCAGCACGGCGCTGTCTGACATCGCCCCATTGAACACGGCCTCGCCACCCGCAAACTCGGCCCGTTCGGGCGCGAACAAATGGCCGTGGGCCCGGGTTCCGGCGATCTTGCCCAACCAAGCCTCAAAATTCTCGAACAACTCGGCAAAGCCTTCGAACACCGAATAGGGCGCTGCGGTACGGCCATTTTCAAAGTTTTCGTTCGGCATCCGGCTTTGCATGTAAAGGCCGGGACGCCCCTTGGTCCGCCGTTCGACCGCTTTGGCAAACAGACGGTCAATCTTGCCGGGGTTGGGTTCCGCCGTGGCCTGTCCGGCTGCATCACCGTGCAGGAAGTTTTGATACAGCTTGTCCGCCTGTGGCCAGATCTTGCGGGCAACAAAGCAGTCCGACCGCCGCAAAAGCTGCAGGTGGTCGTCGTAAAAGATGTGCGGTTTGCCCTGAAAATCGAACTTGGACAGGGTCAGCGAGCGACTTTCGACATTGGTCGAATACTGGCGCACCAAGGTTTGAAAATAGCTTTCATCCGGTATCCAGACCCGGCGGAAATAACGGTCAATCTCCTCGCGGTCCGGGCTTTCCAGAATGGCGGACAGGGTCTGCCGGGTCAGACACCACCACTGGCTGCCCAGATGCGGAACCAGACCATCGGGCACCGGACGTTTGAACCCAACCCGGCGTTGCAGTTTCACATAGCCATCAAACAGCCGCCGTTGCCGCCGCCATGAGAATGGAAACCGCAGCGTAAAGCGTTCCATGTTCAGGCCGCCAACCGTCCAGCCCACATCCTCGGTCGTCACACTTTCGATGAAATCGACGCGGGGACGGGTGGCAAGATAGGCTTTCAAATCCTCGACCGGGCGCAGCGGCAGACAAGAGCCCGAGGCAAGAAACACATGCCGCACCCCGGGAAAATCGCGCAACATGATCGTCGAGGCTGCCTGCGTCGCCGCCACAATGCCCCAAGTGCCCCATTCACAGGCAAATCGCCCGGAAAACCGGATATTCGACAGGTCGGCCAGCGCCGCGACCAGTTTGTCGTAAACCGGCTTGGTCACTCGTTTGTCGACATGAATGACCACCGGACAGTCGCGTTCGGCCCAATGCCGCGCGACATCCGCCGCGCGTTCCAGCGCGGTGTGGCACAACATGACGAAGCCCACGTTCATCCGCGCCGCCCCTTCATGCCCAATTCCCCTTTGACATCAGCCCCAAGATTTCCAGTTGGCGCCAATTGATGTATTTCTCGCTGAATTTGCACCACAAATCCGGCTGTTGGACGAGGGCCTTTTGATAGGCCACGTATTCCTGACTGTTGGCATAGTGCTGCCCGCGCGCCATTTCCTCGGACGCCTTGACGGCAAAGGTATCCAGAAATTTGGCGTGCAACAGGCAACCCGACGCCTTTTCCCCACCCCATTCGTCAAACACCAGATTAAGGCCGCGCGGCAGCAGCATATGGGTTGAACTGACATAGGCATAGGAATGGTGCCAGTTCACCAAGGGGATCTTGTTCAGCGCGGGCGCGTTATAGGGATTGTCAGGAAAGAACATCCGCGCCCGTGGCCCGCCCTGAACCCAAAGGTTGTTGTTCCAGAGGTTGCGGTTGATCGTGTAATTGCCACTGTCAAACCATTGCGCGATTTCAAACGGGTTTTGCCCCTCATGATAGGGCCGCGCCTGCACCGGACCCTTGGGGTACATATCCAGCAGCATGGCTGAAAATGACCTTACAGAACTGGCATCCAACCAATCGGTCAGCGCGCGCAGCGGGCGCGTTTCGCAAAACGGATAGACCAGAAATTCGTCCACATCGACGGTCAGGCACCAATGCCCGTCACAGAAACGGCGTTGCAGATGCGTCAGCCAATCCATGCCGAAATGCGATGCCTTGTAACTGGCATCCGTCCCCCAGATCGACACGTCCGGCTGTTCGGCAAGGTATTCGCGCGTGCCGTCAGTGCTGCCATTGTCGACGAACAGAAAGTGGTCAACGCCCAGATCGCGGTAATAGCGCATGAAATACGGCAGCCTGACGCGTTCGTTGCGCACCGTTGACAGCAGCAAGATCGCCTGCGGCACGATCTTGGCCGTCCGGTCCGCAACGGTTGTCAGTTCCCGCCGCCGCAAAAAGGCACGCAGATGCGCACGCCGGCGGCGCGCGCGCAGTCTGATTGCCCCAACGATTCCCAACCTAAACCCCCGATACCGCCTGCAACCGACAATAGATCGCCTTGGTTGACGAATCCTTGCCGACCCTTCCCCCAGCCGCAGTTCTTAGCAGTTCTGCCGCCTTTGTCCGTCTTTTCGACATGACTTATCTTTGATTCTAGTGATTACATCGACTTATGTAAACAATCGGCCCAAAATTTCGCTGCCAACGTGGCCATTCAGATCCATCCGCCACGCGACAGCAGGCCCAGCGCCTCTAACTGGCGCCAACCGGTATAGCGGTGTGACCTTGGGCACCACAGATCCGGACTGTCGATCAGGCTGGCATAATATCCCTCATATAGGCTGCTGTTGGCGAAATGCTGTTGGCGCTGACGTTCCTCGGCTGATTTTTCCACGATGATCGGCAGAAACTTGGTGTGCAGCAGAACCCCGGAAATCCGCTCGGCACCAGTTTCGTCAAAAACGGCGTTCAACCGTCTTGGCAGTACGGCGTGGGTCGAATTGACATAGGCAAAGCCGCGTTCCCAGCGCACCAGGGGGACCTTGTTCAAGGTCGGTGCGCGGCGCGGATCGCTGGCAAAAAACGCCCGTGCCCGCGCACCGCCCTGTATCCACAGGTTGCGCATCCGGGGTTGGACCTGCACGACGTAATTGCCACTGTCGAACCACGACACCACGGCCGTCGGCTCTTGACCGGGGACATAGGTTTGGGCGGCCAAGGGTCCCTTGGGGTACATGTCCAGCATCATCGCCCCAAACGACGGCAACCCCTGCGCCTGCAGCCATCCCGTCAAGGCGCGCAGATTGCGGGTTTCATGATAGGGATAGACCAGCAACTCGTCGGCATCCAAGGTCAGGCACCAATGGCCTGACCCATGCCGCCGCTGCAACCATGTCAGCCAGTCCAGGCCAAAGCGCGACTGTTTGTAGCCCTCCCCAGTCACCCACAGCGACACGTCAGGCTGGGCCGCCAGCATGTCGCCGCTGCCATCGTCGCTGTCGTTATCGATGAACAGAAAGTGGTCAACACCCAGCTTGCGATGGTGTTCCAGAAAATAGGGCAGACGCACCGCCTCGTTGCGGATGGTGACAAAGGCAAGGATGGCGCCGGGTTGAATGGTGGCGGTCCGGTCCACCACCGGCTGAACCTGCCTGCGTTTGCGAAATGCCCGAAACAAGAACCCGCGCCGTTTCCAGCGCAGGCGGTAGGCACGCCACCCATTCATGACAGACCGCTCAGGTGCCGGCAGTTCCCCAAGCGAAACTGCCGCAGGTACAGTCGCCGGACCCCAGACCCGCCGCAGCCAAGTCAACAGCCCGGCGGCCACGGATTACTGCGCCGCTTTCTGCATCGCGGTCAGGTCGTTCAGATAGGCCGCGAATTCGTCATGCAAATCCGGGCGCGACAGGCCAAAGGCGACGGTGGCCTGCAGGAAACCGGCCTTGCTGCCACAATCGTACCGAGTCCCGCGGAACCGATAACCAAACACGCTGCCCGGATTGGCAGCCTCTTCGGCAATGGCGTCGGTCAACTGAATCTCGCCCCCGGCACCCTGACGCATCCGGTTCAGGTTCACCATGATCTTGGGCGTCAGGATGTAACGGCCGATCACGGCAAGGTTCGACGGCGGGTCCGATTTCGGCTTTTCAACCAGCCCTTTGACCTGAAGGATCGATCCCATATCCTCGGCCACATCCAGAACGCCATAGCTCGAGGTCCGCTCGGTCGGGACGTCCATCGCGGCAACCATGCAGCCGCCGGTCTCCTCATAAGCCTCGACCATCTGCTGCAACACCGGCTTTTCGGCGGCAATCACATCATCAGGCAGCAGCACGGCAAAGGGCTCATTGCCGATCAGCCGTTTGGCGCACCAGACGGCATGGCCCAGACCCAAGGCCCGGTTCTGCCGGACATAGGCAATGGCACCCGAATCCATGTTGGTGTCGCGCAGAATTTCCAGCAAGTCATCCTTGCCCGCGCGCCGCAGCGCCGATTCCAGTTCGGGCGAGTGGTCAAAATAATCTTCCAGCGCCGATTTGCCGCGCGCGGTCACAAAGATGAACTCCTTGATCCCGGCGGCACGGGCTTCATCGATCGCATACTGGATCAATGGACGGTCAACCAAGGTCATGATTTCCTTGGGGATAGCTTTGGTTGCTGGCAGAAACCTCGTCCCCATCCCCGCAACCGGGAAGATGGCCTTGGTCACTTTTTTAACTTTGGACTTGGTTATATTTCGCATTTTCACCACTCGAAGAGACATATTCCGCCTGTACCGTCAGGCGCGACGTCTAACACATCAAACCGTTTAAAGCATGGCAGCAAAGGGGAATGTGGCGCGCTATCGCGCACATTTCCCGCATCCCATAGCCCATACGACCAAACTGCATCTTTACGTCAAGCAAAATCACGCGTTGGCCGCTATGACGCCTGCGCTCAGTCACTTCATGGCCGCCAACATGGCCTCGATCACGGGGACGTCAGACGGGTTGTTCAATTCCCAGAACTGCCGACCCTTGGCCGCTACCTCGACACACAGAACCTGCCGTCCGTTTTCCAGAAACCGCAGTTGCTCCAGACCTTCCAGACGTTCCAGCGGCCCGACCGGCCATGCCGGATAGGCAGCCAGTGCAGCCGGGCGATAGGCATAGACACCCACATGGTGAAACACCGGGGTCGGTTCGTCATCGGCATAGGTCTTGCCGGTAAAGGGGATGACTTCCTTGCTAAAGTACAAACCCCGCATCGCAGCCCCGAACACCGCCGTTGTGCCGCCAACCCGCCCGGCACGCCGGTCAGCCAGCAACCCAGCCAGCATCCGCCCTTCGCACCGCAACACGGGTGTTGCGATATCGGCCCCCGCATCGGCCAGCAGGCCCGCCACTAGCCCCTCGACAAACCATGCGGGTGTCAGGGGGGCATCGCCCTGCAGGTTGACCACCACGTCAAACCCGGGCAACAGCGCGGCAACCTCGGCGCAGCGTTCCGTTCCATTCTGGCATTGGTCCGAGGTCATCACCACCTCGGCGCCAAAGCCTGTGGCGTGATAGGCAATCCGGGTGTCATCCGTTGCGACGACCACACGGTCCACCCCCTGAACCGCCATCGCCGCTTCCCATGACCGCTGAATCAGGGTCTTGGTCCCATCCGGCCCGGTCAGGGACACCAGCGGTTTGCCCGGATAACGGCTGCTGGCAAAGCGGGCGGGTATGGCGATCAGGACGCTCATTTCTGCAAGGTCACGCCGGGGGCATAGGCGATAAAGAACGGATTGTCCCAGCCCGCCTTGCCATAGGCGAGCGGTGTATGGTCATCAAACCGCACCACCTGACCACCAGCCCCACGCAGAACGGCGTCACCAGCAGCGGTGTCCCATTCCATCGTGCGGCCCAGACGCGGGTACAAATCCGCCTCGCCCGTCGCGACCAGACAGAACTTCAGGCTGGAACCCGCGCTTTTCATATCCTTGACGGCATATTTGGCGATGTATTCATCGGTGGCCGCATCACGGTGGCTTTTGCTGGCCACCACCATCAATGCAGCATTGTCAGGCTTGGTAACCGCAATCACGGCCAGCGCGCCGGGCGTGTCCTTGTCCAGCGCACCCGATTCTTCAACCGCAACGCCGTCCTCGCGCGTGTAAAACAGGCGGCCCTGCGCCGGGGCATAAACCACACCACGCATCGGCACACCATTTTCGACATAGGCGATGTTTACGGTAAAATCGCCACGGCGCTGCACGAACTCTTTGGTGCCATCCAGCGGGTCGACGATCAAAAAGGTCTGCGCTGTCAGGGCGTGGCTGGCCGCCTGCTCTTCGGTGATCAGCACGACATCCGGGAACGCAGCGCGCAAACCGGCCGAGATGATGGCGTCCGCCGCTTCATCCGCAATGGTGACAGGGCTGGCGTCGCTTTTGGATTTCACCTCGAAATCGGGGCCGTTATAAACCTCCATGATGCGGTCCCCCGCCTCCAGCGCCAAACGACGGATAAGCGGGATCAGGCGGGCATAATCCATTTTTGCTCCTTGCGCGGGTCAGGTCTGCACCAAAACCCTGTCATTGAATATTTTTCGCCTTGCCTTTATCATTGTCCCTAAGGGAACAGCAAGATTTCCCGGTGTAAAACGGACCCCGCGGCACAAGGGGCCCAACCAGAGGCAAGGCGCATGTTTATACCTGTTGCACCAAAATCCAACTTTCGCAGTCTGTTTGCGACGCTGGAACTGATTTTTCACGTCGCGGTCCGCGATATCCGGATGACCAACAGCAATGCCATCATCGGCCTGATCGTGAACGTGATCCAGTCGACGGTCATGCTGGCGACCTTTTGGTTCATGTTCTATGTTCTGGGTCTGCGCGGTTCAGCGGTTCGCGGCGATTACATGCTGTACATGATGTCTGGCATATTCATGTACATGACGCATGTGAAAACCGTCCGTGCCGTGTCAAAGGCCGAGGGGCCAACCTCGGCCATGATGAAACACGCACCGATGAACACAATCGTTGCCATCTGCGGCCAGTCACTGGCGGCGCTATACCAACAGGTACTGGCGACGATTGTCATTCTGTTTGTCTACAACACCCTGTTTGTGCGAATCGAAATCGAATATCCGATCGCGGCCTTTGGGATGCTGTTGCTGGCTTGGATGACCGGGATCGGCGTGGGGATGATTTTCAAGGCGGCGACACCTTGGGCACCTGATCTGGTCAAGGTTCTGATGACCGTTTACACCACCGCCAACATGATCGCCTCGGGCAAGATGTTTCTTGCCAACAGCCTGCCGACGTCCATCATGTTCTACTTTTCATGGAACCCGCTTTTTCACATCATTGATCAGACGCGCGGCTTTGTCTTTTTGAACTACAACCCGCATTACACATCGATCAGCTATGCGGTGATCGTGGGTCTGGTCCTGATCTTCCTTGGCCTGTTGGGCGACACGTTCACCCGGCAATACGCTTCGGTCAGCTGGTCTGCGGGCAAATAGGGCGCTTTCGCGATATCCATTCGATTTTTCCGCAACGGCGCGGTGATTTCACCAGCGTACGCTGCTTGCAGCACCCCGAGCCCCCCCCTATATACGCCCAGAAGCTGAAACAGGGTGTCACAATCAACGCCCTGTTTTGGTTCTCACCGGGATCGGGGTCGGATGCCTGTTTGGGTCCACCCTATAACATCGCCTAAGCAAAGGTAGCATATCATGGCCAAAATCATCGGGATCGACCTGGGCACGACCAACTCTTGCGTCGCCATCATGGACGGTTCAGCCCCCCGCATCATCGAAAACTCCGAAGGTGCGCGCACCACGCCGTCCATCGTCGCCTTTACGGAAAACGAGCGTCTGGTTGGACAGGCCGCCAAACGGCAGGCCGTCACCAACGCCTCCAACACCATTTTCGCGGTCAAGCGCCTGATCGGCCGCCGCTATGACGATCCGATGATCGTCAAGGATCAAAAGCATCTGTCGTACAAGGTCGTGAACGGCGGCAATGGCGACGCATGGGTCGAGGCGCGTGGCGAAAAGTATTCGCCGGCTCAGGTTTCGGCCATCGTCCTGCAAAAGATGAAGGAAACCGCCGAATCCTATCTGGGTGAAACTGTCACCCAAGCCGTGATCACCGTCCCCGCCTATTTCAACGACGCCCAGCGTCAGGCCACCAAGGACGCAGGCAAGATCGCCGGTCTGGAAGTGTTGCGCATCATCAACGAGCCGACCGCCGCCGCATTGGCCTATGGTCTGGACAAGAAAGAGGCGCGCACCATCGCCGTCTATGACCTTGGCGGCGGTACCTTCGACATCACCATTCTGGAAATCGACGACGGTCTGTTCGAGGTGAAATCCACCAATGGCGACACCTTCCTTGGCGGCGAAGACTTTGACATGCGCATCGTCGAATATCTGGCAAACGAGTTCAAGAAAGAGCATGGCGTTGACCTGACGCTGGACAAGATGGCCCTGCAGCGCCTGAAAGAGGCCGCTGAAAAGGCCAAGATCGAACTGTCGAACTCGACCCAGACCGAGATCAACCAACCCTTCATCTCGATGGACAAGAACACCGGGCAGCCGTTGCACTTGGTGGTCAAACTGACCCGCGCCAAGCTGGAAAGCCTGGTTGACGACCTGATCAAAAAGTCAATCAAACCCTGCCAGGCTGCGATCAAGGATGCCGGGATCTCGATCTCGGACATTGACGAGGTTGTTCTGGTCGGCGGTATGACCCGCATGCCCCGCGTGATCGAGGAAGTGACCAAGTACTTTGGCAAGGACCCGCACAAGGGCGTGAACCCTGACGAAGTCGTGGCCGCAGGTGCCGCCATTCAGGCCGGCGTGCTGCAAGGCGACGTCAAGGATGTGGTCCTGCTGGACGTGACCCCACTGTCGCTGGGCATCGAAACGCTGGGTGGCGTGTTCACCCGTCTGATCGACCGCAACACGACGATCCCGACCAAGAAAAGCCAGATCTTTTCGACCGCCGAGGATAACCAGAACGCCGTCACCCTGCGCTGCTTTCAGGGTGAACGCGAAATGGCGGCCGATAACAAGATGCTGGGCCAGTTCAACCTGGAATCGATCCCGCCCGCCCCGCGAGGCATGCCGCAAATCGAGGTCACCTTTGACATCGACGCCAACGGCATCGTGACGGTCAAGGCCAAGGACAAGGGCACCAACAAGGAACAGGCCATCACCATTCAGGCCTCGGGTGGTCTGTCGGATGAGGACATCGAAAAGATGGTCAAGGACGCCGAGGCCAATGCCGAAGCAGACAAGGCCCGCCGCGAACTGGTCGAGACCAAGAATCAGGCCGAAAGCCTGCTGCATTCGACCAAAAAGTCACTGGCCGAACATTCCGACAAGGTCGATCCGTCGACCGTCGAGGTGATCGAACTGGCGATGTCCGCCCTTGAGGATACCCTCAAGACCGAGGACGCGGGCAAGATCAAGGGTGGGGTGCAAAACCTGACCGACGCCGCAATGAAGCTGGGCGAGGCGATCTACAAAGCCACCGCCGACCAGCAAGAAGGCCGCGACGAAGATGCCCC
>JANNAF010000083.1:0-3040 GCA_031384005.1 Rhodobacterales bacterium | reverse complement strand
CTGCAATCCGGGCGCGCAGGCCATCATATCGTTCGACATTGGCCTTGGGCTCGCGAGGCAGGGCCAGTGCCTGTGGCGTGTCCAACGGGGGCCCGCCAATCACCTTGCCGTCGATCAAGCGGTGCAACAGGTTCAGCACATGGGTCTTGGTCGGCACGCCTTCGGCCAGTGCCAATTCCACGGCGGTCAGCACGGCTTGTTCATCATGGTGCAGCACGAGGGCTAGGATATCCACCATCTCTCGGTCACCGCCGGACTTGCGCAACATGTGATCCTGCAACTGTCTGAACGCGTGAGGCAATTCCAGGAAAGGTGCGCCGTTGCGAAGGGCGCCGGGCTTTCTCTGCACGACCGCCAGATAATGCCGCCAGACGTAAATCGCCTTCGGCGGCAAATTGTGGCTACGCTGGATCACACGGGCATGTTCGCACAGGATGTTGCCCTCGGCCGCCACCACCAGACGATCCGGATAGATCCGCAAGCTGACGGGTCGATTGGCGAATGACGCTGGAACACTGTAGCGATTGCGCTCGAAGCTGATCAGACAGGTGGGTGAGACGCGCTTGCTCAACTCGATGAAGCCATCAAACGCGACGGGCAGCGGCATCAGGGCAGCCTGTTCTTCGGCCCAGACATCGGCAATCGTGCCGGGCAGCGAGCCATGTGCCGTCTCGCGCCACAGTTCGAGGCAACGTTGCTCCAGCCAGACATTCAGCGCGGCACGATCGGGGAAGTCCGGCATCCCTTGCAACAACTGGTGGCGGGAATCCCGAACGTTCTTCTCGACTTGGCCTTTCTCCCAACCCGCTGCCGGATTGCAGAACTCAGGTTCATAGACATAGTGGTTCGTCATGGCGAGGAAGCGGATGTTGATCTGACGCTCCTTACCGCGACCGACGCGATCAACTGCTGTCTTCATGTTGTCGTATATCCCGCGTCCAGGCACACCGCCGAAGACCCTGAATGCATGCCAGTGGGCATCGAACAGCATCTCATGGGTCTGCAACGGGTAACCGCCATAGGCATCAACCTGGATAGTGCCGTCGAAGCCCATCAGGATTTCATCAGCATATTTGCCTTTTCGGCCGGGATGGTAGTGGAACACAACGCCCGGCGAGGCTGGGCCATTCCAGCCCCGGTCATCGCGCAGAACGGCCCAGAGATAACCGGTTTTCGTTCGGCCCCGCCCCGGATCAAGCACCGGAGCCGTGGTTTCGTCGACATAGAGCCGTGAACTGCCGGTCTTCAGCAGCACCGCCATGCGATCGACAACAGGTGCAATCAAGGAACCCGTTCGGCCCATCCAGTCAGCCAGAACCGACCGCTCGATTGGCACCCCGAGCCTGGCCATGGCCACAGCCTGCCGGTTCAGCGGCATATGCTCGGAATGTTTGGCCATGGCGATCTGGGCCAAGAGCGCCTCGGTCGGCCAACTGCCCTCCAAGAGGTGCGCCGGAGCCTTGGCCTGGACCACCCCGGTTCGCCCTTTGGGGCAGGCATATTTCGGGCGGACCGTGACGATGACCTGATAGCGGGCCGGAATGAAGTCCAGTCTCTCGGTCTTGTCCTCGCCGATCCGGACCATATCGCCACAGCCGCACGGGCAGGCAAGGCTGTCTGGCTCGATAACCTGCTCGACCCGTGGCAGGTGCTCGGGCAGAGCCCGCGCCTTGCGCGGCGCCCGCCGGGCCGCCTTGTCCGGATCGGTGGCACTTGCCGCGATTTTGTCCTCGACGGCGGCGATCTGTGCCTGCGTTTCGGCGATGGCCGTCTCAAGATCCTCGATTGCCAGTTCCAGTTGTGCCGGGTCCAGCTTTTCCGATTTCGGCCCGAACTTCGCCTGCCGGTATTGGCCGACCTGACCCTCCAGCTTCTCGATCAGTTCCTTCAACTCGGTGATGAAGGCTTCTTTCTCGGCCACGACCGCCTGTTCATGCTGGCGCGCCGCGCGCTCGACGGATGCCTCAAACCGGGCCGCTTCCAATGCCGCCGACTGCGCGACAAAGGCCTTCACCACCTCGGGCGGAAGGTCTGGAAACTGGCTGAGATCGAAGGATTGCGACATGCGGCTTCATAACTGATCCGCAACCGAAAGCCCAATAAAACAACGTCAAAACAGCTGCCTGAGTCATCCTGCCGCAGTCGGTGGAAGCACGCGCTGCGCCATCATTCGCCGCCAATCCAGCCCTTCAAACAGGGCCTCGAACTGAGCCCGCGACAGTCGCATCGTACCGTCCTGAACCGTCGGCCAAGCAAAGTTGCCTTGCTCCAATACCTTGTAGGTCAGCACCATTCCGGTGCCGTCCCAAACCAGGATCTTCAATCTGTCGCCACGTTTGGACCGGAAGATCACCGTGATCCCCGAATGCGGGTCGAGCTTCAACTCGGTCTGCACCATCAGCGCCAAGGCCTGATGGCCGCAACGAAAGTCCACCGGCCGTGTGGCGATCAGGATCGGCAGCCGTTGCCCGGCGACGATCATCGCTTGTCCTGCAAGGCGCGGACCAGAGCCGCTGCACGTTCCACCGCCACATCGCCCGGAACCCGAACCACAACGCCGGAGCCCAGCTCCACGGCCATGATCCCGACAGAAACCGCAACCTCAGGAACAGACGGGACAGATGCTTGCATCACAACCGCCACCTCCGGCTCCGCAATGATAGCCACCGGAACGAAGGCCGGTTCACCACGATCTTCCTTCTCCACCGACAACGCCGGCAACAGATCCAGCGACAAGCTCAGCAGACCTTCCCGGGCCCTTCGCCGCCAATCTGAAAGCTGATGCGCAACAACCCCGTGCCGCCGCGCGACATCCACAACCCGCACGCCGGGCTGAAAGCTCTCCGCCACAATCCGCGCCTTCAGATCCAAAGGCCAACGTCGGTTGCCACGCCGAGGCTCAACCACCTCGCACCGACCCACAAAACCATCCCCACCATCCGCCATGCCAACCTCCCAATGCATTGGACGATCTTCTGGCAGCGAAATCGAAGTTCAGAAATATCCCAATTCAATGGGACAGAGACGGCGCTTACGTTTC
>JANNAF010000532.1:0-1534 GCA_031384005.1 Rhodobacterales bacterium | reverse complement strand
GTGACCCAGAACCCGGCCATGGCGGCCAGCATGGGCATCAACCCGGACCGCATCAACATGCTGACATTCGGGCTGGGGTCGGGGATTGCCGGGATCGCGGGGGTGGCGATTGGGCTGTTTGCCAAGGTCACGTCCGAGTTGGGGACCGATTACATCGTGCAAAGTTTCATGACGGTGGTGGTGGGCGGCGTGGGCAACATCTGGGGTACGCTGGCCGGGGCCACGATGATTGGCGGGGTGCAAAAGATGATCGAGTTTCTGAACCCGTCCAACACGCTGGCGGCGCAGACCTATATGATTTTGTTCATCATTTTGTTCATTCAGTTCCGGCCACGGGGCATCATCGCCCTGCGCGGCCGGGCGGCGGGGGATTGACCATGGGTCGGAGTTTTCTGTTGCGTAACCCGTCGGTCCTGACCTTTATCGCGGTGCTGGCGTTGTTCACGGTGCTGGTGACGGTGGCATCCAACGCCTATGGCGCGGGGTTTGTGTCGACCAGTTTCATCAAGACGTTGGGCAAGACGCTGTGCCTGTGTCTGGCGGCCTTGGCGATGGATTTGATCTGGGGCTATGCGGGTATCCTGAGCCTTGGGCACATGGCGTTTTTTGCCATCGGTGGCTATATGATCGGGATGTGGCTGATGTATGCCCGGACCGAGGAAATCGTGGTGGCGTCGCTGCTGAACGGCGGTTTGCCTGCGACGCCAGAGGAGATCAGCCAAGGGATTGCGACGCAGATATTTGGCGTGGTGGGGGCGTCGGACTTGCCCGCGATCTGGGGGTTTGCGCATAGTTTGCCATTGCAACTGGCGCTGGTGGTGGTGCTGCCGGGGGTGATTGCGCTGGTGTTTGGGTGGCTGGCGTTTCGCAGTCGGGTGACGGGGGTTTACCTGTCGATCTTGTCCCAAGCCATGACTTTGGCGCTGGCGCTGTATCTGTTTCAGAACGATTCAGGCCTGCGCGGCAACAACGGGTTGTCGGGGTTGCAGAACCTGCCGGGAGTGACGGCGGGGCAGGATGCGGTGTCGGTGTGGTTCTTTTGGGCCTCGGCTGTCGCCTTGGGGCTAGCTTATGTCGGGCTGTCGATGGTGGTGGCGGGCAAGTTCGGGTCGGTCATTCGGGCGATAAGGGATGACGAGGCGCGGGTGCGGTTTCTGGGATACTCGGTCGAGGGGTACAAGCTGTTCGTGTTCACCCTGACGGCGGTGATCGTGGCCATCGCGGGGGCCCTCTATTACCCGCAGGCGGGGATCATCAACCCGGCGGAACTGGCACCGATTGCGTCGATTTATCTGGCGGTTTGGGTGGCGATTGGCGGGCGGGGGCGGCTGTACGGTGCGGTGATCGGGGCGGCGGTGGTGTCGCTGTTGTCCAGTTGGTTCACGGGCGGTCGTGCCCCATCGATTCCGTTGGGGTTTGCTACGATCGATTGGGTGGATTGGTGGTTGGTGTTGCTGGGGCTGGCCTTTGTCGCGGTGACGTTGTTTGCGCCCAAGGGGATTGGCGGGGTGTTTGACCGGATGGCCGGGGTGCG
>JANNAF010000530.1:0-7699 GCA_031384005.1 Rhodobacterales bacterium | reverse complement strand
TCGGGCGAGGATGCCACGGCGCTGGGCTTCAACGCCCATGGTGGCGTCGGCTGCATCTCGGTCACGGCCAATGTCGCGCCGCGCCTGTGCGCCGAGTTTCAGGCCGCCACCCTGGCCGGGGACTATGCCCGCGCGCTGGACTATCAAGACCGCCTGATGCCACTGCACGAGGCGATCTTTCTGGAACCCGGGCTGGCGGGCGCGAAATACGGGCTGTCCCTGTTGGGTCTGTGTGCCGAGGAGGTGCGCCTGCCGCTGTTGACCCTGACCGACGGCACCAAGGCCCGCATCAAATCGGCCATGCACCACGCCGGACTGATCTGACGCTGCATTTGCTCCTTTCCAAATACTCCCGCCGGAGGCTCCAACCTCCACAACACATGTGGCGGGACAGGTTTTGCGCACCCCTATCAAAGGTCCCGGATCCGGCATGACCCCCAACCTGCGCGGCAGTTTGTTCATGATGGCGGCAATGGCTGGCTTTGCGGTCGAGGATGCCTTTGTCAAATTGGTCAGTGCGCATATCGCCATCGGGCAGGCCGTCACGCTGATGGGCCTGATCGGCGTTGCGGTGTTCGCCGTGCAGGCCCTGCGCGCGGGCGATGCACCTGTGCCGCGCGCCATGTTCACCCGCACCATGGCGCTGCGATCTGTGTTCGAAATCACCGGGCGGCTGTTTTTTGCCTTGGCGGTGGCGCTGACGCCGATATCCACGGCCTCGGCTATTTTGCAGGCATCGCCCTTGGTCGTGGTTTTGGGGGCGGCGCTGATTTTTGGCGAAAAGGTTGGCTGGAAACGCTGGGTCCTGATCCTGACCGGATTTGCCGGGGTCCTGATCATCCTGCGACCGGGGCTGGAGGGGTTTTCCGCCCTGTCCTTGTTGGCACTCATCGCCATGGCCGGGTTTTCCGGGCGTGATCTGGCGACACGCGCGGCCCCGCCTGCCCTGTCGAACGCCCAATTGGGGGTGACCGGGTATATCATGCTGACGCTGTCGGGCCTGATCCTGCTTGCGGTGACGGGTGGCGCGCAGGTTCCCTCGATGACAGCCGTCGCGTTGGTATCAGGCGCGTCGTTGTTCGGGATCGCGGCCTATGCGGCCCTGACCACGGCCATGCGCACGGGCTCTGTCGCGGTTGTCACGCCGTTTCGCTATGCGCGCCTGCCGTTTGCCATGATCATCGGGGCGGTCGTATTTGCCGAGCGCCCCGATGCCGCGACCCTGATCGGGTCAGCGGTTATTGTCCTATGCGGCATCGCCATCCTGACGCACCGCAGCGATTGACCCCGGCAAGCGGTTTCAGAACAGGAAATCGCCCGCAACCACGAGGGGTGCTGTGGGTGTCGTGTTCAGATAAATCTGGAAATCCGCCACACCATCGCCGTTCACATCGCCGACCAGCGTCGACTTGGCGACGTTATAGGCCACCTGCTTGCCCCCGCCCGCCACCAGCGGACCCGTCCCGATAAAGCTGCCCCCCGCCATAAAGGCGCTAAGGTCGATCTTGTCCGATCCGGACTGGAAATCGGTGATCCGGTCGATCAACGTGCCACCAGCACTGGCCTCGGCCGCTGTCAGAAACACAAAGGTGTCGTCGCCAGTCCCGCCGCGCAGGATATCATCGCCATTGCCGCCAATCAGGGTGTCCTTGCCGCTGCTGCCTTCCAGCACGTCCGATCCATTCCCACCCGAGATATAGTCCGATCCTTGGGCGCCGTCGAAACGGTCCTTGAAATTGGTGCCGATAAACACGTCCGCCTTGTCGGTGCCCCTCTCGGATCCGACCTGATGCGGACCGGGCAATCCTGCAAGGGCCGCTCCCTTGTGCAATCGTGCATATTTCATTGTGAATTACCTCCTGAAGATGCCCGCCAATATTTGTGCGGTTCTGCCTTGATCATGCCATTAACCTGACAAAGTTAAAACACATCTTGGACAAAAATCAAGCAGGGTGACCGCTGCTTTGGTGGCCACAAGATTGCAATTCATCGCCACCGCACAACCCCTAATTGCAATTCAGCCTTTTCGGTCCATCCACAGATGGGCAGGCGCGGTCCCGGACACGACAAACCAAAAACCCGACCCATCCCCTTCGGCAGCAATTATCTGTTTTTAATACATTTTTAGGGAACGACCCTGTCGCACCCCGCACGGGCCTGCCAACCGGCAGGTCCACCGGACCCTCGGCCGCCAAACCGAAAACCATTCCTGGAAATTCCACCACCGCCTATTTGAAACCGCCCAGAGAATCATCAGACATTACCGACCGCCGATTGCAGATTGTTGCTTAACAACTGAATAATCAGGGTGCGCGCCAGCTTATTAGCAGGGCCAATTCTTATAATTGTCATTCCAATAGAAACAATGCCGCAACCATGTCTCGCCCATGTCGAAAAAATGGCGAAATTCAGGTGTGGATTGGGCACATGGCCAGATCGGCCGCTACACAGATTAACGCAAAGGATAAGCCCATGTTTATGCAGGATTTTGCCCAACTGACGATGGACAGCACCTTGGTCACGCACCGCCAACCTGCGGTCATTTCCGCACCGGTTATTGGCGGAATTGTGGCCGGAACTCTGGTCGAGGGGGCACGCGGTTGGGTCCCGGTGGAAACACTGCGCATCGGGGACAAGGTGCAAACGCTGGATGGCGGTTTGGCGCGGGTGCATGCGCTGGATCGGCGCAATCTGACGCAGGCGGCAGAATCAGCGCTGATCCATGTACCGGGCGGCAGCTATGACGCGTGCAGCGATCTGATGCTGGTGCCGGGGCAGCATGTGTTGATGGACACCTTGGGCGATCCGGCCCTTGGCGCAGCCCCCTATGCGCTGGTGCCTGCCATAGCACTGACTTGCGACCCCATGATCCGGCGCAGGTTTCCTGTCCTGACGGTCGAGGTGATCACACCGCTGTTCGCTGATGAAGAGATCATTTTTGCCAACTCGGGCGTCTTGCTGCATTGCCCCGGGGTTATGGACGGCGCGGGCCGCTATCCTGAGGACAGCTTTTTCCCGCGGCTGGATGCGGCAACGGCACGCGCCTTTTTGGCACGGCGGGCCGCTCGGCTGGCGGCATGAGGGGGCGCTATCTGTCTTGCCTGCGCTGGTGTTCAAACTGGCCCAGCCGGATCTGGCGCAGCGCCTCGATCAACAAGGCGGTCAACAGGCCAAAGTTCAGGAACCCGTTTGCCGCCTCCATCCCCGCCATCAAACGCCACTCTTTGGCCGGTATCAGATCGCCCAGTCCCAGCGTGGTAAAGGCGACCAATGAAAAATGCATCGCCTCCTCGAAGGTGCCAAAAGCGCCCAGACCAAACAGCGCCACAGCCCAGATCCAGACCCCCAAGGTGACAACCCCCAGCACCCACAAGGACACGCCCATCAGCAGAACCACCAGTTTGGGGCGGTGCGGTTCGCGCATCAACCACGGGTGCAACCGCAAAAAGATGACTTCCAGCGCCATCGCCGCCACGGCAGCGATGGTGATGTTGAACACCAGCAGGCAGGTTCCAACCGCAATCTGAATGAACACGCCGCCCCCTTCTGGACATATTCCGCCCCCGCCCTTATCTCGGGCAGGTCATGGTAGAAAAATCTGATCCAAATTCCAAGCTTATCGCAGAAAATCGCCGGGCGCGGTTCGACTATTTCATCGAATCCGACCTTGAGGCCGGGATCATGCTGTTTGGATCCGAGGTCAAATCGCTGCGGCAGGGCGGCAGCAACATCGCCGAAAGCTATGCCTCGGTCGAGGGGGGGGAGTTGTGGCTGATCAACAGCTATATCGCACCCTATATGCAGGCCAAGCTGTTCCCGCATGACGAACGCCGCCGCCGCAAGCTGTTGGTGAACAAAAAGGAATTGTCGCGCCTGTGGAATGCCGTGGGCCGCGAGGGCATGACGCTGGTGCCGATCAAGCTGTATTTCAACGACAAAGGCATGGTCAAGCTGAAGCTGGGCGTCGCCAAGGGCAAGAAACAGGGCGACAAACGCGAAACCTCGGCCAAGCGGGACTGGGGCATCCAGCAGGCCCGCATCCTGAAACACGGCCACCGCGAATAGGGTGCGGCGTTACAGGACGAAATTTGCCGCTGTCAGGGCGATGGCGCTGTCCAGCCTGATCACGTCGAACGCAGTGGTGCAGTTCACGCTGATGCCGACAAGGGTGGCCGTTGCGGTGATGCGATTACTGATCTGGCCGAAATCGGTGATTGGACCCGCGCCGACAAAGGGGAACGCCTGATCGCCGCCAGCCGCAAGCGCATCAATGTCGGACGGGTCGATGCTGTCTTGGCCTGCCCTTCAGCGCATTGCCCGTCAGGCTGTTGTTCGCGGCCGCGCCCCAAACCCGCCCGATCCTTATGTCAGCGCCCGATGTGACGCCATAATAGCCCGAAATCGCCGCAGTAGTGTTGACTGACCCCGGCTGCTGAAAGGCGACGGCCCCATAATCGGCAAAGACGCTGCCACCCTGCGCGACGGTCACATCCCCGCACCGTAGCCGTATCCATACCCGATGTGGCCAAAGGCGCTGCCCGCGACCTGAACCGAAATGCCCGCATTTCTGGCATATATCCCGCGCCCGTCAGTCAGGGCAAAGCCCAACATCATCTCGGAGACATAGGCAAAATCGCCCAAGGCGGGCAGGTCCAGCCCGTTGCCGGTGGCAGGGGTCGATCTGGGGATTACAATGCAGTTTGGCGTAACGTGCCCGAACGGGTTCACAGCGGATTTAGCGACCCTTGCATTCAGAAAGCCTCAGGCCGGTCTGCGCTGATGATCGGTGCCGGCTTACTGTGCGGTGGCGGCCAGTTTCGGCCGGGGCAAAACCTGGGTCATTCCGGCCAGGATGACCACCATCCCGGCCCATACCCAAGAGGAATAAGTTTCACCCAGCAGGACGATGGACCAGACAACGCCAAACCCCGTCACCATATACGACGCCTGTGCCGCAAAGACCGGACCTGCGCGACCCACGATCCAGAAATAACCGGCATAGGCCGCCGTGTTGGCCAACGCCGATCCGACAATGGCCCATTCCGCCGCGCCGAAAGACCCCTGTGGCAGACGCAGTGTTGCGGTCGCCCAGGCGATGGGCGCGGTCATCGCAACCGCCACGACCGCCGATCCCAGCAACAGTTGCAACGGATCCAGTCCACCCCGCCCATACTTGCCCAGCACGATCCCCTCGACCGCAAAGGACGCCACCGACACGATCGCAAGGGGGATGAATATGGCCGCAGCCGGGTTTGGCAAACTTGTCTCGGGCAGGGCGATCAGCAAGACACCTGCCAACCCCAACACCAACCCGCCAATCCGCGCTGCTGTCGCCCGCTCCATCCCCAATGCCAACGACAGCAAGAACGACACCAGCGGCAGGGTCGCCATGCAGACGGTGATGACGCCCGATGGCAGGTGTTCGGCCGCCTTGTAGGTGGTGCCGGCAAAGACCACCGTCCCCAGTGCCGCCGACATGACATAGCGCCAGATCGCCCCCCAATGCAGCGGCAAACCGCTGCGGCGCAAGGCGACGATCACCCCCAGCATCACAATGGTCAGCGACGACGACAGAAAGGTGATCCCATAGGTGCGATACCCACCCAGAACCGCAATCTTGGTAAAGGGAAAGGTCAGGGCCCAGACCAGCGCCACTGCGATCAGGGCTGCCATGAATTTCCAACGGTCCCGCACAGCGCCCTCCCGCAGAAATAGTCTACTGTGGCACCGCACCACTAAAGATCGCAACGCGATACAAAGTCAACAAGCCCAAGCGCCGCCTTGTTTGCGGCGGCGTCATGGGGTTAGGTCAGGTCAACCGTAACCGGAGCCGATCATGAGCCTTGCCTTGCCAGATGATCCAACCACGCTGGTCTCGACCGATTGGCTTGCCGCGCATTTGGGGGCGGTGCGCCTGCTGGATACGTCGTGGTATCTGCCCGCGCAGAACCGCGACGCCAAAGCCGAGTATGCAGCCGGGCACATTCCCGGTGCGCGGTTTTTCGACATTGACGAGATTGCCGATCTGACCGGCCCGTTGCCACATATGGCCGCCCCGGTCGAAAAGTTCAGCTCGCGGGTGCGGGCCTTGGGGATTGGCGATGGGCAGCAGGTGGTGGTTTATGACGGGGCGGGGATATTCTCGGCCGCGCGGGTGTGGTGGAACTTTCGGCTGATGGGGCTGACCCTGGTTGCGGTGCTGGATGGCGGGATGCCAAAATGGCGGACCGAGGGGCGTGAGGTGACGACAGCGCCGCCCGATCTGCGCGCCCCCCATCTGACGCCGCGGTTGCAGCCGCATTTCGTCAAGACCGCTGCACAGGTTCTGGACGCCGCCCAGACCAGATCGGCCGCAATTGTGGATGCAAGGTCTGCGGCCCGGTTCAAGGGCGAGGCGCCAGAGCCGCGGGCCGGTTTGCGGGGCGGGCATATTCCGGGATCGTTGAACCTGCCCTTCACCGCAGTTCTGAACCCCGACGGCACAATGAAAAACGCCCAGGCGCTGCGTGATGTGTTTGCCGGGGCCGGGGTTGATCTGTCGCGGCCCGTCATCACGACCTGTGGGTCAGGGGTGACGGCAGCAGTGCTGAGCCTTGCACTGGAACGGCTTGGCCACCGCGACCATGCCTTGTATGACGGGTCTTGGTCGGAATGGGGCGGTCGCAAAGATCTGCCTGTCGAAAGGGGATAAGTGATGCTGGAAACCCTGAACCCACAGCCGCAAGACAAGATCTTGCAGCTGATCGCGCTGTACCGCGACGATCCGCGTTCGGACAAGATTGATCTGGGTGTCGGCGTTTACAAGGATGCCACGGGCCTGACCCCGGTGATGCGGGCGGTCAAGGCCGCCGAGCGGCAGTTGTGGGAGGTCGAGACGACCAAGACCTACACCGGTCTGGCCGGTGAACCTGCCTTTGCGGCGGCGATGGTGTCGATGATCCTGGGCGACGGTTATGCCGACCGTGCCGCCTCAATTGCCACACCGGGCGGGACCGGGGCGATCCGGCAGGCGCTGGAACTGATCAAACTGTCGGCGCCCGGCGCCAAGGTCTGGTTGTCGAACCCGACCTGGCCCAATCACCCCTCGATCATCAAGTATCTGGGGATGGCGATGGCAGAATATCGCTATTTCGATGCCGCCACCTGCGGGATTGATTTCGTTGGTCTGCTGGACGATCTGGGGCGGGTCGCGCCCGGTGATGTGGTGTTGCTGCACGGCTGCTGCCACAACCCGACCGGGGCCAATCTGGATATGGCTCAGTGGGCGCAGGTGGTGGACCTGTTGCGCGCGCGGGGGGCCGTGCCGTTTGTGGATCTGGCCTATCAGGGGTTTGGTGATGGGCTGGAGGAGGATGCCGCCGCGACGCGGTTGGTTGCAGCCAGTTTCCCCGAGGTTTTGATTGCTGCGTCCTGTTCCAAGAACTTTGGCATTTACCGCGAACGGACCGGCATCCTGATCGCCCTGACCGACCCCGCCCGCAAGGCGGTGGTGCAGGGCAATCTGAACTTTCTGAACCGGCAGAACTATAGCTTCCCCCCCGATCATGGCGCGCGGTTGGTGACGATGATCTTGGCCGACGCTGCCCTGCGCGCCGATTGGAAGGCCGAGTTGGAGGAGGTTCGGTTGAATATGCTGACGCTGCGCCAGTCCTTGGCCGACGCGTTGCGGCGGGCGACCAATTCGGACCGCTATGACTTT
>JANNAF010000507.1:0-1508 GCA_031384005.1 Rhodobacterales bacterium | reverse complement strand
CGCATGTTGGCCCATAACGGCGAAATCAACACGCTCAAGGGCAACGTCAACTGGATGAAATCCCACGAGATTCGCATGGCCTCCGCCAACTTTGGCGACGCGGCCGAGGATATCAAGCCCATTATCCCGTCCGGCACTTCGGACTCGGGCGCTCTTGACGCGGTGTTCGAGGCTCTGGTCCGTTCAGGCCGCTCGGCCCCGATGGCCAAAACCATGATGGTCCCCGAGGCGTGGTCCAAGGCCACTACAAACATGCCCAAAGCCTGGGCTGACATGTATTCCTATTGCAACTCGGTCATCGAACCATGGGACGGACCTGCTGCCCTTGCGATGACCGATGGCCGCTGGGTCTGCGGTGGTCTGGACCGCAACGGCCTGCGTCCCATGCGCTATGTCATCACCGGCGACGGCCTGCTTATTGCAGGTTCCGAGGCGGGTATGGTTCCCGTGGACGAGGCAACAATTCGCGAAAAAGGCGCGCTTGGGCCGGGCCAGATGATTGCAGTCGATATGGTCGAGGGCAAGCTTTACCACGATGTCCCGCTCAAGGATAAACTGGCCGCCGCCCAGCCTTATGGCGAATGGGTGGGCAAGATTGTCGACCTGAACGCCCTTTTGCGTGACGTCCCCGAGGCGCCGATGTTCACCGGTGCCGACCTGCGCCGCCGTCAGATCGCCGCTGGCTATACGCTGGAGGAGTTGGAACAGGTCCTCGCCCCCATGGCTGAGGATGGCAAGGAAATGATCGCCTCGATGGGCGATGACACGCCTGCCGCCGTCCTAAGCAGTCAATACAGGCCGCTTAGTCACTATTTCCGCCAAAACTTCAGCCAAGTGACCAACCCGCCCATCGACAGCCTGCGCGAGGGCCGGGTGATGTCGCTGAAAACCCGCTTTGGCAACCTGCGCAACGTTCTGGACGAAAACTCCAGCCAGACCGAGATCCTCGTTCTGGAATCGCCCTTCCTCGCCAACGGCGAGTTCGACGTGCTGGCCAAGCGTTTTGGCGATCAGATCGCCTTTATCGACTGCACCTTTGCCGCCGACGCCGAACCCGACGCCTTGCGCAAGGCGCTGGAACGCATCCGTGCCGAGGCCGAAGACGCCGTGCGCTCTGGCGCGGGCCAATTGGTCCTGACCGATCAACACCAGACGGCGGACAAGGTCGCAATGCCGATGATTCTTGCGACATCGGCCGTTCACTCCTGGCTGACCCGCAAGGGGTTGCGGACCTTTTGCTCCATCAATGTGCGCTCGGCTGAATGTATCGATCCGCACTATTTTGCCGTCCTCATTGGTTGCGGTGCCACCACCGTGAACGCCTATCTGGCCGAGGACAGCATCGCGGACCGCGTGTCTCGCGGCCTGATTGACGGCACCTTGATGGACGCCATGCGCCGTTACCGCGACGCCATCGACGCGGGCTTGTTGAAAATCATGTCCAAGATGGGGATTTCGGTCATCTCGTCCTACCGAGGCGGCCTGAACTTCGAGGCAGTCGGCCTGTC
>JANNAF010000505.1:0-2791 GCA_031384005.1 Rhodobacterales bacterium | reverse complement strand
TCCATAGCGTCGCCTTTCATGTTGCTGATTGCAGAAACCTAACCGGGCGACAGGGTACACGCAATTCATAGGCAAGCCGGAATTATGGCAGAGCTGTTTCCTTGCCCTCCACAGTCCATGCTTAAACCCTGATATTGTCTGTCCCGCGTCCTATTCCCGCCTGATTCAACCGCCAGAAAGACCTGTAGAAGTTGAACTCAGAGGTACGTGGATGGATCGCTTGACGGAAATGGAGGCCTTTGCCACGGTTGTGGATCAGGGCGGCTTTACAGACGCGGCCAAAAAGATGGGGATTTCGAAATCGGCGGTTTCGAAACATGTCTCGGCCCTTGAGGCGCGCCTTGGGGCGCGGCTGTTGAACAGAACGACACGCCGGGTGTCGCCGACCGAAATTGGTCTGGCGTATTATGACCGGGCGCGGCGGGTGCTGAACGATGCAGGTGAGGCGGATGCGCTGGTCACCTCGATGCAATCGGCACCGTCGGGGCTGTTGCGCATCTCGGTGGCAACCGATTTCGGGGTGAACCTGCTGTCGCCGATCTTGGGGGATTTCCTGCTGGAATACCCGGATATCACGGTGAACATGGTGCTGAACAACCGTTATGTCGAGTTGATCAGCGAAGGGTTCGACATGGCGATCCGGGTTGGCGACCTTGAGGATAGTTCCCTCAGGGCGCGCAAGTTGACGGACACCGCGAAAAAGATGATCGGCTCGCCCAGCTATTTCCAGAAATATGGGCGGCCGCTGAAGATTGACGATCTGAACGATCACAAGCTGCTGCATTATTCCAACCAGGCCAATGGCAACGTGTGGAAAGTGACGGCCCCCTCGGGCGAAAAGCGTCAGGTGCGGACGGCGGGCTGGTTGACGGTGAACGACGGGCAATCGCTGCTGAATGCCGCCGTGTCGGGGCTGGGGATCGCCTATCTGCCATCGTTCCTGTACGCCGACGCCATGAAACAGGGGCTGGTCGAGGAGGCGATTTCGGGCCTGCCAACCGAGGTTCAGGGCATTTATGCCGTGTACCCGCCGGGCCGGTTTACACAGCCCAAGGTGCGCGCCTTCATCGACTTTCTGGCGCGGCGTTACATCGACAAGGGGCCAGACAACTGGTGACCGGACCAAGATGAGCAAACCCCCATTCCGCCAAGGGCGAAACGGGGAACTGCCCATCCTACAAGTTTACAGCCTATCAATCCGGGCGAAAGGGTCGATGTGGATGCCACATCGGCCCTTTGCCATTCCGGGCAGGTCATGCGTGACTTGTAGGATGGGCAGTTCGCCTTTCCGGACCCGGAAAGGCGGTTTGCCCATCTTGGCTAGGGGGTCGAGGTCAGCATCACCTCGACCCGCCGGTTGCGCTGCCGTCCTTCGGGTGTCTGGTTGCTGGCGCGGGGGGCAAGGTATCCTGCCCCTTGGGCGTCCATCTGCCCGGCGGGCAGGTCGTATTGCTGGATCAGCACCGTCCGCACCGCCACAGCCCGTTGTTTGGACAGCGCCACATTGCCTGCCAACGACCCGCTGGCGTCCGTATGGCCAACCAGCGTCACTGTCAGGTCCGGGTTGGCGCGCAGCCATAGGGCCAGTGCGGCCAGCGACGCATAGTCCCCCTCCTCCAGCACCGCCTTGCCCGACGCAAACACAAGATCGTCCAACGCCACTGTACCTTGGGCGCGCAAACCGGCGTCCAGGCTGTCGGGGTTCGGGGGCGGCGGCTGGGGGTCCAGCGCGGTCAGTTGGGGTTCTGGGGTCGGGGGGGCGGTCATCGGTTGGGGTGCGGATGGGGTCGGTTGCGACAAATCCAGTGGGGGGGCCGCAGGCACCGCGGCGACCGCACCCTTGATCACCGAGGTGATCTGCACAAAACCCTGATCAGCCGCACGGCTGACCAGCAGGGTCACGACATCGCCTGCCGGATTCTGCCCCGCATAATAGTGAAAATCGCCCAGATCGACATGCATCTGCGGTTCGGGCAAAACCTCGATCCCAAAGCGGAAATCAAAACCGCCACAGGCTGTCGTCGTGCAGTCAAACACCCGCAGGTATCCGGCCTGTTCCACCTGCGCCTGCAGCGGTTGCATCAGGGACAGCGTATTGCCGCGCACCCCGTCCAACCGATAGGCACGCAGGTCCAGCGCCCCCTCGACCAGCCGGCTGGGGACTTGCGTCCCGTCAAACCCGGAGATCGCATAGGCCACCCGCGCCGGGGCATCCACCCGTGCGCCGGTCTGGGTGGCCGGTACCGGAAAGGTCAACCCAAGGGGCCCAGCCGCCAGCGGGGCTGCGGTCAGCACAAGTCCAAGGATCAGGGGAAGGCGTTTGCGCACGTGCGGCGGCCTCTTCGGGCTCATTTCTGACGATAGTGGTACTGTCCCACAGCTTGCATCCCTTGGGAAGCATAGAGCGCGCGGGCGGCGGTATTCGCCACGGTGACGACCAGCGCCAGCGTTTGGGCCCCCTGCCCGCGTGACCAGACGGCAGCCGCCGCCAGAATGTGGCGCGCCGTGCCCTGCCTGCGATGGGGGGGCGACACCTCCAGCGCGTGCAGCATGGCGGTGGTGCCGTGCAGGGCGACAAAGGCCACGCCCACCGCGCGGTCGGCGGTACGGGCAAGGATCACTGTCTTGGGCCCCTCGGCACGGTTCATCACGGCCAGACGGGCGGCACCGATCCCGGCATCATCCCACAGATCGGCCGCGATGCGCAGGGGCGGCCAGTGCGGAAAGGTGGCCATTGGCGGGGCGGGGTCAAAGCCGCCAGTGTCGACGGCATAGCCCACCACTGGGTCCA
>JANNAF010000420.1:0-2039 GCA_031384005.1 Rhodobacterales bacterium | reverse complement strand
AAGCTGGACCCCAATTGTGCCCGCAGGCCGGGGGCCATGTCGCGTCCGCATGTCGGGCGCAATGGGGCGCTGACCGAACGCGAGTTCAAGATGGCGCAGGTCGCGTGGTCCTATTTCGTCGCGCGGTATCAAGAGGATACTGGTCTGGTCAACGCGGTCGGGTCGTTTCCCTCTACGACGCTGTGGGACACCGCGTCCTATATCAGTGCGCTGGTGTCGGCCTATGAGCTGTGCCTGATCGACAAGCGGACCTTTGACACCCGCGCGACCAAGCTGCTGGGCACCCTGCGCAACCTTGATCTGTACAAGGGCGAGGCCCCGAACAAGGTTTACAACGCCAAGACCGGCGAGAAGGTCAACTATGCCAACGAACCGGGCGAAGTTGGCATGTCCGCGCTGGACATTGGCCGGATGCTGGTCTGGCTGCGCATCTTGAAAGAGCGGCATCCCCATCTGGCCAATTCGGTCGATGGTGTGCCGATGCGGTGGAATTTTTGCAACCTTGCCGATGAGGATGGCCGCATGAATGGCGCGTTCCTGAGCGGGGATGGCAAGACCAATTACGTGCAAGAGGGCCGTCTTGGCTATGAGGAATATGCCGCCAAGGGATTTGCGCTGTGGGGGTTTGATGTGGACGCGGCCATGGCGCCCGAGCCGATTGCCTACACCTCGATCTATGATGTCGATGTGCCTTATGACGGGCGCGACCCGCGTGTGTTCAAGAACCAGAACTATGTGCTGACCGAAGGCTATATCCTAGAGGGGCTGGAACTGGGTTGGGATTTGCCAACCGACCGCAGCAATGACGGCATGGTCGCCTCCAGCGGGTGGCGGGCCGAGTTTGCCAACCGGATCTATCTTGTCCAGCAGCGCCGCTGGGAACAGACTGGTATTTTGACGGCGCGGTCCGAACATCAGGTCAACGGCAAGCCGTTCTTTGTTTATGACTCGATTTTTGCCGATGGTTACGCGTGGAACACGCTGGACCCGACGGGCGAATACTAGCCCGACCGCGCCGCCGTGTCTGCCAAGGCCGCCATCGGACTGTGGGCGCTGTGGCAGACCGATTACACCGATTTGCTGTTTGAAAGCGTGGCCGACCTTTATGAACCCGAACTGGGGTTTTATGAGGGGATTTATGAAAACGGCAACGGTTTCATCCCGTTGCAGACCGCCAACAACAACGGTGTCATCCTTGCGGCGCTGCTTTACAAGGTGCAAGGCCCGATCCTGCAACACGTCAGCGACGGCCCGCAGGTCTGGCAGACCGCCTATGCCGGGACCGATTTGCGTGACAACAAATGCCACCCCAAAGTGGTGGAAAAATCGGTGGCCTGTTGCGCCTGCGGGATGGCCGAGGACGCCGAGCCTGCGCTTGCGCTGGACAATTTCCAATACTGCCGCCCAGTGATCGGCGATGGTCAGGTCGCCGCAATGGAATGTGGGTTGGAAAAGCACAACCTGCCGCCGCCGGTGATGCCGGCCAAAGCCTTGCCGCAAGCCTGCGCCATTCCAGAAAGCAACCAACCATGAGCACGTCTGGGAAGCCAAGGCTGGTCTGGTTCGATGCGAACCGGGTATTCGCGGCGATGGGGGTTGTTTTGATCCATTCGTCGACCGATTTTGGCGGCAAGCCGTTTTTGGCGGCGGACCCGTCCGAACGTCTTCTGCCGGTCTTTTTGCGGTCGCTGGGCGAGTTTTCCGGGTCCGAGATGTTCTTTCTGTTTTCGCTGTTCATCATGGCGATGCGGGTCGACAAGGCGCAACCGGCCTATGGCGACGCCATCGGGATGCAGGCCAAACGATTGTTGGTGCCCTTTGCCTTTTGGGTGGTGTTCTATGCGTTCTTTCGCCTGATCAAGGCCGATGCGTTCAACTATGTGCCCTATATCTGGGAGCAGGTGACCCAAATCAAAAGCTGGTTTGGCTATTTCATTCTGGGCAAGGTGCAGTACCACATGCATTTTCTGCCGACACTGTTCTTGTTGTTCCTGTTTTATCCGCTGATGCGGGTGGCGACGCGCTATCCTGTGCTGGGT
>JANNAF010000410.1:0-2112 GCA_031384005.1 Rhodobacterales bacterium | reverse complement strand
CGGGCCACAGTATCGGCAAAGGCCCGTTCCAGTCGCGCCCGGTCGTCCGCGGCAAAGCAGTCCATGGCAGTGGCCGTATCAAACTGCGTTCCGGGCGGAAAACCATAAGCCTGATAGACACCCGTGGTCGCCTCGACCTTTTGGGCCTTCAAATCGGTCCGCCAGCCCCCGAACAGCGCAAGATCGCTGGCTGCATCCAGCAGCATATCCGCCCGGCTTTGATCATTGCCCGGTGCCATGGCAGCCTGCGCCATCACGACCAGCGCGGGCTGCCCGCCCCAGATTCCATCCTCGATGGTCAATGGCAGCGCATCGGCGCCGGGCGTCGCCCGATACATGCGTTCCGGTCCCAACAGCCCAATTTCAACCGGGGCCATGGCCGTCACGCGACCCATCTTCAGACCTGTCAATTGACAGGCGGCTGCATTGCACCACAGAACCCGTGTCCAGCGGGGATCAACCAACCAGATTGGCAGGGGATGCGCCGCGAAAACACTACCTTGTTGCACCACTACCCCTTCCCCAAACGGTATACATTGCCCAGGCGCAACACCAACCGGCCAAGGTTTTGGCAATAGCCTTGCGCAAACCTGTCGACCCGGCCCGGTTCCTCCGCAGAATACAGACCCCATGGCAGGGATTTTAACGCTTCAGAAACCTGGCGAATGGCTATGCCCGCAGATACCAAGCACCGCTGCGCGGCTGTGAATTGCGACAAGGTTCCCAAAACTCAACCTTTTCAATGGCTGGCATTAGCCTATGGCGCAAACCTACGCAGGAAACCGCGCCAGTTCAATCTTGAATTGCACCCAATCAACCTGCGGAAAAACCACGGCACGGGATGCGCGGCCCCAGTGGACATTGTTGTCACCATCGCCCAATAACTGGCCAAACCTTAACCTGTGGACCCTGCTGTGCCCAATCTGCCGCGTCATGCCTTTGCCCTTGCGGTCGGTGCCGCCGGGGGTGGGCTGTTTTACCTGCTGCACCTGCCCTTGCCGTGGATGTTGGGCGCGCTGTTTGCCACCATGGCGGCAGCGGTCGGCGGTGCCCCGGTTCTGGCCCCGGACCGCCTGCGCCCGGGCGTTGTGGCCGTGATTGGCGTCCTTCTGGGCTCGCGCTTTACCCCTGAAATCCTGACGCAGATGGACGCCTGGGCGGGCACCGTCATGATCTTGCTGGTCTATGTCCTTGCCGTCGCGCTGATCGTGGTGCCGTTTTACCGCTATGCCGGGCGGCTGGACTGGCGCACCGCCTATTTCGCCGGCATGCCCGGCGGCCTGACCGAAATGATCGAGATTGGCGAGGCGAACGGCGCCAAACCTGCCCCGATCATCCTGGCCCACAGCCTGCGCATCGTGGTGACCATCGCCCTGATTGCGCTGTGGTTCCGCTTTGTGCATGGGTTGGGCACCGGACCTGCCCCGACGGCCCCAGCCGCCCTGTCGCTGCTGGACGCGGCCCTCCTCCTTGGCTGCGCGGTGATCGGTGGCATGATCGGCCCCCGCCTGCACCTGCCCGCGCCCACCTTTTTGGGGCCGCTGATCCTGTCGGCGCTGTTGCATCTGACCGGGTTAACCGAAAGCACGCCCCCCGCCTTGCTGGTCACTGTCGCGCAAATCGCCCTTGGCACCATTCTGGGCTGCCGGTTTCGCGGAATTGGCGGGCGAACGCTGGCCCATGCCGGGCTTTTATCGCTGGGGGCCACGCTTTTGACACTGGCCTTGGCGCTGGGGGCGGGGCTGGTGATGCAGCGCGTGGCGGGTGTCGGGTTGGATCAGGCCATGCTGGCCCTCGCCCCCGGCGGGTTGACCGAGATGGGGCTGATCGCCATGGCGATCCATTCCGATGTCGCCTTTGTTGCGCTGCACCATGTCGCGCGGATCCTGTTTGTTCTGGTTCTGGCGCCGTTTGTGTTCCGTCTGTTGCTGGGGCGGCGCTGACCCCGTTTTCCGCTGGACCTGACCGCGCCGCTTTGTCAGGTTGCGCGGCAACGGGTTTGGGGGGCGACACCATGGATGACACGATCTGGACCTCGGACTGCGTCACGGTGCGGCGGGTTCAGGGCATTGCTGTCGTCACGCTGAACCGCCCGCCCGTCAACGCCCTGTC
>JANNAF010000386.1:0-2906 GCA_031384005.1 Rhodobacterales bacterium | reverse complement strand
ATCGGGCTGGCCTGTGTCCAGAATCAGGATCAGCAGTGGGTTGGTCGCCAGTTGCAACGGCCCGTGCAACACCTCGGAACTGGAATAGGCCTCGGCATGCAGGGCGCAGGTTTCCTTGAGCTTGAGCGCCAGTTCATGCGCAGCGCCAAACCCGGTATCGCGCCCGATGATATAGACGTGTTGGGCGCGCAACAGGGCGGATATCAGGGTTTGTGACTGCGGATGTATCACCCCGGCCAGCGCCGCAATGGCCTGACCCGACGCCATGGCGCGCGGTGCATAGCCGGGCACGATCTGCGACAACAGCGCCATGCCAGCGGCAATCGACCCGATCACCGTCTTGGTCGCAGGCACCGCCAATTCCGGACCAGCCCCGATGGGCAGGGTCAGATGGGCGGTCGCCGCGATGGGCGAGTTGGGCTGATTGATCACCCCGATCACCGTGCCGCCACTGGCCCGCGCACCACGGGCAGACCGAACCAGATCGTCGCTCGCCCCCGATTGCGACACTATTATCGACACTGTTCCAGCCATATTCACCCCAGCGCCCAGCGAAAACACCGAAGGCGGCAGGCTGGTCATCGGCTTGCCCGTCTCGCGCATGAACTCATAGGCAAGTATATTGGCCGCAGCGTCAGACGACCCGCGCGCAATCGTGTAAAACGCCCGCGCCGCGTTCAGATCCAGCGCCGTCAGCGCCGCAGCCGCAGCGGGTGAAACGGCGCCCTCAACCGACCGGGCAAAAACGCTGGGTGCCTCGGCAATCTCGGCCCTCATATACGTGCCAGCTTGGGTCATTCCCGCAATCCATAGCTGTCCAGCCGGGCCCATGTGTCGGTCAGGTCAACAACCTGCCCCGACTGGCGCGCCTGATCCATCGCCAAGGCGGCAATTCCAGCCTCCATCGCGTCCAGAATCGACACCGGCAGGCTTTTGGTCTGCCCGCGCAGATACTTGGCAATATCGGCACACATCATTTCATCCGCACCATAATGCGCACCCTTTGCGGCGGCCCCTTGGGTATAGTCGTGGTCGGCCAGCCGCGTGCCGTCGCGCGCCGTGATTTTCAGGTAACCGCGCACAAAATCGCCCTCGGCCATGCCATGCGTCCCCATCACGCAGAAACGGCGGTGTTCGTCGGGGGTGTTCAGGTTGGTGTGAAACGCCAGCGAGGTGCCGGTTTCATACTGCAGGATCGCGGTTTGGTAATCGATGATATCGCCGTCCGAATGAAACGCGTCATCGACCGAATTCCACACCGATTTCTTGACCTGGAAAATCTGCGCCTCCTCGTTCGAGGCGGGGGCATTGGCGGGGATATAGGATTTTCGCCCACCAAAACTGGCCACCCGTTCCGGACGCGACCCGGTGATCATGTTATAGATGTCGATGTCGTGGCAGCATTTTTCCAGCATGAAACCGCCCGACAGATCGACCATCCGCCGCCAGTCCCGCATAAAGAACGCGCCGTGATAAGGCGCGATGTGCTCGTTCGCCTCAAGCGACACTATCTGGCCTAACAGACCCTGTTTCAACGCTGCCCGCAGATCAACCATGTGCTGCGAATAGCGCAGGACCAGCCCCACCATGGCCCGGTTCACCCCACCATGTTTGGCCAGCAGACGGGCCAGTTCCAGCGTCTCCTCAATGCTGACAACCACCGGTTTTTCGGTGAACACCTGCACTCCGGCCTCCAACCCCAGCCGGATGTGATCCAGATGAAACAGGTTGGGCGAAAACACGCAGTAAAGGTCGGGCTTGGCCCCGTCCAGCATTGCCTGAACGCTTTCATAGCGGGGCGTGTCCAGTCCGATCATGTCCAGATGGGTCGGCTGGGGGTCGTAAAAGCCAACCACCTCGATCTCGGGCATCGCTTGTTTCAGGGTGGACAGGACGTGACCGGCCCGCAGGCCAATGCCTGCTGTGACAACGCGCATGGAAAGTCTCCTTTAGGCGGCGAGGGCAGGGGCCATGCGGCGGCGCATGACCTTTCCGCTGGCATCAAAAACATGGCAATCGGTGGGGTTGATTTGCAGGGTGATGGTCTGCCCCTCGGCCACGGGCGCATCGCCGGGCAGGGTGGCGCAAAACCGCAGGCCGCTGGGCAGGACACAATAGGTGATCGACACACCGCCCAACCGTTCCAACACCCGCACCTTCATGGTCAGCCCGTCACCCAACGCGGCGTTTTCGGGGCGAATCCCTACCTCGACACGGTCACCGATACGGGCCGTGCTGGTGTCCACCGGCAGTGTCAGGCGCAAACCGCCGTCCAACTCAACGCCCAGACCATTGGCGTCGGCCCCAAGCACAGTGGCGGGCACAAGGTTCATATTGGGTTGCCCGATAAAGGTGGCAACAAAGCGGGTGGCGGGGTGGTGGTACAACTCCATCGGCGTGCCAAATTGTTCGACCCGACCCGCGTTCAGCACAACGATGCGGTGCGCCATCGTCATCGCCTCGATCTGGTCATGGGTGACGTAAATCATCGTGGCGGACAGATCGCGGTGCAATTGGCTAAGTTCGACGCGCATGTCACCGCGCAGCGCCGCGTCCAGATTGGACAGCGGTTCGTCGAACAGGAAAATCTTGGGATTGCGCACGATCGACCGGCCAATTGCCACGCGCTGGCGCTGTCCGCCCGACAATTGCCCCGGCTTCAATTGCAGTTTTTCGCCCAGTTGCAGAATCTCGGCCGCCTTGGCGACCTTGGCCTGCACCTCGGGTTCAGGCAGTTTTTGCACGCGCAGCGGGAAGGCGATGTTTTCGTAAACCGTCAGATGCGGGTACAGCGCATAAGACTGAAACACCATCGCGATGCCACGGTCCACTGGCGCCAGCGCCGAAACATCGGTGCCTTGGATCACAATCTGCCCAGATGTGGCCAGTTCCAACCCGGCGATGAT
>JANNAF010000382.1:0-19513 GCA_031384005.1 Rhodobacterales bacterium | reverse complement strand
CTGCACCCAGAACACGGCGGTCGCATAGCCGTCCTTGGAGGTATAGGTCCGCGCGTCCACCACATTCGCCCCGACCAGGGCCAAGGCGCCCGCCAGCCGCGAAAAGATGCCGGGGTGGTCGGCAAGGGCAAAGCTGGCGCGCGTGGCGTCGCGCTGTGGTTCGGGGGTCAGGTCTATGCGGATCTCGTCATCCTTTAGCCCGTTCAGCAGGCGGGCAAAGGTTTCCTGGGTGTCGGTGTTCAGGCCTTGCCAATAGGGATCGTAGTGGCGGGCGGTTTCGCGCGCCACATCGTCTGGCGACCAACCGGACAGGCGTTGCCGCAAGGCAGCGCGGCTGTCCTCAACCGCGCGTTCGCGGCTGAATGTTTCAAGGCCGCCTTCCAAGGCGTCTGCGGTCAGACCATAAAGCTGGCGCAGCAACATGGCCTTCCAGTTGTTCCAGGTGCCCGGACCAACGCCGCGGATATCGCAGACCGTCAGGACGGTCAGCAGGTCCAGCCTTTTGCGGGTTTCCACCGCCTTGGCAAAGTCGCGCACGGTGCGCGGATCGCCCACGTCACGTTTCTGGGCCATGTCGGACATCAGAAGGTGATAGCGGACCAGCCATTCGACGGTTTCGGTTTCTTCGGGCGTCAGGCCCAGCCGGGGGCAGATCCGGCGCGCGATTTGTGATCCGATGATCGAGTGATCTTCGGGGCGGCCCTTGCCGATGTCATGCAGCAACAGAGCCACGTAAATGATCCGGCGGTTCACCCCGGCCTTGAGGATGCCGGACACGACGGGCAACTCCTCGACCAGTTCGCCCCGTTCGATTTGCGCAAGGACAGAAACGCATTGGATGATGTGTTCGTCGACGGTATAATGATGATAGACGTTGAACTGCATCATCGCGACGATGTTTTCAAAATCGGGGATGAAGGCGGACAGCACGCCCAGTTCGTTCATTCGGCGCAGGGCGCGTTCGGGATTGCCATGTTTCAGCATCAGGTCAAGAAAAACCCCGGCTGCCCCGGGGTCGTCACGCAGTTTGTCGTCGATCAGGTGCAGATTGGCGGCGATCAGGCGCATGATGTTGGGGTGCAGCAGATAGCCCGAGCGCAACGCCTCTTCGAATACGGCCAACAGATTCAGGGGGGTGGCAAGGAATTTGACCGGGTCCGCCGCATCGATACGGCCCTGCACCAGTTTGAAGCCCGGTTTGACGCGGCCCCGCATGAAAAACCCGGCCAGACGCGCCTCAGTTTTGACGTGGCGGGCCTCCAGTTCGGTCAGAAAGATGCGGGTCAGTTCGCCGACGCGGGTGGCATGGCGGAAATAGTCTTGCATGAAATGTTCGACGGCGCGGCGGCCCGAACTGTCGGCATAGCCCATGGCGGCGGCCACCTCGACCTGCAGATCAAAGGTCAGCTGGTCGGTGGCGCGGCCGGTGATGTAATGCATGTGGCAGCGCGCCGCCCACAGAAAGTTTTCGGCGCGCTGAAAGTTGCCGTATTCATCGGCAGACAAAAGGCCCGCGCCGACCAGACCTTCGGAGGTGGTGACCCGGTGCAGGTATTTGCCAATCCAATAGAGGGTTTGCAGGTCGCGCAGGCCGCCCTTGGCCTCTTTCACGTTGGGTTCGAGGACATAGCGTTTACCACCCTGACGGCGGTGGCGTTCCTCGCGCTCGGCCAGTTTGGCCTCGATGAACTCGCGTCCGGTGTTGCGAAAGAGGTCGGTCCAAAGCTTGGCATCAAGGTCATGGGCAAGGCTGTGGTCGCCTGCGATGTAACGCTGTTCCAAAAGGGCGGTGCGGATGGTGAAATCCTCACGGCCCAGCCGGATGCAGTCTTTGACCGTGCGGCTGGAATGGCCGACCTTGAGCTTGAGGTCCCACAGGACATAGAGCAGGCTTTCGATCACATTCTCGGCCCAAGGGGTGATTTTCCACGGGAACAGGAACAACAGATCGACATCCGAATGGGGGGCCATTTCGGCGCGGCCGAAACCGCCGACGGCCAGAACGGCAATGCGTTCGGCCTCGGTCGGGTTGTGCAGCGGGTGAAGGCGGTAGGCGATGTCGAGGGCGGCGCGCACAAGGGCATCCGTCAGGTCTGCCTGCGCACGGATCTGGTCCAGCGCGCCCAGTGGGGCAGCGGTAAATCGGGCGCGCAGGGACAGATTGGCGGCTGTTTTGGCATCGCTGAGCAGCCGCGCGCAAACGCCGCGGACAGATCGCGGGTCGGTTGTGTCGACCGTTGCCGCGACGATTTGGTCGTGCAGGTCCGGGGCAGCCAGCATGGCCCCGGCGGCGCGCAAAAGTGCGCTGCCGCCAAGGGCATAGTCTTGAGCCGGTCCGACGCGGGTCTGCGCCCGCGCCGGGTCAGAACCCGGCACCGCCGAAATTGCTGGGGGCCGCATCAATCACGACAAGTTGGCCATTCTGGATCTGTGCCACGGCAAGTCCACGATCCGTGGTGCCATCCAGGCGCAGACGGAAAATGCCGCTGACGCCGACAAATCCTGCGCCTTGGGTCAGTTCTGCACCTGACAATGCGCCGCCGCTTTTCGCAATTGCGCCGATGGCTGCGATGCCGTCATAGGCGGTACCGGCGTAGATCGGCGGCGCTTCGCCATAAGCGGCGGCATAGCGGGCCTGAAATTGCTGGTTGGTCGACGGGTCAGGCAAAGCAAACCACGCCCCTTGGACACCGGGCAGGGCAAGCGTAGCCGGCGGGATATCCCAGCGTGCAAGCCCGATGAACTGGGTCGAGGCGGGGTTGATACCGTTTTCCATCAAAAGCTGGCTCAGCAACGGCAGGGCGCCTGCATTATCCGCCGTCAGGAACACCGCTTCGGCCCCTGAAGACTTGGCCGAAGCCACGATCCCGGGGACGGCAGAAATGATACCGTTCTGCGAGAACTCATAACTGCCGACCGCAGCTATGGACCCGCCCGCCCCCGCAACAGCCGCCTGAATTGCGGCCAGCCCGATCTGGCCCGCCGGATCGGGGTCATGGATTACCATGATCCGGTCTTTGCCGTTGCGCACCGCAAAGCCGGCCAGACGGCGGGCGGTCGTGCCAAAGGTCTGACCAAGGACAAACACGTTGCCCCCCGCAACATCGGGATTGTTAGAGAAGCTGAGCACATTGACCCCGCGCGGCGCCACAGCGATGCCAGCGGCATTGGCCTCAAGCGCAAAGAACGGGCCCAGAATGATCTTTGCACCCTCATCGACCGCTTTTACAGCCATCGCCGCAGCCTGTTCCGGCGATCCTTGGGTGTTGTAGACGCGCAAATCTATCTGCACACCGCCAAGATCGGCAATTGCCAGCCGTGCCGCGTTTTCAAGGCTGTTGGCGATGAAGTTGTCGTTGGAATCATCAGAGCCACCCGGAACCAAAAGGGCGACGGGAACCGGCGCGCCCGGATTGGTGGCGGGTCCTCCTGCCGTAGGGCCAACACCCGGCTCACAAGCCGAAAGTATCAAGGTGCCCAAAAGCAAGGCAATTTGGACGACGAACACACGGACACGGGACAAAACGGGAAACATCATATACTCCCTGACTTCACCAAAGGCTGACGCCGCCAGCTTATGCGTATCGCCGGGGGAAGTAAACTTTGCAGGAGACGGCACACCATGGCTATTGGCAAAGGCACGCCTGACGGTGCGCGGATCGCACCCGGCCTGCATCTGATCGCAACACCCATCGGGGCCGCGCGTGACATCACCCTGCGGGCGCTGGATATTCTGGCGTCGGCGGATGTCTTGGCCGCTGAAGATACGCGAACCTTGCGGCACCTGATGGAAATTCACGGAATCCCGATCGCCGGCCGCCCCATCCTCGCCTACCATGACCACAACGGTGCCGCCGTTCGACCAAGGCTGATCGCTGCACTGCAAGAGGGCAAGTCGGTCGCCTATGCCTCGGAGGCCGGGACGCCGCTGGTTGCAGACCCCGGATTTCAGTTGGCGCGGGCGGCCATTGCCGCGGGCCTGACTGTTCTGGCCGCCCCGGGGCCTTCGGCCGTTTTGTGTGCCCTGACCGTTTCCGGGATACCGTCGGACCGCTTCACATTTCTGGGATTCCTTCCAAACAAAAGCGCGGCCCGCAAAACTGTGCTGAGGGAGGTGAAAGATTGGCAATCTTCGCTGATTATTTACGAATCGCCCCATAGAGTTGAGGCAAGCCTTAGGGACATGCGGGATTGTCTGGGTGGCGACAGACTTGCCGCCGTCTGTCGGGAACTGACCAAAAAATTCGAAGAGGTTGTCCGGGGCAGCCTTGCTGAACTGGCTGACAGTTTTGCGGGGCGGGACGTCAAGGGCGAGGTTGTGATTGTCGTTGATCGTGGTGTGACGGAGCAGGCAAGTCCCGAAGATCTGAAATTGGCACTAAAGAGGGCTATGACGACACTGTCCACCAAAGAGGCCGCAGCGCAGGTCGCTGAGGAGTTCGGTTTGTCGCGTCGGGAAGCGTATCAATTGGCATTGGGATTGGATCAGGAACGATGAGCCGGACGGTGCGATCATGAGTGGGGCGGTATCCTATCACGCGGGACGGTGTGCTGAGGAGAGCGTGGCACAACTGTACCTGACCGCCGGCTTGCAGGTTGTTGCCCGGCGCTGGCGCGGCAGCGCCGGTGAGATTGACGTGATTGCGCGTGATGGGGAACAGCTGGTCTTTATCGAAGTCAAGAAAAGCCGATCGCATGCCGAGGCAGCCAGCCATCTTTCGGCGCGACAGATGAACAGGATCTGGCAGACTGCATCAGAATTTCTGGGGTCAGAGCCGCATGGGCAGGATTCCTTGTCACGTTTCGATGTGGCCCTGGTCGACGCTGTCGGAAGAATTGAGATTCTGCACAACGCCTTTGCTGCCTGATCAATTGCAACTGCTGGCAAGCTGCGCCATGTAGGGGGCGTTGCGGACCATCGCTGTCACCTGTCATGAAAACACGTTTGGATATCCAAGCGCAGCTGAGAATGGCCGAGTGATTGCGCCTTGATGGGATATGCAATTCGTTCTGGAACTGACCAGCGCAGGAGATGCGGATGCCGTTGAAGGTTGCCTTGCAAATGGACCCGGTGGGGTCGGTCAATATCGATGCGGACAGCACATTTCGTATCGCGCTGGAAGCGCAGTCGCGTGGGCATTCGCTGTTTTACTACACGCCAGACAAGTTGGCTTTTGTCGAGGGGCGCGTCGTTGCGCGCGGCTGGCCCATTCATCTGCGCCGAGAGGCGGGCAACCACGTGTCCTACGGTGACGAACAAGTCGTTGATCTGGCTAACTATGACGTGGTTTGGCTGCGGCAGGACCCTCCATTCGACATGGGTTACATCACCACCACGCATATTCTGGACATGATTCACCCCAGAACGCTGGTGGTCAACGATCCGTTCTGGGTGCGGAACTGTCCGGAAAAGCTGTTGGTTTTGCAGTTTCCTGACCTGATCCCGCCGACCGCAGTGGCGCGTGATCTGGCCACCATTCGGGCGTTCAAGGCCAAGCATGGGGACATCATCCTGAAGCCGCTGTATGGCAATGGCGGGGCTGGGGTGTTTCGGCTGGATCCGAACGATCGCAATCTATCCAGCCTGTTCGAGATGTTCACCTCGATGAGCCGGGAGCCGCTGATCGTGCAAAAGTTTTTGCCCGACGTATCCAAAGGCGACAAGCGAATCATTTTGGTGGATGGCGAGCCCGTAGGGGCGATCAACCGCGTGCCGCAGGCTGGAGAGACCCGGTCGAACATGCATGTTGGCGGCCGCCCGGAAAAGATTGGTCTGACGCCGCGCGATCTGGAGATTTGCGCCGCAATTGGCCCGACGTTGAAAGAAAAGGGCCAGGTTTTTGTGGGTATTGACGTGATCGGCGACTATCTGACGGAAATCAACGTGACATCCCCCACAGGCATTCAAGAGTTGGAGCGGTTTGACGGCACCAACACCGCAGAACGCATTTGGCAGGTGATTGAGGCCAAGCGCGCCGCCGTGGCATGAGTGTCCGTCTGCGGCTTTTGACGTGGGTGATGCGCTGGGTGGTCCGGCCAACCCTGCGGCGGACACCGGGGCCAGACAAGGCGCGGCGGGATTTCAACAGCATGGCGCGTCTGCTGCGGGTGCCGCCGTATTTATTGCACTTGGTCGATCCGGGTACGGTACCCCTGCATTGGGTTTCGGTGCGGCGGCAGCGCAGCGACTGGGTTATCTTGTACCTGCACGGCGGTGGCTATGTGGCGGGAAATCCGTTCACCCACATAGGGTTGGCGGGGCGGATTGCGCGGCTGACCGGGTTGCAGGTTGTGATGCCCGAGTACCGCCTTGCGCCAGAGCATCCGGCCCCGGCTTCGTTTGACGATGCGCGGGCGGCCCATGTGGCATTGCTGGGCAAAGGTTATGCGGCAGGGCGGATCATTCTGGCTGGGGACAGTGCGGGCGGCGGTCTGGCGCTGGCGTTGTTGGCTGATCTATGTGGCCGCGGTTTGGTCCCGGCAGGGCTGTTTGCCCTTTCGCCTTGGACGGACCTTGCCATGACGGGTGAGAGTTTGCGCAGCAATGCTGACTGTGACCCCTTGTTTCCCGTGGCGCGGATGCCAGAGTTGGTTGGCATGGTGTTGGGGCCCACTGATCCCTGCGATCCGCGGGTGTCGCCGCTTTACGCGAGGTTTGACGATCCGCCCCGTGTGCTGATGCAAGTGGGCAGCACGGAAATCCTCAGGGATGACAGCATCCGGATGGCGGAGGTTTTGCGGCAGGCCGGGGGCGTGGCCGAGGTTGCGGTATGGCCGGGCTGTCCGCATGTCTGGCAATTGCTGGATGGCTATTTGCCCGAGGCGCGGGCGGCGTTGCGTGACGTCGCGGGTTTTGTGGCCGAGGTTGTGTCTGTCAACTCTTTGACGACGCGGCCAGACGGTAACTGACCGCTTCGGCCACATGCGGACGGCGCACGGCTGCGGATTTGTCGAGATCGGCAATCGTGCGGGCCACACGCAGGACCCGATGATAGCCACGCGCCGTCAGGCCAAAACGTTCGGCAACCTTGGCCAGCAGATCACGGCTTTCGCTGTCAGGGCTGGCTATTTCGTCCAGCAGCGCGCCCTCGGCATCTGCGTTTACGCGCATGTTGGAGTGGCCCTTGAACCGGGCCTCTTGGACCATGCGGGCGGCTTTGACGCGGGTGGCTATCGTGTCCGAGGTTTCACCGGTCGCAGGCAGGTCAAGGTCAGTATAGGCGACGGGCGGTACCTCGATCCGCAGGTCAAAGCGGTCCATCAACGGGCCCGAAATGCGGCCAAGGTAATCGTCGCCGCACATCGGTACGCGGGCGCAGGCGCGGGCGGGGTCGGTCATGTACCCGCATTTGCAGGGATTTGCGGCGGCGATCAGCAGGAATTTACAGGGATAGCGGACATGAGCATTGGCGCGGGCGACGACGATTTCGCCAGTTTCGATGGGTTGGCGCAGGGTTTCCAGCACGGCGCGGGGGAATTCGGGGAATTCGTCCATGAACAGGACGCCGTTATGGGCCAGGCTGACCTCGCCCGGTTTGGCACCTTTGCCACCCCCGACGATGGCGGCCATGGAGGCGGTGTGATGCGGTTCGCGGAAGGGCCGGCTACGGGAGATGCCGCCTTCGGACAGAAGGCCCGCGAGGGAATGGATCATTGAGGTTTCCAGGGCCTCGACGGCGGAGAGCGGGGGCATGATGCCGGGCATGCGGGCTGCAAGCATGGATTTTCCCGAGCCGGGCGAGCCGACCATCAGCATGTGGTGGCGGCCTGCCGCGGCGATTTCCAGCGCACGTTTGGCACGTTCCTGACCTTTGACGTCGCGCAGGTCGCGCTGGAAGGGCGGGGCTGTCACCTCGCCCGCCGTGGCTGGCAGCAAGGGTTGCTGCCCGGTGAAATGGCGCACCACCTCGGCCAGCGAATTGGCTGCAAGGACGGGCGTTGCGCCGACCCAAGCCGCCTCGGCCCCGCAAGATTTCGGGCACATGAGCGAGTAGCCATGTTCGGCGGCGGTCATGGCTGAGGGAAGCGCCCCGATAACGGCGATCAGGCGACCATCCAGCGACAATTCACCCAAGGCGACGGTGGCTTCCACCTCTTCCTTTGGGATGATTTCAAGTGCTGCGAGGACCGCGATGGCGATTGGCAGGTCAAAATGCGACCCCTCTTTGGGCAGGTCGGCGGGCGACAGGTTTACGGTGATGCGTTTGGACGGCAGGGCAATGGCCATGGCGGACAGGGCAGAGCGGACACGTTCCTTGGCCTCGGAGACCGCCTTGTCAGGCAGGCCCACGATGGAAAACGAGGGCAGGCCGGGCGCGATGGCGCATTGCACCTCGACCATCCGCGCCTCGATCCCGTCGAACGCCACTGTATAAGACAGTGCGACCATACCCTGCTCCCGTTTACCTTGGTTAACGGATGGGGGTAAAAGGTTTACGAATTGTAAAGGTCCATGAATTTTGGCCAGGCTTCGGGGTCGGCCACGGTTTTGTCGCGGCAAAATGCGTTGCAAAAGCCAAAACGGCGGGTGCCGATTCGCAGGGTATGGGTGACGGGTTTGCCGGAATAGGGGCAGGCGGTGTTCTCGGCCTCGGTGCCATCGACGGCATGGGCCGCCAGCGGTGCCGGGCCGGGCCATAAGCGGCGGGGATAGTCGCGGCGGTAAAACTCTTGATCCGCGCCGTCGATCATACCCATCGCGCGCCAACGTCTGAAGGACGGATGGGTAAGGTGGGCGTTGACATAGGCCATGCCCGCCGCGCTGAGCGGCAGGTTATAGGTCGCGATCCGGCTGGCAACTGGGGCAAAAAAGGCGTCAGCGGCAGAGTAGTCACCACACAGCCAGACCTTGGACCCCGTTTCAGCGCGGGCCCAGTCCCAAACCACCTCTAGCCTTTTCAGATCGGCCAGCACGGCATCGGGCGGGGCGCAGTCGGTATAGCTGACCCGCAAGTTCATTGGGCAATGACTGCGCAGCGCGGTGAAACCTGCGTGCATTTCTGCTGCCAGAACACGGGCGGCAGACCGGGCGCGGGGTGACGATGGCCACAGACCGGCGTCGGGGTGACGGGTGGCCAATTCCTCGGCAATCGCAATGGTTTCGGGGACGACATACCCCTCGGGGGTGCGCATCGTGGGGGCGGTTCTGGCGGGGTGGAACGCCTTGAGAGTATTGGCCAATTCGTCGGTGTAAAGCCGGGCCGTCAGGGTGTTGACGGGGATGCCAAAGGCATCGAACAGCAGCCAGCCGCGCAGGGACCACGACGAATAGGCACGGTCACCGATCACAAGATCATAGGTCATAAACAGCTCCTTTTGCGGTAGGCTAAACGCGTTTGCTGCGCTGGAACAGCAGCGTTTTGTGCGGGCAGGCATCACGAAACATGATGGGTCAGTCTGTCGGCATCACGCCCTTGAGGACCATCGGCAGACCGGCCATGACAGCCACAACCAACCCGGCCTGCGCAGCGATCTGCTGGTTTAGGCGGCCTTGATGATCGCGAAAGGCACGGGCAAGGGCGTTGTCGGGTACAATCCCGCCGCCAACCTCATTCGACACCACGACCACAGGCGAGGCGCAGGCGGCAAGATCGGCCAGCAGGGCGGTTGCGCGGGCGGGGATATTGGCGTCGGCCAGCAGTTCATTTGTCAGCCAAAGGGTGGCGCAATCCAACAGCACCACCTGACCCGCCGGGATTTGCGTCAAGGTGGCCCCGACATCGCGGGGCACCGACCATGTCGTCCAATCTGGCCCCCGGTCACGTTGATGTTCGGCGATGCGCTGGCGCATTTCGTCGTCCCATGCCTGCGCGGTGGCGATGTAATGGCGCGGCAGGTAGGTTTCGCGGACTAGCCCTTCGGCAATCCGTGATTTGCCCGATCGCGCCCCCCCGATGACCAGTGTCAGCGGCGGCAGTTTCTTGGGTGGGGTGAGTGATCCGAACATGGTTTGCCTGCGTAGGTTTGGAAAGAGCCAAGAACGGCTAAGTGTGATCTGGAGGGGACCATGGCACTTGACGGATATACCGACCAAATACTGTCACGCCAAGCACGCAAGGCGGAACTTCTGACGGCTGAAACCGAGGCGGCGTTAGCCCGGGCCTGGCGCAACGATGGCGACAAGGCGGCACTGCACCGTCTGGTGACGGCCTATATGCGGCTGGCGATTTCGATGGCTGCCAAATATCGCCGTTATGGTGCGTCGATGAACGACCTGACCCAAGAGGCCGCGATTGGCCTGATGAAGGCGGCAGAAAAGTTCGACCCGGACCGTGGGTTCCGGTTTTCAACCTATGCCGTGTGGTGGATCAAGGCGCAGTTGCAGGATTTCGTGATGCGCAACTGGTCTTTGGTGCGGACGGGCAGCACCACGGCGCAAAAATCGTTGTTCTTTAACCTGCGCCGGGTCGAGGCCAAGTTGCGGCGCGAGGCGGCGGCCTGTGGCGAAAGGCTGGAGGGCGCCGATTTGCGGGTGGCGGTTGCGGCGGAACTGGGCGTGTCGGTGGCCGAAGTGGCGATGATGGAGGGGCGGCTGGCAGGGTCGGACGCATCTTTGAACGCGACGCAGGCGGCGGATGAGGACGGGCGCGAGTGGATTGACGTGCTGGAGGATGATGGTGCCCAGGCGGCCGAGTTGTTCGAGACCAAGCATGACGCCGATGCGCTGAGCGCGCGGTTGAACCGGGCATTGGCGGCGCTGAATGAGCGGGAGCGGCTGATCGTGCGGGCGAGGCAACTGGCCGAGGAGCCGCGGACGCTGGAATCGCTGGGGCAGGAGTTGCGTCTGTCGAAAGAGCGGATCCGGCAGTTGGAGGCGGCGGCCTATACCAAGCTGCGCCGCACGCTGGAGGCCGAGGGCGCCAATTTCGCGCAGTTTGTTGGCTGACGGCGGCCCTTGAGTTCGCCGGGCGCTGACCCTAGGCTTGGCCGTCGTGGTTGGGGCTGGGGGTGTGCCGATGCTGGCAGGAAAACGCGTGCTTCTGGTCATTGGTGGCGGGATCGCGGCCTATAAATCCTTGTTGTTGATCAGGCTGTTGCGGGGGGCTGGGGTCGCGGTGACTCCGGTTTTGACCGCAGCCGGAGCGCAGTTCGTGACGCCCCTGTCGGTGTCGGCCCTGGCGGGGGAAAAGGTTTACAGCAACCTGTTTGACCTGACCGACGAGGCCGAGATGGGTCATATCCAACTAAGCCGGGTGGCCGACTTGATCGTGGTGGCGCCTGCGACGGCGGATTTTCTGGCCAAGATGGCGCAGGGGCGGGCGGATGATCTGGCGTCCACTCTGCTGTTGGCGACGGACACGCCGGTTCTGGCGGCCCCTGCGATGAATGTGCGGATGTGGGACCATCCCGCGACGCAGCGCAACATCGCGCAGTTGCGGGCGGATGGGGTGCGGTTTGTCGGGCCGGACGAGGGCGAGATGGCTTGCGGTGAGTTTGGGCCGGGGCGGTTGGCGGAACCAGAGACGATTTTCGCGGCCATCAGTGGCACTTTTGGCGGGCCGTTGCAGGGGCGGCATGTGCTGGTAACCTCGGGGCCGACGCACGAAGCGATTGATCCGGTTCGGTATATTGCCAATCGGTCGTCGGGGGCGCAGGGCACGGCGATTGCGGCGGCGTTGCGGGATCTGGGGGCAAGGGTGACGTTTGTGACGGGGCCCGCAACGGTGCCCCCGCCCGAGGGCGTGACGGTGGTGCGGGTCGAGACGGCGATGCAGATGATGGTGGCGGTTCAGGCGGCCCTGCCCGCCGATGCGGCGGTGTTTGCGGCGGCGGTGGCGGATTGGCGGGTGGCCAATGCATCGGGCCAGAAGATGAAGAAGGATGGGTCGGGGCAGGCGCCCGGGCTGCAATTCGTTGAAAACCCTGACATTCTGGCGACGGTGTCCCTTGCGGTGGGGCGGCCTGCGCTGGTGGTGGGCTTTGCCGCCGAGACGGAGGATGTGGTGGCCCATGCGACCGCGAAACGGTTGCGCAAGGGCTGTGACTGGATTGTGGCGAATGATGTATCGCCCGGCACCGGGATCATGGGGGGCATGGAAAACGCTGTGACGTTGATCACCGATGCGGGGGCCGAGGTATGGCCAAGGCTGGCCAAGGACGAGGTGGCGCGGCGGTTGGCGGCGCGGATGGCCGAGGCGTTGGCGCATGGCTGACCCGGTGGTGCAGGTGATGTGGGAGGATTGGGCCGACCGCGCCCTGCCTTTGCCGCAATACGAGACTGCGGGGGCGGCGGGGGCGGACCTGCGGGCCAACCTGCGGCCCGAGGACAGGGTGAGTGGCTTTACGCTGGACCCGATGGCGCGGGCGATCATTCCGGCGGGAATTCGTGTTGCAATTCCAATGGGATACGAGATGCAGATCCGGCCCCGGTCTGGCCTGGCGGTAAAGCATGGCATCAGCCTGCCCAACACCCCCGGCACGATTGACAGCGATTATCGCGGGCCTTTGGGCGTGGCGCTGATCAACCTGGGGGCCGAGCCCTATACCATCCAGCATGGCGACCGGATTGCGCAGGCGGTGGTGGCGCCGGTGGTGCAGGCGGGGTTTCAAGTGGTTGAAAGCCTGGATGAAACGGTGCGGGGCGAGGGGGGCTTTGGCTCTACGGGGCGCGGATGATCTGGATTGTTGCCTTATGTGGCGCGTTGTGGGTTTTGGGCGGGGTGTTTGACCGGCCAAAGCGGGAACGCTGGATTTTGCTGGCCGGGATTTGGGTTCTGGCGTTTTTCGTGTTGCGGGTTCCGGGGGATTTGACGTCGGATGATGCGCGGGTCTGGGTGTTGGTGACGGGGTTTGCGACCTTTGGCTTTGGCTATGTCTTTGTCCTGCAAAGGTTGAAACAACGGGTTAAGGTGCCGGACGCGCCCAAGCCCCTGTTCCAGCCTGCCGAGTTGGAACGCTATGCCCGGCACATCATGCTGCGCGAGATTGGCGGGCCGGGGCAGAAGGCGTTGAAGAATGCCCGGGTTCTGGTGATTGGCGCGGGGGGGTTGGGGTCGCCCAGCCTGCTGTATCTGGCCGCTGCCGGGGTGGGAACGATTGGCGTGGTGGATGACGACACTGTCGATGCGTCAAACCTGCAGCGGCAGGTTATCCATACAGATCAACGCATTGGCACGCCCAAGGTGCAATCTGCCCGCGATGCGATGCTGGCGCTGAACCCGTTTGTTCAGGTGCGGCCTTACCGCCGTCGGCTGAATGCCGAGACAGCGGGGATACTGGACGATTACGACCTGATCCTGGACGGGTCGGACAATTTTGACACGCGCTATCTGGTGAACCAACTGGCGGCCAAGGCGGGCAAGCCGTTGATTTCGGCAGCAATCACGCAGTGGGAGGGGCAGATCAGCCTGTATGACCCCGCCCGCGGAACCCCTTGTTACCAGTGCATTTTCCCGCATCGCCCCGCCCCCGGCATGGTGCCGACCTGCGCCGAGGCGGGTGTCGCCTCGCCCCTGCCGGGTGTGATGGGGTCGATGATGGCGATGGAGGCGGTCAAGCATATCACTGGGGCGGGTGAGGGGTTGCGGGGGCGGCTGATGATTTACGACGCGCTTTATGCCGAGGTGCGGGTGATTGCGATCAAGCGGCGCGAGGACTGCGAGATTTGTGGTGCAACCCATTGAGGGCGCTGTGTTAATCGGCCAGATTAACGGAAGGTTGACGACCTACAAACCGCCTATAAAGGGTCTATGATGCCGCTACCTGATGGTCTTGGTCCGGTGATTGCCGCGTGGATTAACCATGATGTGAGAATCGGGGTGACGCCGCTGGCTGACGGCTGGGATTGTCAGGCGGTGGCGGTGGGGGGCGTGGTGGTCAAGCGGCCCCGTCATGGGCAGGCCGAGGCGCGGCTGCGGCGCGAGGTGCGGCTGCTGGCGCTGATCGGTCCGCGGGTGCGGGTGGCGGTGCCGCGGATGCATCTGGTCGAGGGTCCGCCGGTTTGGACTTGGCATCACGGGTTGGTGGGGCGGCAGGTTCTGCCGCAGGATTATGAGGCGCTGCCGGTGGTGGCGCGGAACCGTCTGGCGGGCGATCTGGCGCTGTTGATGGCGGACCTGCACGCCATTCCGGTGGAGGAGGCGCGGGCGGTCGGCGCGGTGGAGGTGGCGGATTGGGTGCTGCCAGACACCGTCTGGCCCCGCGACCTGCGCGATGTGGCCGAAAGGTTGGCCCGCACCGCCCTGCCACCCGACCCACTGGGGCAGGTTTTGGGGCAGTTTGACGGGCATGGCTGGAACATGGCCTTTGACCCGGTGCAGCAGGTTCTGAACGGAATCTATGATTTTGGCGATGCGGGGATTGGGCCGCTGCACCGGGATTTCATCTATGCCGGTTTGACCGCGCTGGACCTGATGGAGCGGGTGGTGGCGGCCTATGAGGCCGGGCGTGGGCTGCGGTTGGATATGGCGCGGATTGCCATTCTGGCCGGGCAGCACCGGCTGTGGGAGGTGGCGCAGGGTGGTGGGGCGGACTGCATCGCCCGGTTTCGCCAATGGCATGATTGGCAAAGGGGCTAGCTGTGGTCAGAATTCTGGGACATGCCATGGTGGTTTTGCTGCTGACGGTGCTGATGCAACTGGGCGGGTTGGTCTGGATACTGTCCCGCTGGTTTCGCCGGCCCCTGCTGGCCTTTGTGCTGATCTATGCCGGCGTTTGGGGGGCGGTGCAGTTTGTGGCACCCCTGACCGGGCGGGTGGCGCTGCCGTGCTTTGGTGCGCCGCTGCGGGCGCAGTCCGTGGTTTATTGCGCCCTGATGCGCAATTTCGTGACGCCTGAACTGGCGCGGGTGGCAGGGGATGCTGCGGCGCGGGTGGCAGAGCAGTTTCCGGGCACGGTCACGCTGGCGCTGGACGGCGGTTTCCCCTTTGCCGACGGGTTCCCGCTGCTGCCGCATCTGTCGCATGACGATGGCGAAAAGCTGGATCTGGCGTTCTATTATGCGGGGGCCGATGGCGGCTATCTGTCCGGACAGACCCGGTCGCCCGTGGGTTATTTCGCGTTCGAGGCGCTGACCGCCAAGGAGGATTGCCCGGCAGTCTGGCCGACGATGCGTTGGCGGATGGATTGGTTGCAGGGTTGGTTTGCGGCGCTGACGGTGGACCGGTTCCGCACCGCCGCCCTTGTCCGCGTCCTGCTTGCCGACCCAAGGGCCGGCAAGGTATTCGTGGAACCGCCGTTGGCGCAGGCCTGGGGTCTGTCAGACCCCAAGTTGCGGTTTCAGGGCTGCCGTGCGGCGCGGCATGATGACCATGTGCATGTACAATTGACGCCTTGACCTGCCGGGTGGGGAAGATGGGCGAACCGCTGGCTTCGTTCCTCAACCAGCGAACCGCCCATCCTACAAGGTCCCGACTTGCGTTTGTGCGACTTGTAGGATGGGCTGTTCGGCTTTCCCGCATGGGAAAGGCGGTTAGCCCATCTTGGTTCAGCCGAACCGGTAGCTGGACGCCGTCACGCCGCCGAACACGTTTTCGTCGTGATAGACCATGGTGGCGGGTTCGTCCTCGGCGGCACCCAGGGCGGTGAACAGGGGGACGAGGTGGTCCTCTTGCGCATGGCAGGTGCGGGCGTAGGGGGCGGTTTCCCAGTCCAGCAGGGCGTCGGTGCGGGAGGCGCCGGTTTTGGCCATCGTGACGGCCAGCCAGTCGTCAAACGCCTTGGACGGCACTTTCGCTCCCGGCCCGAACAGGCGCAGGTTGTGGTAGCTGAGGCCGGAGCCGACGATCAGCACGCCTTCGTCGCGCAGGGGCGCGAGGGCGCGGCCAAGGGCAAAGTGTGCGGCGGGCGAATAGCCGTGTTGCAGGGACACCTGATAGATCGGCACATCGGCCTTGGGATACATCACATAGGCCGGGGCAAAGGTGCCGTGGTCAAAGCCCTGTTTGGGGTCCAGATGGGTCGGCAGGCCTGCAGCGGCAATCAACGCGGCGGTGCGCTGGGCGATTTCGGGGGCACCCGGGGCGGGATAGACGATCTGATAGGTTTCGGGGGGGAAGCCGCTGTAATCATAGACCATGCTGGGTTTGGGCGAGGACATCACCGCGAAGTCGGTTTGTTCCCAATGGCCGGACACCATGCAGATCGCACGGGGGGTCGTGCCGATTTCGGCGGGCATCCGGGCCAGAGCGGTTTCCAGCGTTGCAAGTGACGCGCGCATGCCGGCGAGCCATGGCCAGGGTCCGCCGCCGTGAGAGATGAAATAGGTGGGCAGTCTGGGCATCACGGGCCTCCTCATGGGTGGGTGGAGGATACATGCGCCTTCGTCGCCCCTGGTGCAATTGTGCGAAAGGGACCGCCGGTTGTGCAGCGCCGCGCAGGATTTGAGAAAAATCGGCCGCAGTTTCGGCTTGGGCCTCAACAAAGGCTGAGGGGTTTTGTGGCAACCTTGGGACAGGGTCGGGGCAAATTGGAGCAGAAAGATGCAGATTAGCAGTTCTTTTCAGGCAAATACGCTGTCCTTGTTGCGCCCGGCGGGCAGGGACGGTGCAGAGGCGTCCGTTTTGCGGGGGCCTGCGGCGCAGGTATCGGGCGGGAATGGCCACCGTCACCACCACGACCATGACCGCGTGCGCGGCCCCGAGCGCAGCGACGATACCCGGATGGAGGGGCGGTTGCAAAAGCTGGCCGCCATGTTGCAGCGGTTGACCGAACAGAACCCCGATGCGCAGGGGGCCAGTTATGCGGCCATCGTGCTGGGGGGGCAGGGCGGTGCCGTGGCGGTTGCCGGGTCGTCGGGCGGTGGCACGCCGGGGGACAAGCTGGTGATCGAGGCGCAATCGATCAGCGATGTGACCACCAGCGCGGGGGATGACCAGGTCCGCCTGTCGGGCACCACGATCAGCGGGATTTACACGGGCGCCGGGTCGGATTCGCTAAGCATCGTGGGTGGGGTCGTGTCGGGCATTCACACCGATCGTGCCGGGCCCACGGTGGCTGCCCCCTTAGCACCCCCCGTGGTGGACACGGCCCCTGTGCCGCCCGCGGTTGCAGAGCCGGTTCCGCCATCGGTGCCGCCTGTGGCCGCCCCGGTGGCGGAGGCCGCGCCGGTTTTGCCCGAGCCCACATCCGAGATTGACACCAGCGGGTCGTCCAGTGCGCCGGTGGTTACGGCGGCGCCGGTGGTGGCGGGCAATGATGCGCTGTCGATTGCGGCCTATCTGATCCGCGATATCTCGACCGGGGGGGGCGATGATGCGCTGGCCCTGCGCGGGCGGGTTGTCAGCGCTGTGGATGCCGGGGCCGGGAATGATGCGATTGCGATCAAGGCGGCGGTGGTGACGGGTGTCACGGGCGGCGACGGCGACGATGCCATCGCGGTCGATGCAAAGGTTGGCGTCGCCGGGGTCAGCAATGCGGCGGCATGGTTTGCCGTGGCGGCCGAGCCTGTGGTTGCCACCAATGGCGAGGTTTCCGCCTCGGTTGGGGCGGCGGCGGCGCGGGCTTATGCGGATGTGGATGGCGGGGCGGGGAATGATGTGATCTCGGTCCGCACCGCCTCGGTTATTGGCGTGGCCGGGGGGACGGGGGATGACACGATCAACGCGGTGGGCGGCACCCTGTCGCTGGTTTATGGCGCGGGGGATGGCAAGGATACCGTGAATGTCGCCGCCGGGGCGCAGGTGGTGTTGCAGATTGCCGATGATGTCGCGGGATACACGGTCGAGTTTGGCCAGGACAGCATGACGGTGCGGATGGGCGAGGGGTCGGTGACATTCTCGGGCATCGGGGCGGGCACGGTCGGGATCAAGCATGGCGACGGCGGGATGGCGTTGATCACGCAACCGGGTGCTGCGATGAACCGGGTGGCCTGAGGCGGGCGTCCCACGCGTGGACACTTGTAAAATGTGTGTGAAAGCAATGGGCTGGCATTTTCCGTTAACCCTGTGGAAAGGTTTGAACGTCGCAGGTGCGGTGCGCTGAAGCGCAGCCTGCGGGGCCAGAATGGCCGCACCTCCGCCCTATCTGTGACAGATTCTGCCGCCAAAACTGCGCTTGGCCGCATTTGGGGGATTTTGCCATGACCGTTGCCAGCGATTACACAGCCATCTTGTACGCGGCTGACGGTGAGCCGAACATCGCCTGGAACGGGCTGACGGTGGCTGGCACGCCAGTGATTGTGACCTATTCCTTTGTCGAGGGGGCCGATCTGGCGGAATGGGAGGCGGGCAGTTCCTATACCCAGGACGGCTATACCAGTCTGACGCTGGCGCAGCGCGCCAATTTCCGTGACGCGCTGGCCTTGTATGAACAGGCGGCGGGGATACGATTTGTCGAGGTGGCCAGTGGCGAGGGGATGGTCAACGCCATGAACACCTGGGGCTCGGGCGGGGGGGGGTGGGCCAATGTGGCCTATGCCACCGAAACCTATACCGGCACGGGCGAGTTGGTGATCGACAACAGCGGCAATTATGACGAGGGCAGTTACGGCTTTCAGACCATTCTGCACGAATTGGGCCATGCGATGGGGTTGCAGCACCCGTGGGAGGGCGATGTCACGCTGGACCCCGCCTTGGACAACCAATGGCAGACGGTGATGACCTATCACAATTCGCGGCCCTATACCGACCAGTTGGGCACGCTGGATGTGGCGGCGATGCAGGCGCAATACGGTGCGGCCACGGGCACGGCGGGGTGGGTTTTGGCCTATGACGCGGGGATATTGTCCGTCACCGGGACAGCGCGCGCTGACAGCATTCTGGGCGTGGCGGGGCAGAACCGGTTGAATGGCGCGGGTGGGGCCGACCTGATCCTGGGGCGGCAGGCCGACGACACGCTGCATGGCGGCGATGGCGACGACCGGGTCTGGGGCAATGTCGGCAATGACAAGCTGTATGGCGATGCCGGGGACGATGAGGTGTATGGGTTTTCGACGGCGGGCGGTTGGGCTGATGGGGCCGACAGCCTGTATGGCGGCGCTGGGCGCGACAGTCTGATGGGGGCGGGCAATGCCGACCAGTTGTATGGTGGCGGCGGGCGCGACCTGTTGGACGGTCGCGGCGGCAACGACGAGATGCGCGGCGGTGGCGGGGCGGACACTTTGACCGGGGGCGCGACATCCTGGGGCAATCAGGTGATGTATGGTGACGCCGGCAACGATGTGTTGCGCGGCGAGAACGGCAATGACACGCTGAATGGCGGCACAGGGGCCGACACGCTGGAGGGCGGGGGCGGCTGGGATGTGCTGGTTGGTGATGCCGGGGACGATGTGCTGTATGGCGGCGGGACCGGGGCGGTGCGGGACACATTCACCGGCGGCACAGGGGCGGACCGGTTTGTGTTTACCCCGGCGGATGGGACGTCCACGATGTACATCACCGACTTTGCCCGTGGCGAGGACCGGATTGACCTGTCGGCCATGGGGGTTGGCTGGGCCGATGTGGCCAAGTCGGGGGCGTGGCTGATTGTCGAGGGGTTGTGGATCAACACCACGGTCACGGCACAGATCACGGCGGGCGATTTCGTGTTTTGAGTGGGGGCGGTGGGGTGGAACCCCACCCTACGCGTGGCGTGGGGC
>JANNAF010000356.1:0-6634 GCA_031384005.1 Rhodobacterales bacterium | reverse complement strand
ATGGTGGCGGCGCACGCCAAATTCCAGGTCAGAGAGGTGGAACCCCTCGAACGCGGAAGACTTCATCGATTCGTTGGACCAGACCGACAATTGCTGATCCTCGTCCGAGGTGGCGCGGTCGATGCGGTAGGCCAGATAGCGTGCGGCGCGGGCCTGACGATCTTCGTGCGGGTGGCGGTACATGCGCCAGGTCGTGCGGGTCTGGCCGGGCGAAAGCGGCATTTCGTGATACAGTTGCACCCCCTCGGGGGTGACGGAAAAGACTGTGTTGGGGAACAGGCCATAATAGGTCCAGGCGTTGTGCAGATGGGCGGGCCGGTTGTCTGGCCGGGCCAGCCGGACATAGTTGCGCACCGACCATGTCCGCCCCGGCACATCGCCGAAAGTGCCGACCGAAAACGACAGGCCATTGTCCAGCGAGTGGTCGCGGTAGGTACGGCCATAGAGGTCTTGCAGGCCGGGATGGGCCATGGCGACGTGATAGCCTTCGTTGTCCACATCGCGCACCGATTTCCAGTTGACCGCAAGGGTGGTGCCCCAATCGGGCACGCCGCAGGGCAGCACATCGGCAATCTTGCAGGCGGCAAAGTCGGCATCGAACGGGGCCATCAGGGTCGCCACATCGGGCTGTGGACCGGGGTGGAACCGCAGGAACAAAAACCCATGAAACTGTTGCAGATCAATGGGTTTCAGGCCAAAGTTCGCGCGGTCAAAGTCGCCAAAACTGGTGGGTGCCGCAGCCCCGCGCAGGGTGCCGTCAAGGTTATAGACCCAGCCGTGAAACGGGCAGACGATGGCCCCCCGGCAATGGCCCTGCACCCCATCGACCACCCGCGCGCCGCGGTGACGGCACAGGTTGTGAAAGGCGCGCAGGGTGCCATCCTGCCCGCGCATGATGACCGCGCGTTCGCCCAGCATGTCAAACGACAGCCAGTCACCCGGGGCGGGAATGTCGCTGGTGTGGCCTGCAACCTGCCAATGGCGCAGGAAAAGCTGGGTCCGTTCCAATTCGAACAGCGCCGGTGAGTGATAGGCCCAGGCGGGCAGGCCGCGACGGTCCCAGTCATTGGGGACGGGGGTGGTGGCAAAGGGCAGGTCTTTCATGGGGTTGCCTCCATTTCTTTCAGGACCCAGGTGTCAAAGTCGCGGATGGCGTATTCCTCGGGCATCAGCCGGCCTGCGGTGAAGGCGGGCGATTGCAGGCCGCGCTGGTTCATTTCCACGACCTCGGCGTCCTGCTGCAGCACAAGTTTGGCAAAGGCCGCGACTTGGGCCGCGTCGAAGCCCGGCTGGTTCAGCGTGCTTTGGGCGAAATACCATTCGGCGGTCACCCGGGTTTGGTCGGGGCCAAGCGGTTCAAAGACGATGGCGCGGACATGGTCGACATGGGCCACGACAAAGGCGGTGGGGTAAAGAGTGACGAACAGGTAACCGGCCTGACGCTCGGCATCGGTCAGGCCGGGAAATTCGGGGCCGCAGGGTTGGCCGGACAGGGTCCAAGTCGTGGCACCGGGTTTCATGGAGGTCTTGACCGGGTCGTCAGGCGTCCAGCCCGGCACCTCATTCGCCGCCATGAGGCCGGTCTGATAGATCGGCACCAGCGCGCTGAGTTCGGGGTGGATCGTCGCGCAGTGCAGGCATTCATTGTAGTTTTCCCACAAGATCTTCCAGTTGCCCTGCACGATGTTGGTAAAGCGGTGGCCGGTCTGGAGGCTGACCATCGGCCAGTTTTGCAGCGATGTCAGTGGGATGTCTGCGATCAACGCGCCCGGATCGGCCGACAGGTTCAGGAACACAAACCCCATCCAGTGCTTGACAGCCACCGGGAACAGCCCGTGGTCCTGTCGCCGGAAATCGGCAGTCGGTTGGGCCTGACCGGTCGCAATCAGCCGGCCGTCCTGGGCGGCATAGGCCCAGTTGTGGTATTTGCAGGTCAAAAGCATGCCCATCGGCTGTGCATCGGCGCTGCACAGTTCGGCGCCACGGTGGCGGCAGACGTTGTGAAAGGCGCTGACGGCGCCATCGGGGGCGCGGCACAGGACGACGTTGGCCGGGCCCACCTGACGGCGCTGCACCGTGCCGGGGGCCAGATCGCTCAGCCGCCCGGCCCAGACCCAGTTGCGTGACCAGATCGTCAGCATCTCGCGTTGGTACCAGTCCGGGTCATGATAGGCATGGGCGGGCAGGGTCGGCGGACAGTGGTCCAGAACCGGCGAGGTGGGGTGGCGGTGTTCGGTCATCAGAACCTTCCCGGGGGTGTGGCGCGTTTGCGGGGCGGGTTGAAAAAGGGGCGGTCGACCACGGTGACTTGCAGCATCAGTTTGGCATATTGCAGTTCGCGCAGGGCATAGATTTCGACCCACAGATTGTCACCCCGGCGGTACTTGGCCTGTACCTGAGCGATGGCCACCGACCGTTTGGTGCTGGGCGACCAGGTGGCGGCGGTGATGAAACCGGCCTCGTGTTTCTTGGCGTGGTACAGGATCGACCCTTCGGCCGAGACATTGCCGGGGATGTCCAGACCGACCAGTGCCCATGCCGACCCTTTGGCCCGGTCGGCCAGCAAGGCCCGGCGGCCCGTAAAATGCCCCTTGTCCCAGTCGATCATCCACCCCAATCCAAGTTCCAGGGGCGAGCGGGCGCGGTCCTCGCGCAGGGCCTGATCGGCGGGGATGAAATCCATGTTGGTGATGATGAACCCCGCCTCGATCCGGGCAATGTTCAGGGCATCGCTGCCAATGGGCCGGATGCCCCACAGCGCACCTGCGGTCATCAGGTGATCCCAGAGCGGCAGGGCTAGGGTGGGGGGGAGCCAAACCTCATACCCCAGATCGCCGGTAAACCCCGTGCGCGAGATGGAAATCTCACCCCCCGCAAAGGCAAAGCGCTGCATCCGAAAGGGTTTCAGGGCGGTCACGTCGAAACCTGCCGCAGCCAGAACGGTCGCTGAACACGGGCCTTGCAGGGACAGAGCGGCGATTTCGGTGGTCACCTCGGCCACCTGAACCGCAAAGCCGCGGGCGGAGGTCAGGAGCCAGGGCAGGTGGCGTTCCTGGCAGCAGATCAGGTAATCCTGCGGGCCGTGGCGAAACAGGGTGCCGTCGTCCAGCACTTTACCCTCGTCATCGCACCATGCGGTGTAATGGACCGACCCGACCGGCAGTTTGGCGGCATTGCGCAGCGTCAGGCGGTTCAGATAGTCGGGCGCGTCGGGTCCGGTGATGCGGTATTTGACCATCGGGCACAGGTCATAGACCGAGGCACCGTTGCGGATGGCGGTGTATTCCATGTCCATGTCGCCAAAGCATGAGGCGGTCATGTAACCCGCCCATGGCCCCCAGCGGTTCAACTTGTTGGCGGCCTTGGTCCGCGTATGGAACGGGGTTTTGAGGAGTGGCGTCTTGAAATGGCTGAGGTCGTTCATTTCCCCTCCAATAGCTGACCGGCGGCGTTCCAGCCGGCGGCCCCGGTGATGCCGCCGCCGGGGTGCGAGCCTGCGCCGGCCAGATACAAGCCGGGCAGGGGGGTGGCATATTGCGCCGCCACGCGCAGGGGGCGCAGGAACAGCATCTGTTCGACAGCCAATTCGCCATGATGCCAGTTGCCGCCCACCATGCCAAACCGCGCCTCGATGTCCTGTGGCATCATCAGGTCGGCATGGGCGATCAGGGCGCGCAGGCCGGGGATGTGGGTTTCAAGTTGGGACAGGGTGTTTTCCAGCATCTGCGCCCGCGCCGCCGCCAGCCCGGCCTTGGGGGCGTGCGGGGCGAACTGGACAATGGCGGACAGGATGTGGTGGCCATCGGGGGCCATGGCGGGGTCAAAGGCGGTGGGGAAAACGACCTCCATCACGGGGGCGTCTGGCACCTCGCCGTATTTCACGGCGTTGAAGGCGGTTTCCACGGCGGACATCGACGGGGCGATGACAAAGCGTTTGCGCAGATCGGCCAGATCGGGGGCGGCGGTCAGGGCAAGGGTCAGTTTGGCGGCAGCGCCGCGTGACCGGATGTGGTGGGTGCGGTCATAAAACCCGGCATCCAGAGGGCGCGGGCCGACCAGCGATTGAAAGGTCAGGCGCGGCGAGATCGCGGAAAGGATGGTGGTGGCGCGGAAGGTTTCGCCGGTTGCGGTTTCGCCCGTCTCAGTTTCGCCCGTCTCAGTTTCAACCCCCACGGCGCGGTCATTTTCGACCATGATGCGGGTGACGCGGGTGCCGGTGCGGATTTCCACGCCCGCGACCGCAGCGGCCTTGGCCATGGCGGCACCGACCGCGCCCATGCCGCCCTTGGGCAGCAGGATATCCGCGCCGATAGCCAGATGATTGAGCAGCAGGATCAGCGTGTTGGGCGAACGCGGGCCAGCCCAGGCACCCAAGGTGGCGTCAAAGCTGAGGAGACCCTTGAGCCGATCCTCGGTCAATTCGTCATCCGCCACATCGGCCACGTTGATCAGGATCATCCGCAAAAACTCGCGGAAATCGGCCTTGCCCAAGGCGCGTATGCCAAGGCCGTAGCGCGCAAGTTTGCCCCAGTCGTTGCCCGATGTGGTCAGGCGCGGCGGGGTCAGGGCGCGGAACGGGGCCAGAACGCGGGCGAAATCGCTGAGTTTGGCGTGCAGGGCGGCAAAGGCTGCCGCATCGGCGCCAGTGGTCTGGCCGCGCAGCACATCCAGCGGCGGGCCACCCAGCAAAGAGGTGGTCAGGGCCGGGTGAAAGGACAGACCGTGGCGGTTCAGGTCCATGCCTGCCATCACGCGGGGGTCGATACCGCGCGTGGCATGGGCGAGGGCAGGGGCGTGATAGCCGGGGGCGAATTCGCGGGTGCCCGCACCACCGCCGGGGGTTGGGGTGGATTCGAGCAGCAGGACGCTGCGGCCCTTGGCGGCCAACCTTGTGGCGCAGGCGAGGCCATTGGTGCCGCCGCCGATGATCAGGGCGTCATAGGACGGCATAGGCGTCACTCATCGTGTTGGGGCGTTTGGCGTCGCGCAGAACCTCGGCGGCGGCGTTGCGACCGGGGGCGCCCATGACGCCGCCACCGGGATGGGTGGACGATCCGCAGATCCACAGATCGCGGATCGGGCTGCGGTATTGGGCATAGCCGGGCACAGGGCGGTTGAACAGCAACTGGTCAAAGGTCAGTTCGCCCTGAAAGATGTTGCCTTCGGTCAGGCCAACCTCGGCCTCCAGTTCACGCGGGGTGCGAACTTCGACGTGTAACACCCTGTTTTTAAATCCGGGTGAGTGTTTTTCGATTTGATCAAGGCAGGTTTGGCCAAAGGCGTCACGGTCGGCGTCGGTCCAGTCGCGGCCCGCGATCTTGGGCGGGGCGTATTGCACGAAACAGGACATGAAATGTTTGCCGGGGGGCGTCATGGTCGGGTCGATCATCGTGGGGATCATGACATCCTGAAACGGATCGCGGCTGAAATGGCCGGATTTCCAGTCGTCATAGGCGCGTTCCATCTTTTCGATCGAGTCGGTGAAATGCAGATCGCCGCGCAGGTTGGGGGCACCGTCGGGCAGGGCGGGGAAGACGGGGGCGGCATCCAGCGCGATGTTCAGCTTGCCCGAGGAGCCGCGGATCTTGAACGCCTTGACCCGTTTGACAAAGTCGTCAGGCAGGACGGCCTCGTCCACATGTTTCAGGAAGGTGCGTTTGACATCCATGTTCGAGATGACGCGGGCCGCGCGCAGTTCATCGCCGTTTTCCAGCGTGACGCCGATGGCCTGACCGCCCCGGACCAGGATGGTGTCCACGCCCGACCCGGCGCGAATTTCACCACCCGAGGCGGCGAGGGATTTGGACAGGGCCTGCGTGATCGACCCCATGCCGCCCCGGGCAAAGCCCCAGGCGCCGACATTGCCATCGACGTCACCCATGTAGTGGTGCAGCAGCACATAGGCCGAGCCGGGGGACATGGGCCCCAAGGCGGTGCCGATGATGGCGCTGACGGCGAGATAGGCCTTGATCACCGGGTTTTCAAAGTACTCGTCCAGGAAATCCGAGATCGACATGGTCCAGAAGCGGACCATTTCGGCCATTTGGCGTTCCGACATCGCACCCATCTTGCGGCCCAGCCACAGCAGTTCCTGCAGGTCGCGCGGTTTGAAGGAGGCGGGGTCGGGCGGGGTGCGCATCAGCATGGGCCGGATAAAGCGGCAAAACCGCATGATATCGCGGGCGTAACGGTCGTAGGCTTCGGCATCCCGCGCTGAATGGCGGGCAAATTCGCGGCGGTTGGCGTCGTGGTCGCGGAACATGCCAAGATAGCCGCCGTCGTCGGTGAAAACGGCGCCGCCTTCATATGGCAGGATTTGCAGGCCGTGTTTGGGCAGTTCCAGATCGCGCATGATCTCGGGGCGGAACAGCGAGGAGACGTAGGAGCAGTTGGAATAGGTGAAGCCGGGGTAGAGTTCGCGGGAGACGGCGGCGCCGCCGATCCAGGTGTTCTTCTCGATCACGCAGACCTGCATGCCCGCGCGGGCCAGGTAGCAGGCGGTGACAAGGCCGTTATGGCCAGCGCCGATGATCAGGGCGTCAAGCAAGGCGGGCCTCGCGGGCGATGTGGTCAAGGGTCAGGTCGACGGCCAGTTCGACGGCCTTTAGCGTGTCGGTCAGGCAGGTGGGGTCGG
>JANNAF010000328.1:0-4527 GCA_031384005.1 Rhodobacterales bacterium | reverse complement strand
CACGGCATAGCGCGCCGTCGCGACATCTGCGATTCGCGCGGCGTGAAAGGTGGGCAGGCCAACCTCGGCCCGTACCCGCCCGGCAAAATCCAGATGCGGCGCCGATTTCATGCCGTGAATCGGGATCACATCGGTCATCGCTGCATCGGTGAAAATCCGGCCCCGGATGATGTTCAGAAAATCAACCAACCCCGAATCGCGGAACATCCGGCCCAGCGCGATCCCCTCGTTGGCATCAATGCCCCCCGGCTCGACCTCATCCGCCGTGTAGCGAACGCCCAACAGGAACCTGTCGCCAACCCGTTTGCGACAGGCCGCCAGAACCTCCATCGTGAACCGCGCCCGGTTTTCCAGCGACCCGCCATAAGGGGCAGGCAGCGCGTTGGTAAACGGCGACATGAACTGGTCCAGCAGATGGCCGTAACATTCAAACTCGACGCCATCCAGACCAGCCTCTTTCATCCGCTCGGCGGCATCGGCAAAGTCGGTGATGATGCGGTCAATGTCCCAATCCTCGATCACCTTGGGAAAGGCGCGGTGGCTGGGTTCGCGTGAGGGGCCAGCCGCGACGACAGGCAACCAGTCGCCCTTGTCCCAGCGGGTGCGCCGTCCCAGATGGGTCAACTGGATCATGACTGCCGCCCCGGCCTCGTGGCAATCATCAGCCAAACGCCGCATCCACGGCACGACCTCGTCCTTGTAGGCCAGAATGTTGTTGAACACGGGCGGGCTGTCCTTGGACACCGCTGCCGACCCCGCCGTCATGGTCAGCGCAACCCCCGCCCTCGCCCGCTCCAGATGGTAAAGGCGGTAACGGTCCTTGGGCATCCCGTCCTCGGGATAGGCCGGTTCATGGCTTGTCGTCATAATCCGGTTGCGCAGCGTCAGGTGTTTCAGCTGATAGGGTTGCAACAGCGGGTCAGACGACATCAAGAGGCCTCCATTTTCGGAAAGCCTAGGCCGCAATCGATCCACAAAACAGACCGATTGCGACACTCGGGGGCCAATTTCTGGAGATCGGCCCCGACGCCGTCAGCCTTGGGTGTTCGAAGACACGCCCACCTGTGCCGGGCGCAGCAAACGGTCATGCAGCATGAAACCCTCGGTCATGACCTGAATGATCTGGCCCGCCTTGGTGCCGGGCAACGGCGCCTCGAACATGGCCTGATGCTGCTGCGGGTCGAACACATCGCCAATGCTGGGCGAGATCGGCTTGACGCCGTGCTTGGTCATGACATTGGTCAACTCGCGCAGCGTCAACTCGACACCCTCGGTCAGGGCGGCGGCGCCAACACGCAATTCCTCGGGAATCGAATCCAGCGCCCGGCGCAGGTTGTCGTACACTGGCAGCAGATCGCGCGCCAAACGCGTGGATCCATACTGCTCGGCCTCGCGACGGTCACGGTCGCCGCGCTTGCGGGCGTTTTCGGCATCGGCAAGGGCGCGCATAAAGCGGTCCTTCATCTCGTCCCGCTCGGCCCGCAGGGTCGCTAGCTCTTCCGACTCCATGAACTGCTCAAGATCGGCAAGGTCGATGTCTTCGGGTTTGGGGTTATCCTGCGTCATTCCATATCCTGTCTTTTCTTAGCCCTTCGTCCGATCTGACACCATCCGCCCAACCAACTGGGCGGTGTAATCAACAATCGGCACGATCCGGCCATAGTTCAATCTGGTCGGACCAATGACGCCTACGGCGCCGATGATCTTGCGGTCAGCGTTCATATAGGGAGAGACGACCAGAGTGGAACCCGAAAGTGAGAAAAGCTTGTTCTCAGATCCAATAAAAATGCGCACACCTTCCCCGGATTCGGCCAGTTCCAGAAAATCGGCAATGTCGCGCTTGCGTTCAAGGTCGTCAAACAGCGTGCGGATACGGTCAAGGTTGGCCACCTCGGTGCTGTCGTCCAACAGGTTGGACTGTCCCCGCACGATCAACCTTTCACTGCGTTCGCCCGTGTTCACCCAATAGGCGATGCCGGTTTCAACCAGCGCATGGGCCAGCGCGTCAATCTCTTGGCGACGCGCCGCGATTTCGGAACCGATGCTGCGCGACAGGTCCGACAACCGGCGCCCATCGGAAATCGAACTCAGGAAATTCGCGGCCTCACGCATCGACGCCGGGGTCTGGCCCGGTGGCGGCGTGAACACCCGGTTTTCCACATGACCATCGGCAAACACCAGCACGACCAGCGCGCGCTCGGGACTAAGGCTGACAAACTCGATGTGCCGCACCGCCGATTCTTCGCTTTTGGGCGCTAAAACCACGCTGGCTGACCGCGTGATACCTGACAATGTGGCGCTGACCTGATCCAGCACCGCCGCTACATCCCCGTCACTGTCGCCCAACGATGCCTCGATCTTGCGGCGGTCGTCGTTGGCTACATCGCCCAGTTCCAGCAAACCATCGACAAACAACCGCAATCCCAGATGGGTTGGGATGCGCCCGGCAGAAATATGCGGGCTGTCCAGCAGACCCAGATACTCCAGATCCTGCATCACATTGCGAATCGTCGCCGCTGACAGCTTTTCCGTCATGGTCCGCGTCAGGGTCCGCGATCCTATCGGGTCCCCCGAACTCAGATAGCCCTCTACCACCCGGCGAAACACCTCCCGGGAACGGTCGTTCATTTCGGCAAGCAGGTTGGATCGATCGGCCATGCAGGATTCTCCGGATCAAGCAACCTACGGACGGGGGGGCAGGGCGTCAATCGGGCTTGCAACTGTGGGCCCTGCCCGCATATCTGACGCATCATATGCAAAAGGTGAACCATGCGCCCGTCAGGCCGGAAATTGAATGAAATGCGCCCCGTCTCGATCGAGATTGGCGTCATGAAACACGCCGAGGGCTCTTGCCTGATCAAGATGGGCGAAACCCATGTTCTGTGTTCCGCCACAATCGAGGAAAAGGCGCCCCCTTTCCTCAAGGGCACCGGTCTGGGCTGGGTCACTGCCGAATACGGCATGCTCCCCCGCGCCACCAACAGCCGGATGCGGCGCGAAGCGGCTGTTGGCAAACAGTCCGGCCGCACCCAAGAGATTCAGCGCCTGATCGGGCGGTCCTTGCGCGCCGGGGTTGACCGTTCGGCCCTTGGCGAAAAGCAGATCGTGGTCGACTGCGATGTGATTCAGGCCGATGGCGGCACCCGCTGCGCCTCTATCACTGGCGGTTGGGTCGCGCTGCGGCTGGCTGTGGCGCAGATGTTGAAATCTGGTGCGATCACTTCCAACCCGATCCTTGACCATGTCGCCGCCATCTCTTGCGGCATCTATGCCGGGCAAGAGGTGCTGGATCTGGACTATATCGAGGACAGCTCTGCCGGAACCGACAGCAATTTCATCATGACCGGTCGTGGCCGCCTGATCGAGGTGCAGATGTCCGCCGAAGGTGCCACCTTCTCGCGCGGCGAAATGAACAACCTGCTGGATCTGGCCGAGGCCGGGATCGCGGATCTGGTCCTCGCCCAAACCCGCGCGATCGAGGGTAAGTAATGCCCTCTCTGCGCGGCGCTGACCTGCTGGTGGCCACCGGCAACGCCGGCAAGTTAGAGGAGTTTGCAGCATTGCTGGCCCCCTACGGCGCCCGTATCCGCTCGCTGACCGACCTGAACCTGCCCGAGCCTGACGAAACGGAATACACCTTTGCCGGCAACGCGCTGCTCAAGGCGCGTGCCGCCGCCCGGGCGTCAGGCCTGCCCACATTGGCCGACGATTCCGGCCTTGTGGTGCAGGATCTGGGCGGTGCCCCCGGCATCTATACCGCCGACTGGGCCGAAACCGGCAAGGGCCGCAGCTTTGCCTTGGCGATGACCAAGACTTGGGGCCTGTTGCAGGCCACCGGCACCCCACAGCCTCATCGCGCCGCATTTCGCTGCGTGCTGGCCGTGGTCTGGCCCGATGGGCAGGAACAGGTGTTCGACGGGCGGCTGCCGGGGCAGATCGTCTGGCCCATGCGCGGCGTGCGTGGCCACGGCTATGACCCGATCTTTCAACCCGATGGCCACAGCCAAACCATGGGCGAAATGGACCTGATCTTGAAAAACCAGATCAGCCACCGCGCCGACGCCGTCCGCGCCCTGATCGCCGGATGTTTCGCGTGATACCCGACGCAGGCTTTGGCCTGTACCTGCACTGGCCGTTTTGTCAGTCCAAATGCCCCTATTGCGACTTTAACTCGCATGTCGCCGCCAAAATCGACCAGACCCGCTGGCGCGACGCCTATCTGGCCGAAATTGACCGCGCCGGGGCCGAAACCCGTGGCCGCATCCTGCAATCGGTGTTCTTGGGCGGCGGCACGCCGTCGCTGATGGACCCAGACCTTGTCGCCGCCATTCTGGAACGCATCCGCGCGACATGGCCGATGTCCAACGCCCCCGAAATCACGATGGAGGCGAACCCCGGCTCGGTCGAGGCGGGCCGTTTCCGCGCCTTTCGCGATGCGGGTATCAACCGCGTGTCCATCGGCGTGCAGGCGCTGGATGATGGGTCCCTGCGCCAACTGGGCCGGATGCACAGCGCCGCCGAGGCGAT
>JANNAF010000317.1:0-1609 GCA_031384005.1 Rhodobacterales bacterium | reverse complement strand
CGCACCGCCCGGCAAGCCGATCGAGAAAATCGTGCAGGGCGTCCATTATATTCCCAATGGCGACAAGGCCAAGCTGTTGGAAAGCTATCTGTTAAAGCATGAGGGCGAGCAGGCGCTGGTCTTTGGCCGCACCAAGCATGGCAGCGAAAAGCTGTACAAGCTGTTGCTGTCATGGGGTTTCAAGGCCGGGTCGATCCACGGCAACAAAAGCCAGAACCAGCGCGACAAGACCCTGGCCGAGTTTCGCGAGGGCACCATGCAGGTGCTGGTGGCAACCGATGTTGCGGCGCGCGGCATCGACATTCCCGGCGTGCGGCACGTTTATAACTATGACATGCCCAACGTGCCGGAAAACTATGTCCACCGCATTGGCCGCACAGCGCGCGCCGGGGCCGAGGGCACTGCCGTTGCGTTTTGCGCACCAGCCGAGATGAGCGAACTGCAAGCCGTGGAAAAGCTGCTGAAAAAGCCGATCCCGATCATTGGTGGCGCGCCGTGGTCGGCCTCTGCCGTCGCGGCGGACCCCAAGCCGGCACAGCGTGGCGGCCAGCGTCCGTCGCATGCGCCGCGCGCCCAACAGGGCAAACCGCAGCAGGGTAAACCTGCCGCCAAACCCCAGTCGCGCACCGCAGCCAAACCGATGGGTGCAAGGCCGGCCCCCGCAGCCGCCAAACCCGCCGCCACTGCCAAACCCGCCGCTGCCCCACGCAAGGCCGAGGGCGGTGGAAAATTGTCGCGCGGCCCACAGCGCTGGACCAGCTAAGGGGTTCGGGCTGGGCCTTGCGGCTCAGCCCGCCTCATCCTCAAGGTTCAATTTCATATCCAGCAGCACCTGCTGAATGGCCAGCGTTTCGCGCAACATGCGCTTGGCCTCGTTATTGGTGATCTTGCCGTCGGAAATCGCCATATTGTATTCTGACATCAGCTGCGCAAACCGCTGCGCCAATGCCACCACATCCTGATTGACCCCGGTCGAGGCGGCGTTCCGTTTGCCGTGTTCATAAGACATCGTGATACCGCGCAAATCGGCCAGCGCTGCCGTAACATGCGGAAATTTCGATGCGGCCTCCAACTGGGCCACCACGTCAATCGGCATGAACCGGTCGCAATGCTCATCCTGATCCGAATAATATCGGCCAATCGTGGCCTTGGACCGCCCGGTCAGGGCACAGGCCGCCTCCACGCCAACTTCTTTGACCAACGCCTCGGTATGTTTCTTTAGATAGGTTCCCAGAGACATCTTTACCCTTGCCACGGATTACTTGGGAATTCGTCCCATTTTTTCCCATTAATCATGTTCAAAGAGTTTGTCATTGATAAAGGTGTCCCGAAACTGTGGGGCAGTACCGAGTATCTGGCGTTTTCGTCGGTTTAGGTGGGGGTCCGCAGCACAACAGTCTCGCAAACACTGTGCGGCGGGCCCGTCTCTTGTGCGGCGTTGCGGGCAGGCTTGCAGATTTGGCCGGGCTTGGGGTATGGCAGGGCATGGCCAAGCTGTATTTCCACTTTTCCACCATGAACGCGGGCAAATCGACCTCGTTGCTGCAAGCCTCGCATAACTACCGCGAGGGGGGCATGGCGACCTATCTGATCACCGCCCAATTCGACA
>JANNAF010000254.1:0-5805 GCA_031384005.1 Rhodobacterales bacterium | reverse complement strand
GGGGATGCAGTTTCAGTGCGTCAATCAGCGGGGCGCGGCGGAATGTGGGGCGGTCGCGGTCAGGGTTCTGGCGCGGGATCGGGGGGCGGGGCCGGGGTTTGACCTGCTGGCGGGGTTGCCGAAACCGGACCCGCCACCCTTGGCCGTTGCGCAGGGCGATGCGTCGCAGATCATCCATACCTCGGGCACCACCTCGCGGCCCAAGGGGGCGGTTCTGGGCCATCATGGCGGCGTGGTGCAGGGGACCCTGCTGGCGCAACCGGCGTTGGAGACGGATGCACGGCATGGGGTTCGGACCGCCTTTTATGCGCTGCCCACGTCTGACGCGGAATGGGGCGCGATTGAGGCGCGGTTTGAGGCGCGGTTTGGGGTTCGGTTGATTGAGGTCTATGGGCGGTCCAAGACGTTTGGGGATTTGCACGGCGAACCCGGTTTTGTGCGGGGTGACCTAGCGGCATTGCACCGGGCTGCCGGTGCTGGGGCGGCAGGTCCGGGTGGTGGGTGAGGCGGGACAGGATCTGCCTGCGGGGCAGAGCGGGGGCATTCTGGTGAAGGGTGCGCCGTTGTTTATCGGCTATTTTTGGTAACCCGGAGGCGACCCAGGACGCGATGCAGGACGGTTGGCTGATCACCGGCGACAATGGTTGGTTTGATGGTGATGGTTATCTGCATTTCGTGGACCGGTCCAAGGATGTGATCAAGCGGGCCGGGGAAAACATCGCGGCGGGTGAGGTTGAGCGGGTTTTGGGGGAACATCCGGCGGTGGTTGTGCTGCGGTTTGCGGTGACGGATGCCAGGTTGGCGGAATGGTGCGCGGGGTTGTTGGCACGGTTCATGGTGCCGACCTTGTTTGATTTCCGCGAGGCATTGCCCAAGACCTCGATTGGGAAGATCATGAAATACCAGTTGCGGGCCGATCATCTGGCCCAGAACCCCATGCGTTGAAGGAGCCTGTCATGGCCGAAGCTGTCTATATTCTTTCTGGTGTCCGCACGGCGATTGGGGCCTTTGGTGGCGGGCTGATGGGCAAGACGCCGGATGAGCTGGGGTCGCTGGTGGCGGTCGAGGCGATGGCGCGGGCGGGGATTGCGCCGGGGAATGTGGGCCATGTGGTGTTCGGCAATGTCATCCCGACCGGACCAAGGGATGCCTATGTTGCCCGGATCGCCGCGATGAATGCGGGGGTGCCGCGCGAGGTGCCGGCGATGACGCTGAACCGGCTGTGCGGGTCTGGGGTGCAGGCGATCATCTCTGCTGCGCAGGGCATCATGCTGGGGGATTATGGGCTGGCGCTGGCGGGCGGGGCCGAGGTGATGAGCCGGGCGCCGCATTATGTGCAGGTGGCGCGGTTTGGTCAGAAAATGGGCGATGTCGGGCTGGTGGATGGGTTGCAAGGCGTGCTGACGGACCCGTTTGGCAATGGGATCATGGGGATCACGGCGGAAAATGTGGCCGAACGCTATGGCATCACACGCCAGGATCAGGATGCCTTTGCGTTGGAAAGCCAGCGGCGCTGCGCGGTGGCGCAGGCGGCTGGGCATTTTGCCGGGCAGATATTGCCGGTCGAGGGGATGTTGGGGCGCAAGGCGGTGACTGTCGCGGTGGACGAGCATCCCAAAGGGGAGACGACGGCGCAGACTTTGGCCGGGTTGCGGCCTGCGTTCCGCAAGGAGGGGACGGTCACGGCGGGGAATGCCTCGGGGATCAATGACGGGGCGGCGGCGGTGGTTCTGGCATCGGGGGCGGAGGTTGCGGCGCGGGGGCTGCGGCCACTGGCGCGGATTGTGGGCTATGCCCATGCCGGGGTCGATCCGGGGGTGATGGGCATTGGGCCGGTGCCTGCGGTGCGGGCCTTGCTGGCGCGGACGGGGATGACGGTGGCGGATTTCGACGTGATCGAGTCGAACGAGGCCTTTGCCGCGCAGGCGTTGGCGGTCAACCGCGAATTGGGTCTGGACGCGGGGCGGGTGAACCCGGACGGCGGGGCGATTGCGCTGGGCCATCCGGTGGGGGCAACGGGGGCGATTTTGGTGGTCAAGGCGATGGCCTATTTGCAACGGACAGGCGGGCGGTTTGGGCTGATCACCATGTGCATCGGTGGCGGTCAGGGGATTGCCCTGGCGATCGAGCGGGTCTGATATGGACTTTGCCCTGACGCCCGACCAACAGGCCATTGTCGCGATGACGCAAAGCTTTGCGGCTGACCGGATTGCACCATTTGCCGTGCAGTGGGACGCCGACAGGCATTTCCCGGTGGATGTGCTGGCCGAGGCGGGGGCCTTGGGGCTGGGCGGGATTTACACGCGCGAGGATGTGGGCGGCACGGGGCTGGGGCGGCTGGATGCGGTGCTGATCTTTGAGGCGCTGGCCGAGGCCTGCCCGACGGTGGCGGCCTATATCTCGATCCACAACATGTGCGTCTGGATGATTGATCGGTTTGGGTCGGACGAACAACGGCTGAGGTGGTGTCCGGCGTTGGTGGGCTTGGGTGATCGCGCGTCCTATTGCCTGACCGAGCCGGGGGTGGGGTCGGATGCGGCGGCGCTGACCACGCGGGCCGAGAGGGACGGGAATGGCTGGCGGCTGACGGGGCAAAAGCAGTTCATCTCGGGCGCGGGGTCATCAGCGGTCTATCTGGTGATGGCGCGGACCGGGGGGCCGGGGGCCAAGGGGATATCGTGTTTCCTGATGCCGGGGGATGCGCCGGGCCTGTCGTTTGGGCCCAATGAGCGGAAGATGGGCTGGAACGCGCAGCCGACGCGGGCCGTGATCATGGACGGGGTGCGGCTGGGGCCAGAGGCGCTGCTGGGGGTCGAGGGGCAGGGGTTTTCGATTGCGATGGCGGGGTTGGATGGCGGGCGGCTGAACATCGCGGCCTGTTCGCTGGGCGGGGCTGGGGCGGCGCTGGCCAAGGCGCTGGGGTATCTGGCCGAGCGGCGGGCTTTTGGCAAACGGTTGGCTGACATGCAGGCGTTGCAGTTTCGGCTGGCGGATATGAAGATCGGGCTGGAGGCGGCGCGGAGTTTTCTGTGGCGGGCGGCTGGTTCGCTGGATGCAGGGGCGGCGGATGCGACGGTTCTGTGCGCGGCGGCCAAGCGGTTTGTCACGGATACCGGGTTCGACATCGCAAATGAGGCGCTGCAACTGCATGGCGGCTATGGCTATCTGTCGGACTATGGCGTTGAAAAGATCGTGAGGGATTTGCGGGTGCATCAGATTTTGGAAGGCACCAATGAAATCATGCAGTTGATTGTGGCCCGGTCACTGGTGGAGGGCAAATGAGCCCGGTTGTCATCGCGGTTCACGGCGCGTTGGGGCGGGTGCATCTGAACCGACCCGAGGCGTTGAACAGTTTGAATTTGCAGATGGTACGGCTGATCTGGGCGGGGTTGGACCGGTTGGAGGCGGACCCGGCGGTCAAGGTGATTGCCCTGACGGGTGAGGGCGAGCGGGCGCTGTGTGCGGGCGGCGATATCAAGTCGATCTGGACGCATGGGCGCAGCGACCCCGCGATTCCGATGGGCTTTTGGACCGAGGAATACCGGCTGGATGCGCGGATTGCGCGGCTGGGCAAGCCTTGGGTCGCGGTGATGCATGGCATTTGCATGGGCGGCGGGGTGGGGCTTTGTATCCACGGGCGGCACCGGGTGATGACCGAGACGGTCCGCTTTGCGACGCCCGAGGTGACGATTGGCTACTTTCCCGATGTGGGCGCGACCTGGGCTTTGCCCAAGACGCCGCTGGGGTACTGGATCGGGCTGACGGGGGCCACGATTGGGGCGGCGGACGGGATTGCGGCGGGGCTGGCGGATGCGATGGTGCCCACGGGCGCGGTCCCTGCCCTGCTGGCGGATCTGGCGGCGGGAGTTGCGCCCGAGGTGGCGATTGCGGCGCATCAGGCGGATGCGGGGGCGTCGCGGCTGATGGCAGAGGCCGGGCTGATTGAGCGGGCCTTTGCGGGGCGGGATATGGCTGCGATTGTCGCGGCGCTGCGGGAGGATGGGTCGGGGTTTGCTGTGGAAACGCTGGGGTTGCTGGCCAAGAATTCGCCCACCGGGCTGGTCATGGCGCTGCATTTGCTGCGGGCGGGGGCGGGGTCGGCTGACCTTGAAACCTGTCTGGACCGTGAGTTTGCGGCCAGTGCGCTGTTTTTGAAGGGCGGCGATTTCTATGAGGGCATCCGGGCGGCGGTGATTGACAAGGACCGCGCGCCGAAATGGCAACCGGCGACGTTGGAGGCGGTGGATCAGGGCGCGCTGTTGGCGGGTCTGGTGCCGCTGCCATCGCTGTTTGCGGCATGAGAGGGAGAGCGACATGAAGATCGGGTTTATCGGGTTGGGCAATATGGGCGGCCCGATGGCGGCCAATCTGGTGAAGGCCGGGCATGCGGTTGCGGGGTTCGATCTGGTGGCGGGGGTGCCCGAAGGGGTGGTGCGGGCAGCCACGGCGGCCGAGGCGGCGACGGGGGCGGAGGTCGTGATCACCATGTTGCCGAACGGGGCCATTCTGCGGTCGGTGGCGGATGAGGTGATCGCGGTGATGCAGGCAGGCGCGGTGCTGTGTGACAGTTCCACGGTGGATGTGGCAAGTGCGCGGGCGGTGGCCGAGCAGGCGACGGCGGCGGGGTTGCTGGCGCTGGATGCGCCGGTGTCGGGCGGCATTGGCGGGGCGGTGGCCGGGACGCTGACGTTTATGGTCGGCGGGACGGATGCAGCATTTGCGGTGGTGCAGCCGTTGTTTGGTGTGATGGGGCAAAAGGCGGTGCATTGTGGCGCATCGGGCGCGGGGCAATCGGCCAAGATTTGCAACAACATGATCCTGGGCGTCACGATGATCGCGACCTGCGAGGCCTTTGCGCTGGCCGACAAGCTGGGGCTGGACCGGCAGAAGATGTTCGACGTGGTCAGCACGTCCTCGGGGTATAGCTGGACGATGAACGCCTATTGCCCGGCGCCGGGGGTGGGGCCGAAATCGCCTGCCGACAATGGGTACAAGCCCGGTTTCGCCGCGGAGTTGATGCTGAAGGACCTGAGTCTGTCGCAGATGGCGGCAGAGGGGGTGGATGCCGATACACCGATGGGGCAATTGGCGACGGCGCTGTACCGCCAGTTTGTCGAGGATGAGGGCGGGCGGGGGATGGATTTTTCCGCCATGCTGCCGCGGTTTGAAGGCAAGGGGCGGGCATGATCGAGATTTCACGCGAGGGGGGCGTTGCGCTGATCCGGCTGAACCGGCCCAAGCAGTTGAACGCGCTGAATTCCGCGCTGGCGGCGCAGATGGTTGCGGCGGTGCAGGCGTTGGATGCGGATGCAGAGGTTGGGTGTCTGGTCATCACCGGTGATGACCGGGCCTTTGCCGCTGGGGCGGATATTGCCGAGATGGCGGGCCTTGGCGCGGCAGAGATGGCGGCGCAGGATTTCTTTGGCGAGTGGGAGGCGTTTGCCCGGTCGCGCAAGCCCAAGATTGCGGCGGTCAACGGCTATGCCTTGGGCGGTGGCTGCGAGTTGATGATGATGTGCGACTTTGCCATTGCCGGTGAGGGGGCGCGGTTTGGCCAGCCCGAGGTCAAGCTGGGCGTGATGGCCGGCATCGGCGGGACGCAGCGGATGACGCGGCTGATTGGCCGGGCGCGGGCGATGGACCTGCATCTGACGGGCCGGATGATGGATGCGGCCGAGGCGTTGCAGGCCGGCTTGGTGGCGCGGGTCGTGCCGGACGCCGAGGTTTTGCCGCAGGCGATGGAGGCGGCGCGGCTGATTGCAGGCTATTCGCGGCCTGCGGTGCGGCTGATCCGCGAGGCGATTG
>JANNAF010000226.1:0-13041 GCA_031384005.1 Rhodobacterales bacterium | reverse complement strand
TGTCGGGTCTGCCATCCGAACAATGGCTGGGCGTGGTCTGCGCCGTGCAATCGCCGCGCGCCATCACCTTTCGCATCCTGCTGCGCACCACCTTGGATGGCACCCCCGTCGACAGCTATTTCCGCAAAACCGTGGTCGCCTATGCCGAACCCACCACCCATACCGATGTGCTGGACCTGACCCGCGATGCCACAGTCCCGCGCGGCCCGGCCCGGCGTGAAGTGATTTTGCTGTTTGAACACATGGCGCAGGACCTGCATTTGCTGAACCTTGGGCTGTTCGTGGCATGAGGCTGTCCCTTGTCATTCCGGTCTGGAACGATCCGGGTGGCCTGCGCCGCCTGCTGGATCAGGTGCTGGCGATGGACCTGTTCCATCAGATCATCGTGTCCGACGACGCCTCTGACCCGCCCGCCCAAACCGCGGTCCCCCTGACCGATCCGCGCCTCATGTGGTTGCGCCATGATGCCCAGCGCGGCGCAGGTCACGCCCGCAACGCCGCCCTGCCCCATGTCACCGGCGACCATCTGATCTATTTTGACAGTGACGATCTGTTCCTGCCCGAATTCGCCACCCTGATCACCGAACTGCATGGCCAGACCTTTGACTTTTGCATCTTTCGCCACTCCGACAGCCGCATGGCGGCCAAGGGCAGCCAGTCGCCGCTTGCCCCCGATGATGGCGAATGGGTCAAGGCGCTTGCGATGACCGACACCCCCACCCCGCTGACCGCCAAGGGTGCCGGGCGCCTGTGCCGGATCAGCGCCTATCCGTGGAACAAGGTCTACCGCACCGCCTTTGTCCGTGACGCCCGCCTGCGCTGCACCGAAATCCCGGTGCATAACGACCTTGAACTGCACTGGACCAGCTTTTTGCAGGCCGACCGCATCCTGACCTCCAAAAGGGTGTGCTGCCAGCATTTCGTCCAGCGCGGCGGCGACCGTCTGACCAACCGCACCAGTGCCGAACGCCTGCAAGTCTTCGCCGCCCTGAACGCCGTGCAGGACGCGCTGGACGCCAGCCCCCGCCGCATCGCCTTTGCCGAACCCTTTGCCGAATTCTTTACCCGGTTGTTTCCGTGGATCAACGACCTGCTGGAACCCGACCTGCGCGATGATTTTGCAGTCCGCGTGCGCCAATTCCTGCTGACCCGGATTGATGCGCCGCTCTATGCGCTGATCACGCTGCGCAACCCGGCGGTGGGCGCGCGCATCAACCGCGCACTGGCGGTGACCCCATGACGACGCTGTCCTTTATCGTCACCACCTTCAACATCGCCACCTATATCGACCCATGCCTTGACAGCCTGCTGCCCTGCCTGCGCGCGGGCGATCAGGTGATCGTGGTCGATGACGGATCGACCGACACCACCGACCTGATCCTTGAACGCCGCATGGCGGCGGGCTTTGGCCCCGATGTCGAAACCCGGCTGGTGGCGCTTGGTACCAATACCATGGGCGGCGTTGGCATCCCGGCCAACATCGGCCTGTCCTTTGCCACCCGCGACGCCGTGTTCTTTGTCGATGGCGATGATTTTCTGGACCCCGCCGGATTTCTGGCCGCCCGCGCGCAATTTGACGCGACCCAGCCCGATATCCTGATCGCCAACTACCTTGAACACAACGACCAGACGGGCGAGGCGACCCGCCCCGCCGACCTGAACCGCTGGGCCGACCTTGCCCGCGCGCAGGGCGACCCGGACACCGAACGCGCCATCGCCCTGTCGATGATCGCAGTGCCATGGCGCAAGTTTTACCGCCGGGCGTTCCTTGGGCACGACATCCGCTTTCCCGAAGGCGATTTTTTCTTCGAGGATAACCCCTTTCACTGGCAGGTCTGCCGCCGCGCCCGCACCATCGCCTTTCACGACCGCATCCTGTGCCGCCACCGCATCAACCGCCCCGGCCAAACCATGGCCTCCACGGGGGTCGAGTTTCTGGCGTTCTTTGACCACTTCGACACTATTACAGCCCAGTTTGACCCGACCGAACAGCACCTGCAAACCGCAGCACTGGAATGGCTGGTCAACAACATGTCATGGCAGATCGGACGAATGCACCATGGCGCGCTCTGGGCCTATGCCACCCGCGCCGTGCAGCTGTTAGAGGGGCAGCGCGACACCTGGCACCTGATCCGGGGCAAATACGCAGGCTCCGCCATCGGCGGCATGGTCGAGGGGCTGGTGCGCGGCCAGATTGCAGGCACCGTGGCCGCATGGATGGCCGACCGGACACAAACCAGCCTGCGCGGGCTGGAAAACCGCCTGCGCGCCGACATGGCCCAACTGGCCACAGGCGGCACCCAGACCGATACGTCAGCGCCCACTGCCCTGCCCATGGCCAGACTGGCCGAACAAATCCAGTCCCTGTACCTGATAGAAGAGTTTCGTGCCCTGCGCGCCGCACAGGGCACCCCCGATACCCCCGGTTACAAAAGCGGACACTCATGAAACTGATCTTGCACATCGGCACTGCCAAAACCGGTACCACCAGCCTGCAAGGCTGGTTTTCCACCAACCGCGACGGCTTGGGTGCCCAAGGCATCTGGTATCCCCGCACGCCGGGCGGTGAAAACCACCGCAAACTGATGGTCTATGCCCGCGACACTGACAAACCCGACCCCAGCTTTGCCAAGTTCGGCATCCGCACCCCGTCCGAGCATGAGGCGTTTCGCACCCGCCTGCGCCACGAACTGACGCTCGAGGTCGAGGTCAGCCAGCGCCTGCGCCACCATTCATGGGTGATATCCTCAGAACATCTGCACTCCAAGGTGACGACAGTGCCGATGATCCAGCGTCTGCATGACCTGCTGGCCCCGCTGTTTGACCAGATCACCGTGTATCTGCACCTGCGGCCGCAGATCGACCTTTTGGTATCCAACGCCTCACAGCGCGCCCGGATGGGCCGCCCGGTCACCCGCGCCGACCTGACCCGCGACGCGGTCAGCACCTCCAGCAGCTATTTCAATTACAACAAGATCGTGGGCCACTGGGAACAGATCTTCGGGGCCGAAAACCTTGTCCTCAAACCCTTTCGCCGGATGCCCGACATGCTGGGCTTCATGTCGCAGATGCTGGAATTGGATCTGTCGCGCCTGACCCCGCTGGAACGGGCAAACCGCGGCCTTGACTGGCGCTCGCTGGCGCTGGCCAATACCGTCAACGCCGGATTTGCCGCGCTGAAACTGGCCCCGCCGTCCGATTTTCATCTGGACGACATGCCCGGCACCGAACGGCTGCAACTGGGCCGCGACCTTGCGCAAGAGATGCAGGGCCGCTTTGACGCCAGCAACGCCAAACTCGCCAAACGCCGCCCCGACGTGACCGAGGCCGAACTGACCCCCGATTGGTCCGCCTATGCGCAGGCCAGCAATCTGCACCTGATCGAGGCGCCCTGCCTTTTTGCCGAACAACTGACCCATATGGTGCGCCGCTTTGCCCAGGACCGCGCGCTGGAACAATGGCGCCGCCATATCGCCGAGGGGCGTCTGGCCGCCCTGACCGGCGACGGCGCGGCCCTGAAACGTGCCAAACGTCTGGCATCCGAGGCGGCAGCCGAACTTGATGCGCTGGGCATGGTGGTGGATGACCCCGGCGACGCGGCCCCGCAGTCCGTCGCGTCCTGACCATGTTGCGCGTGCATCTTTACGGTGATTTCTGGAACCGGCAACCCTTGGCATATGCCCCGATCCGCCACCGCCTTGCGGACCAGATCACCTATGTCGACGACCCCGCCGACGCCCAGATCGCCCTGTTTTCGCACAGCCACGACCTGACCCGCCATGGCCGCCAGCTGACCGAAACGCTGGCATGCCACCCCAACCTGCGCCCGGTCCTGTTGTCCGAAGAACCGTTCTGGGACACCTGCTGGTCGCCCAACCCCTTTGACCGCTATCAGACATGGGCCCCCGGCCCCCTGCCCTTTGCCGTCCTCAATCACTTTACCTGCGACGTGTTTTCAACCCGCGCGCTGCCCTACTTTCTGCTGACCGACCCGCGCTATATCGCGCATTACCGCCCGCTGTTTGACCGCAACGCAGGCCTCTCTGTGGCCCAGTGGCAGGCGCGCTGGCGCGATGCCCGCTGGGACGCCGCTTTTCTGGCCGAACGCCGCGACGCCGACCGCCATGGCCCGGCCTTCCCCGATCATGACGTCTGGGGCCTGTCCCCCCTGCGCTCCCGCATAACCCGCCATTGCAAGGGCCACGTCCTGCGCATGGGCAAGGGGTGGGAGGGCGGTGCCCCCCGCACCGAATTGCCCGACTGGCACGCCGACAAACTGGCGCTGCTGGACCAGCAATGCCGCTATGTCTCGGCGCTGGAAAACACCCACCAGTCCAATTACGTCACCGAAAAGGTGTTTGACGCCTTTGCCGTCGGTGCGGTGCCCCTGTACATCGCCAATCCAGACCATGACATGCACCGCTATGTCGCCGCCGGATCATGGGTCAACCTGGCCGAACGCCTGCCCCGGCCCGATGCGCCCAAATCGCAGCCGTTTGATGCCCGCGTCGCACCGTCGCCCGACCTGACCACGGCCTATGTCGCCAGCCAGACCCGCCTTGCCCGGTTGTTCGCCGACCAAACCACGATCGATGCTGAACTGGACGCCCTGTCAGACCGCCTGCTGCGTGCCCTGATTGCGCAGGTCCAGTAATTCGGGGTCCAAAAACCGCACACCCGGCCGCTGGATCAGCCGGGCCAGATCCTCGGCATAAATCCGCGCCAATGCCTCGGCCTCCTCGGGCTTCCACGGGGTGAACCCCGGCACGCCTGCCTTGCGCGGATAAAGCCGGTTCTGTTCGGTCACATCGGCCCGCGTCACCTCGCGCAATTGGGACAGATCATGCAACGCACGCACCGCCTTGTTGGAAAAACCCGGCCGCTCCGCCCCCTCCATCATGGTCAGCGCATCTGCAGCCACCCCGGTCACCCGCGCCAACAACGCGCGCTCATGCCCGCGCAATGCCTCGGCGGTGTAAACCCAAACCTCCGACCCGGCAAACGCCTCGACCACCCGCCCCACCATGTCATCCCACGACAGATCTGCGAACGGTATGACGCAAAACCTGCGAAACCGCCGGAACGCCGTCGATTTCATCGCCTCGCAATACAGCGACGGCAAAAATCCGGCAAACCCGCGCAGCCCCAAAACCACACGTGGCCGCACCAGCCCCAGATGATCCGCCACCACCCGCGCCCGCGGACCAATTTCGGGATACAAACTGCGCGCCCCCAAACCATGCTGCACCAATGCCGGGATGTTTTCATCAAACACCAACCGCCGCACTCCGGCAAACCGGGCGGCCACCGGGTCGGGATGCCCCTCATGCAACAAGGGCCGCGTATAGGCCGCGCGAAACGCCGCCAACTCGACATAGCTGACCCCCGCCGCCTGCAACGCCCCCTGCGACAGGTCCAGCGATTTTTGCAGGAATGTCGTTCCAGTCTTGTGAACGCCAAGCCAAAGAGTATCAGTTGCAGCCGTATCTGGTGGCAATAACATCACGACCCTTTCACGACAGTCCGACAGTGTGCTTTGCTCGCTTCGTGTTCTTTAGTAGGTAGACAAATGGTACACATGCAAGACAGACCGGAAGACAGAATGACAACGCCGCTATACTTTTGGCCGGGCGCGGATGCTCTGGCAACCCGGTTGGCCGCCTGGTTGGACGTAAAACAGCCTCTGCCGTTGGGTGACCTTGCCCCCAGAACCGGAATTGTCCTGTGGCACGGCCCCGAACATGCCCTGACCGAATGTCTGACCCATGGTTCCAGTGTCCAGACCGCCCTGACCGATTGGAAACGCGCGGCACGCAGCCTGTTGGCCCAGTCCCGGCAAAACCGCCGCACATTGATATTGGCGGATGCCGACCGGGTCCAGCGCGATGGCGCGGCCAGCCTTGCCCAGCGCCTTGGCCGCGACGGCCCACCCGCCCAGTCCACTTTGCCCACTTTGCCGCTGGCACAGGAACTGTCACTTGCACAGGAACTTGCTCAGGCACTGGCCCGCCTCGCCCTGCAACAAGACACCGACCTGCGGACATTGATAGACGAGCTGACCTCGGCCAGCCTGCCCGGCCCCGACCCCTTGGCCAACGTCGACCTGATCGAGCGCGTCGCAATCAAGGTCGCGGATCAGGCCAGGGCCCATGCCGCGGCACTGGCCCTTGCGGCCGAACTCGCACAGGCCGCTGAACTGGCACAGACGATCCACGATCAGGACCGCGACCACGCCGCTGCCCAATTGGCGGCGCTGCAAGAAAACCTGACCCGGCAACAAAGGGCCGAACACAGCCGCGCCACCGCCGCCGCACAGGCCGAAACCGCCCTGCAAAACCGCCTGATTGCGCAGAACCATGACCTTGCAACCCTGCAAACCAACCTTGACAGCCAGTCGATCGACCTTGACCTCTTGCGCCACCAAATCGGTCTGAGCGAGGCTGCCATGACCACCCAGTTTGCGCTGGGCGATACCCGCGATGGGGCGGCCGCCCTGCGGATGACCGCTCTGGAAAGCCAACTGGCGATCCGTGCCGCCGATGCCACGGTGCACCTGACCCAGGTTGCCCAATTGACCGCCGCGCTGGCCAATGCAAGCGATCAGACCGCCGCCGCCAAGTCCGAGATTGCCCGCCTGACCGCCCTGCAAACCGACCTTCACGCCGATCTGGCCCTGCTGCAAACCCAGATCGCGCTGGCGCAAGACGGCAGTGCCGCCAGCCTCGCCACGGCCCAGACCGCCGCCGATCTGGCCGCATTGCACACCCAGTCCCGCGCCGCCGCAACCATGGCGCAGCTTGCCTCGCTGGATCAAACCCTTGCGGCCCGCGACGCCGAAACGGCCCTGCTGCGCGACCAACTTGCCCTCGCACAGCAAAATGCCGGTGCCAGCGCCACAGTGGCAGCACAACAGGCAAAATCCCGCGATGTGGAATTGGCCCTGCTGCGCGACCAACTGGATCTTGCCTTGCAGGCGTCCTCCTCCAGCTTGGCCTCGGCGCAAAACCATAGCGACGCCGCTGCCCTTGGCGCTGGAACACGCCTTGCCGGGCTGGGCCAGACCGTGGCAGCGGTGCAGTCCGAAAACGCCCTGCTGCGCAGTCAACTCGCGCTGTCACAGGAAACCAAAACCGCCACTCTGGCGCGCGCAGACAGCCGTGGCGCGGCCAGCGTTGCCGCACTGACGGCCGACCACGCCGCCGAGGTGGCCCTGCTGACAACCCAGATCAGCCTGCTGGACAGCGACCTGTCCCGCCTCTTGATGGCCCCGCCACCCGCAGCCCCTGCCACGGCTGACGCAGCCCCGGACAACGGCGACCCCGCCTATTGGGACAAGGCGCTGGCCCGCGCCCTCGCCTCGGCCCGCCACGAGGCCGACCGCCGCGCCCGCCTTGAACAAGACCTCGTTGCCCTGCGCGCGGTCGCAAAATCCCAGACCCGCAGCGCCGAGGATCAGACCCACAACCGCAACCTCTTTGCCCAGATGACCAAAGAGGTGTCGGCCTCCCTCGATGAAATCGCCCGCCTGTCGGCAGCCCTGACCGCCGTAGAGGCAACCCAAGTCCAGTGACCGCTCCAGCCAGCCCCCCCGCCTAGGCTGGATGCAACCCACCGCCGCCCCTGGGTTTCGCCGCGCCAGCGGTGCGTTGCACCCACCCCGGACCCGTCCTGCACCCCAAGCAAATCGCCCCCGCACCCACCGCGCCCGGGCCCCTGGGTTTGCGTGGAACGGACCCCGCCAGATGGCCCACCAGGTGTCCCGCCAAGTGGCCCGTAGGGTGGACCGCCGGGTGGTCCGCCAAGTGTCCCGCCGAGTATCCCGCCCGGTGGCCCGCCAGATGTCCTGCCAAGTGTCCAGCCGGTTGGCCCACCAAGTGTCCGGCCAGGTGGTCCGACGCGCAACCCTTACCGGTTGGTTAATTTTCGAAAACCAAGCCATTGATTCTAAACGGTTTCATAAAACGTCCAGATCTGGACGCCGCCTAACCCTTCACCCGCACCCCCTGCGGGTCAAACAGCGCCCCCAGATGCAGCCGCGCTGGCACCCGTTCGGATGCCACCTCCAGTTCATAGGTGCCACTGGTCATGAACCCCTCATCCACCCCCTTGGCCCGGACATAGCCCAGCCCTATCGGCAGCTCCACGGTATGACCATACCCGCCCGACGACAGCCAGCCAACCCGCACCCCATTGCGGTAAATCGTCTCGCGTCCCAACAAGACAACATCAGGATCATCGACGGTGAAACAGGCCAACCGCTTGCCCACCCCGTCGCGAACCTGCCGCTCCAACGCCTCGCGGCCCAGAAACGGCTTGCCCGACTTCATCTTGCACGCCCACAAAAGCCCCGCCTCGACCGGTGTGTGATCCGGCCCGATATCCGACCCCCAGGCGCGATACCCCTTCTCCAACCGCAGGGTTTCAATCGCGCGGTACCCCGCATTGGTAACCCCCAACGCCGCCAGCGCCTCATACACCGTAACGGCGTATTCGACCGGAATGTGCAACTCCCACCCCAACTCGCCCACATAGGTCACCCGCAGCGCCAGCACCGGACAACGCGCCACCGAAATGGCCTTTGCCGTGCCAAAGGGGAACCCGGCATTGCCCAGATCCTCCGGACAGATCTGCGCCAAAACCTCCCGCGCGCGGGGCCCCATCAGCGACAGGACGGCGGTGCCCGAGGTCACATCGCTGATCTGCACATCCCCGCACAGATTGCGGCTGATCCAGTTGAAATCATGCGTGGCAAAGCCGGTGCCGGTGACGATGTAAAACTCATCCCGTGCCAGCCGCACCACCGTCACATCCGCCTCGATCCCGCCCCTTTCGTTCAATGCCTGCGTATAGGTCAGCGCCCCCACCGCCCGGTCCACATTCCCCGCCATCACCCAAGACAGCGCCGCTGCCGCATCAGGCCCGGTCACGCGGAACTTGGCGAACGAGGTCTGATCGAACATCACCACCCCCTCACGCGCCGCCCGATGTTCACGCCCCACCGCGTCAAACCAACCGGGCCGGTTATAGGAATAGCGGTCCACCGCCTCCTCACCCGCCGCTGCAAACCAGTTCGGCCGCTCCCACCCCAGCTTTTCGCCAAAGCACGCCCCGGCAGCCTTCAGCAACCCATACAACGGCGACCGGCGGGTCGGGCGGGCCGAGCGCATCTCCTCGGATGGCCAGGCGATGGTGTAATGCTTGCCATAGGCCTCCAGCGTCCGCGCCCGCACCCAATCGACCGACCGATGCACGCCACCAAACCGGCGAATATCGACGGGCCACAGATCATAAGGCGCCTCGCCCTTGACCGCCCATTCCGCCAGCGCCATCCCCGCACCGCCCGCACTGGCGATGCCAAAGGCGTTGAACCCGGCCCCCACATAGAAATTCCGCAACTCGGGCGCCTCGCCCAGAATGAAATTGCCATCGGGCGTGAAACTTTCTGGCCCGTTCAGCAACTGCTTGACGCCCGCCGTCTCCAACGCGGGAACCCGCGCAATCGCGTTCTCCATGAATTGGGAATAGTGGTCATAGTCCGAGGTCAGCAGGTCAAACTGGAACCCGGCGGGTATGCCGCCCACCGCCCATGGCTTGGGGTTCGGCTCGTACCCGCCCCAAACCAACCCGCCGACATCCTCTTTCCAATAGGTCAGCCGGTCCGGGTCGCGCAGCGTCGGCAGATCCGCCGTCACGCCCGCAATCCGCTCGGTTATCATGTACTGATGTTCCACCGACACCAAGGGCACGTTCACCCCCACCGACCCGGCAAGGGCGCGTGTCCACTGACCTGCACAGCAAATGACCTTCTCGCACTCGATCACCCCGGCCGCCGTCTCGACCCCCTTGATCCGGCCATCCTCGACGATGATCCGCGTGACGGGCGTGTCCTCAAAGATCTGCACCCCCGCCATCCGTGCGCCCTTGGCCAGTGACAAGGTGATGTCGGACGGGTTCGCCTGCCCATCGGTCGGCAGAAACGCCGCCCCCACCAGATCGTCAATCGTCATCAGCGGCCACAGGTCCTGCGCCTCTTGCGGGGTCAAAAGATGCATCTCCAACCCAAAGGAATGGGCGGTCGTCGCCTGCCGCTTGACCTCGATCCAGCGTTGTTCGTTGCAGGCCAGCCGCAAACCGCCGTTCATCTTCCACCCGGTCTGCAAACCTGTCTCGGCCTCCAACCGCTTGTACAGATCCACCGAATAGCCCAACAGCTGCGTAATATTGGCCGATGTGCGCAACTGGCCGACCAACCCGGCCGCATGAAACGTCGTGCCACTTGTCAGCTTGTGCCGCTCCAGCAGCACCGTATCGGTCCAGCCCAACTTGCCCATGTGATAGGCAACCGAGGCGCCGATGATGCCGCCCCCGATGATGACGGCGCGGGCGGTGGTGGGCAGGTCTGACATGGGCGTCCTCAGGGGCTTGGCACGTCCCTCAGGGACGCGCGGTAGGTGGCAAGGTTGGTTTCGGTATAGGTGGCATAGTTGAAATCAATGCGGGAGTGTATTTCGGACACCATCGACCACAGCGTCTCGCGCAGGGCCGAGGCCGCCTTCATCGCCAGATAGCGCCGCCACAGGGCGGCATCAGGGGTGGCACCGAAATACTGTGCCAGAACCGCGCCTTCCTGTGCGCGCGACAGGCCGTTGTTGGCCGCCAACCCGCCCAGATCGAACAGGGGCGAATTGAACCCGGCATAATCCCAGTCAATCAGCCACAACCGCGTGCCATCATCCAGAAAATTGGCTGGCAACAGGTCGTTGTGACCAAAGACCAGATCAATCGGACCAATGGCCGCCTCCAGCCCGGCCGCCTCGGCCAAAAGGTCGGGCAACAGGGCGGCGTGGCAGCTTTGGCCATCGCGCAAGGTGGCGGCATAATCGCGGATCACATGGAACGGCCAGAACATCTGCACCGGACCGCGCAAGACCTGCGGGATCGCGACATGGGCGCGCTGCACCAGTGCCACGGCCCGGGTCAGCATGGCGTCTTGTTGCAGATCGGCCGCCGTCAGCGTCCGCCCTTCGATATAGGAAATCACCAATGCGCCCGGCTCATGGTACAACACCTGCGGCGAAACCCCTGCCAGATGGGCCGCCCGGCTGGCCGCCAATTCACCCGACCGCAGGATCTGATGCAGCGGTATGTCGTCACCAATCCGCACCACCGCCTTGCCCCGCCCATCCTGCACGACAAAGTTCAGATTGGTGATGCCACCGCCCAAGGGTTCAGCCGATATGGCCCCCTGCCAGATTGGCAATGATCGAACGCGGTCCAGCGGTGTCATGATGCCCCCTTGCGGCCACGTTGACCGCAAGGGCGGGGCCAAGTCAACGCTGCGGGCGGTTCAGCAACCCCTCGGGGCCAAAGTGGCGCGGAAAGAATGCCGCGGCGCAGGCAAAGATCGTCGCCTGACTTTCGGCCACGTCATAGGGGTTTTGCATCGTCATCATGTCCAGCCAGACCCCCTCGGTCGTGATGCGCAAGATACGGGCCATGCGCACCGTGGGGCCGTCATATCCGCCCTCGTCCTGCAGGCGGGCGCAGATTTCCTCGACCTTGCGGATGTAAACATCGTCGTTCGCCCCGGCGCGGTCTTGATACATCGGCCTGCCCTGCGCCTCGCCCCAGAACGCCAGCCATGCCGAAAGCCGCGATGGCCGACAGATGGCCGGGTCCAGATCGGCCCGCAACAGCGCATCCAGTTGCGCCGCAGGTGCGGGCCCCGCCTCGGCCAGATATCTGGCCCAGTTCGCCTTGTATTCCTCGGCCATGTACAACAGCGTTTCCGCCAGCAGGTTTTCCTTGGTCTCAAAGTGAAAGTTTACCAGCCCGTGTGACAGCCCCGCCGTCCGCGCCACTTCGGTCAGGGTCGTGCTGGCATAACCACGCAGCGCCAAGGTCTCGATCGTCGCCTCGATCAACTGCTGCCGCCGCGTCTCGCGGCTCATCTTGCGTTTTGGCAACTCTGGGGTCGCGGTGTCGTTCATCGTCTGGCTCCGGGAATATAGGCGCAGGTTTAGTCCAGTTCTGGTGTGTCACGACAGGGGAAAATAGCATCTTTCTGCCCCAATTCAATTTTGATTGACAGCCCAGTCAAAATATTGCGAACCTGACAACATTCGCAGACCCAGAGGGTATGATGGCAGTTGCACCGACCCGCACCCTGACCAAATCCAATGCGCAGTTTCAACGGGCGGTGAAACGGCTGCCTTTGGGGGTGTCCTCGACGTTTCGGTATTGGGGCGATGACCGGACAATCTATGTCCACCACGGCAAGGGCGGCCGGACATGGGACATCGACGGCAACTGCTATGTCGATTACCGCCTGGGGTATGGCCCCGCGATCCTCGGTTATGCCGACGACCGGGTGGACGCCGCCGCCATGCGCGGCATGCAGGTCGGCGGCGTCTTTGCCCTGTCCACCGAACGCGAACTGATCGTCGCTGACCGCATCGCCAAAATGGTGCCCGCCGCCGAACTGGTGCGCTTTTCCAACTCGGGAACCGAGGCGGTGATGGCCGCCCTGCGCCTTGCCCGCGCCTATACCGGCCGCGAAAGTTACCTTCTGGTTGAGGGCGGCTATCACGGACTGTTCGACGCCGCGATGTGGATGGCCAACCTTGACGATTGGGACCCCACCGCGAACGCCGACCCCGACATGGTGCCTTACGGCAAGGGCATCCCCAACACCGTCAAGCAACTGGCCCATCTGGTGCCAATGAACGACATGCAGCGGCTGGAGGACACCTTCAAACGCATCGGTCCCACCCTCGCCGCCATGCTGATCGAACCCATCCAAGGCAATTGCTGCGGCATCATGGCCCGCGTCGAATATGTCCAACTTGCCCGGCGTCTATGTGACGACTACGGCGTCCTTTTAATCAAAGACGAGGTGAAATCCGGCTTTCGGGTGGGCCGCGGCGGCATTCAGGGCATCATGGGCGTGAAACCCGACCTGACCACCTTTGCCAAGGCCGTCGCCAATGGCTATCCCATCTCGCTGGTGGCGGGGCGCGAGGATGTCATGCGGATGTTCCG
>JANNAF010000305.1:0-10476 GCA_031384005.1 Rhodobacterales bacterium | reverse complement strand
ATTTCAACTACGAACGTCGCGACGAACTTCAGGTGATGTTTGCCGATGATCCTGCAGATGCGCGGGGGTTCCGCACGATCTATACCGGCCCGGCGCATCCCTATGGCAACGGTCTGTGGCCGATCCCGGGGCTTGGCATCGGCTATTCCGAGACAAAGATCGTCGAATGTTTCGACTTCTTCAGCGCCATCGCGTCGGGCAAACAGCCCAGCCCCAATTTCGAGGACGGGTTGCTGACCGAACTGGTGGCGGACGCGATGCTGCGGTCGGGTGAAACCGGCAAGTGGGAAACGGTGAAATGACCGCCACGGCCCCGATAACCTCTGCCATTGTTCCCGCTGTCCGCATGACGGGGATTTCCAAATCCTTCGGCGGCGTGCGCGCGTTGGACAATGTCGATCTGGAAGTGCTGCCCGGCGAGGTTCACGCCCTGCTGGGCGGCAACGGGGCCGGGAAATCGACCATTCTGAAGGTGCTGAACGGGGTGCACATCCCGGACGAAGGCACGGTCGAGGTGGCGGGCCAAAGGCTTGCCGCCCCGACACCAGAGGCCGCCCGGGCGGCTGGGGTGGCGATGAACTTTCAGGAAATGTCGCTGATCCCCACCCTGACCGTGGCACAGAACGTGTTCCTGACCCGCGAGGCCCGCGATGCGCGCGGCCTGATTGACGACGAAGACTCCATCCGCCGCGCCGCCGCGATCTTTCGTATGCTGGAGGTCGAGGTGAACCCCCGCGCGATGTTGGGCGATCTTGGCGCCGGGCAAAAGCAGTTGACCGAGATTGCCAAGGCCATCAGTCAGGACGCGCGGGTGCTGATCCTGGACGAACCTTCGACCGCGCTGGCGGTATCAGATGTGGAGCGGCTGTTCGTCTTCTTGCGCAAGCTGACCGCCAAAGGCGTGGCGATCATCTACGTCAGCCACCGGATGGATGAAATCGCCCGCATCGCCGACCGCGCCACCATCCTGCGCGACGGGCGGCATGTGATCACCGCCCCGATGGCCGACCTGCCCATCGACACGATAATCGAGCATATCGTAGGCAAACGTTCCAAGGGGCTGGCTGATGTGGTGCGCAGCGAAGCGACCCGGGGCGAGGCGCTGCTGGAACTGAAAAACGTCACCGGGCCACACAAGCCCGAGAATGTTAGCTTTACCCTGCACCGGGGTGAAGTGTTGGGGCTGGCGGGGCTGCTGGGGTCTGGCCGCTCGGCAGTGGCGCGGGTGATCGCAGGGATCGAGCCTGCGGTGTCGGGCGAAATCCGTATAAAGGGCCGCCCGGTGCAAATCCGCCGCCCCGCCGATGCGATTGCAAAAGGCGTGGCACTAGTGCCCGAGGCCCGCGCTACCCAAGGGATCATCCCGACGCATTCTGTGGCCGAAAACATGGTGATGGCCGTGCTGGGCCGGATCACCAAAGGCGGGTTGGTGGACCGCGCCCGCGCGACCGAGATCACCGATACCATGATCCAGCGTCTGGCGGTCAAGACGGCCAGCCGCGACCATGCCGTGTCCACCCTGTCAGGTGGCAACCAGCAGAAAGTCGTAATCGGCAAATGGCTGGCAACTGACCCCGACATCCTGATCCTGGACGAACCGACGGCGGGCATCGACATCGGGTCCAAGTCCGAAATCATCCGGCTGGTGCGCGATCTGGCCATGGCGGGCAAGGGGGTGCTGGTCATCTCCTCCGAACTGTCGGAACTGCTGACGGCCTGCGACCGCATTCTGGTGATGGCCGATGGCCGCGCGCATCAGATGCTGGACCGAGCCGATCTGGACGATCCAGCCGAAATCAATCCCGAACACGCACTGCAAGCCGCCGAACGCCGCCTGCAGATCCAGATTCAAAAAGCCCTGACCGTAAAGGAGGCCACCCATGGCTAAGCCTGTCACAGCCCCCGGCGGGGCCCTGTTCGCCAATTGGCGGCAGCACATCATCTACATCGGCTTTGTCGCGATCTTCGTGATTTTCGCGATCACGCTGAACGACAAGGGGTTCCTAAACCCCAACAACCTGCTGAACATCGTGCGCCAGACTGCAATGATCGCGGTCATGGCCATTGCGATGACCTTTGTGCTGTCGGCAGGCGAGATCGACTTGTCAGTCGGTGCAGTGGCCGGACTTGCAACCGTCACCGTCGCTTTGGCCATTGAGGTGGCGGGCCCCTTTGGCGGGGTTGCGGCAGGCATTGCCACTGGCCTTGCGGTGGGCATGTTCAACGGCTGGCTGACCACACGAATCGGCATCCCGTCGTTTCTGACCACCCTGGCCATGATGGGCATTGCCAAGGGTGTGGCGATGTGGGTTTCCGACACCGCCGCCGTGCCGATCCTATCGCCCAGCTATTCTTGGCTGTTCGGCGGCGGCTCCATCGGGCCGATCCCGGTGCTGTTGTTCTGGATTGCGGCACTGGGTGGAGTGGGGCACATCGTGCTGCGCCGTTCAGGCTTTGGCCGCCGGGTGTTGGCGACCGGTGGCGGGGAAACTGCTGCGCGCTATTCCGGCATCGATACGGCAAACATTAAGATGAAGGTGCTGGTCTTGTCGTCCTGTGCGGCAGCACTGGCCGGGATGCTTTACGCTGGACGTCTGCAATCTGGCCGCTTCCAACTAGGCGAAGGCGACGAGTTATCCGTTATCGCGGCTGCGGTGCTGGGCGGCACCAGCCTGTTCGGCGGCAAGGGCACGGTCATCGGCACGATCGTGGGTGCCATGATGATTGGCCTTATCAACAACGGCCTGATCCTGTTCGGGCTGGAGTTCAGCCAGCAACTGATCGCACGCGGCGGGATCATTATCCTTGCCGTCGCCCTTAGCCAAAAGCGGTGACCGCATGGCACATGTCACCATCATTGGCACTGTCACCGCAAAGCCGGACACCCGCGACGAACTGATAGGGTTATTGGCTGCGCAGGTGGCACCTACACGGGCCGAGCCGGGCTGCCTCAACTACGACTTTCACGTTGATGCGGGCGATCCGTGCTGCTTCGTGTTCTATGAAAACTGGCGCACTCAAGCGGATCTGGATGCCCATCTGGACATGCCCCACCTAGCACCGCTGTTTTCGCAGCTAGACCGGCTGCTGGCGCGGCCAGTCGACATCCGACACCTGACGATGCTGTCGGAGATGGACGGTCAGCCATGAAGTCGCCCGCGCCATGCGTCTGAAACTTGGTATGGTGGGCGGCGGCACGGGCGCCTTCATCGGCGGCGTGCACCGCATCGCGGCGCGTCTGGACGGCCACTGGGATCTGGTCGCGGGGGCGTTCTCGTCTGACCCCGAACGCGCGGCGCAATCGGCGGCAGACCTCGGCATCGCGGCCACACGCAGCTATGCCAGCTGGGCCGCGATGGCTGAGGCCGAAGCCGCACGGCCCGACGGCATTGATGCCGTGGCCATCGTGACGCCCAATCACCTGCACACCCCGGTCGCCACCGCCTTCTTGCGCGCCGGGATCCCAGTGATCTGCGACAAGCCGCTGGCCACCACCGTCGAAGACGCCGCCGCACTGGCACAGCTGGTGGACGAAACCGGTCTGCCTTTCATCCTGACCCAGACCTACACCGGCTACCCTATGGTCCGAGAGGCGCGCGCGCTGGTCGCTGCGGGCGGCATCGGACGGGTGCGCCATGTGCAGGTGGAATACCTGCAGGATTGGCTGGCCGAACCGATTGAGCAAGGGGGCCAGAAGCAAGCCGCGTGGCGCACTGATCCCACGCAGTCCGGGGCGGGTGGTTGCATCGCCGATATCGGCACCCATGCCTTCAACCTTGCCACTTTAGTGACCGGTCTTGTGCCGCAGGCCCTGCTGGCCGATCTGACGGCCTTCGGGCCTGGCCGGGTATTAGATGACAACGCGGCAATCCTGCTGCGGTTCGAAGGCGGGGCCAAGGGCATGATCTGGGCAAGCCAGGTCGCCCCCGGAACAAAGAATGCCCTGCGCCTGCGCGTGGTGGGCGAAGGCGGCGGCCTGATGTGGGATCAGGAACGCCCCGACGATCTGGCGTTTACGCCACTCGGCCAGCCCACACGCACCCTGCGCCGTGGCGGCGAGGAGGTGGCCACCCCTTCGCGTCTGCCCGCGGGTCATCCAGAGGGCTATCTCGAGGCCTTTGCCACGCTTTACGCCGAGGCCGCCGATACGCTCCACCGCTTTCGCAACAAGGCTGGACCGGACGGGAAATCGGTCGGGTCGACCGTATCGGATGGCTTGGCCGGCATGCGCTTCATCGCTGCCGGCGTTCGGTCGCAACAAGGTGGCGGGGTATGGGTCGGCCTGTGATAATCAATAGTGACTCCAGGACGCCGCTCTTTCCAAGGCCCCAAACGCTGGCCCCACGATACGAAGGAAGGAAATGGGGATCACATCTTGAACTCCCTTTTTCCATACAAAGGTTGTGTTGCCTGACCCCTTGGGACGAAAGGCGGCTTCCATCCAATCCTTGAGCAGTGAAAGCACTTTCGGAACGTCTGCTTGCCGCCCAATGCGACGATCCAGCCCGTCATCGACGAGTTCGGCCCATTCCTGCCGGTCGTGCACGACGGCGCGTCGCGGTGCGCCTCCCCGGACCGGTCCTTCATGCGTGCTGCAGCATTTTCTGTGCACAACGTAGACTTTGCGGACAGTGCTGCCAACCGGAAAGCTGCCTCAGGTAGAGTAATTGGCATCGCACCTCGGGTACCCGCCGTCCGTGCCGAGTCGGACGCTGCGGTGCAACATCCCATTACCCGTGGTTCAGGCATCCCGCAGCGATCGACGGTTTGTGGTTCGATCGGTGAAATTCTGGATCTTGACCCTAATGTAACTTGATCTGATTTTCTTTCATGCTGTCCGATCGACAAACCCGGCCAGCACTATTTTGCCGCTTGATCTGCCGCTTTCCAGAAGGCGATGCGCCTTTAAAAGGTTCTGTGCAGAAATTGCGGCAAAATGTTCGCGAACGGTGGTTCGAAGCCGACCGTTGTCGACAAGGTCTGCAACCGTGTTGAGCAACTCGTGCTGTCGGATCATGTCGGGCGTCTGGAACATCGACCTGGTGAACATGAATTCCCAGTGCAGCGACACGGATTTCTGTTTCAAAAGGCGCACGTCGATCAGGCCGGGATCATCGATAAGAGCGATGCGCCCCTGCGGTACAACGATCTGTGCGATGTTGGCGAAATGCTGTTCGGTCTGGGTCAAGCTGGCAATGCAAGAAACAGGAGGTGCTCCAAGGGACGCGACTTGTGCCGCAAGGTCGCCCGTGTGGTCGACGACGTGGTGTGCGCCAAGGTCCAGGCACCAGTCCGCGCTTTCAGGCCGTGACGCCGTGGCGATAACGGTCAGCGACGTCAGTTGTCGCGCAAGCTGGATCAGGATTGACCCGACACCGCCCGCTCCGCCGACGATCAGAAGCGCCGTTCCCGCACCGCCCCCCGGACACACGGCAAGGCGATCAAACAGCAGTTCCCAAGCGGTGATGCTTGTCAAAGGCAGGGCCGCTGCATCGGCAAAATCGAGACTCGCCGGTTTGCGGCCAACGATGCGTTCGTCCACCAGGTGATACTCGGCGTTGGTTCCCGAACGGCGGATATCGCCGGCGTAGAACACGGCATCACCCGGAAGGAACAGCGTGCAATCTGGCCCTATCGCGTGAACAGTTCCCGCCGCATCGTAGCCCAGAACCTTGACCTCGCCCGGTGGGGGGTCGGCGCGCGCGCGCGCCTTGTAGTCGACAGGGTTCACCGAAACGGCCTCGACCTTGACCAGAAGATCGCGTCCGGTCGCCTGCGGCATCGGCAGGTCAACGTCGATCAGGGCTTCGGGATGGTCGGCGGGGTGAGAGGTGCGGTAGCCAACGGCTTTCATGTGTCACTCCTGATCCGCACGCGGCTTTGCAGGGTCCAACTGTGCCACCAACGCGGGGATATTCTGCATCGACTGTGCGACGGCATCCGGGGCCATATCTGCGACCGGGCGCTGCGCATAGCCCCATGCTACGGCGATCACCGGCAAATGTGCGGCTTTGGCGGCAAGGATATCCGGCTCGCTGTCGCCAATCATGATGGCCGGGCCGCCCTTGGGCAAGCAATGCAGAAGGTGCGCCGGGTCGGGCTTTGCCACACCAAACGTATCCGGACCGGCGACGAGCGCGAAAAACCGCAACAAGCCGTGGTCTGACAGCAGCTTGCGTGCGCTGGCCTCAAGCTTGTTGGTGCAGACCACAAGGCGCCAGCCGTCTGCCGCAAGGTCCGTCAGCGTTTCGACTGTATGGGGATAGGGATAGCTGCGGCGCGACAGGTTCGGGGTGTGGTGCCCCAGAAACCCCTTGACCGCCGATGCGAGCGAAGGCGCATCAAGGGTTTCGCCCCGCACCTGCAAGCCCTTCCGCACCAGTTCGCCCACGCCATGCCCGATCAGTTGCCGTGTATGTTCAAGACCCAGCGGCGCATGGCCGCGCTCGGCCAGCAAAGCATCCAGCGCGTCGGCGAGGTCGGGGGCGCTGTCGACCAGTGTGCCGTCCAAGTCGAAGATGATCGTACCCCGCTCACGCATGGATTGCGCCGTCGCCTGCTGCCAGGACCGCCTCGTGCAAGGCCTCGGACAAGGTCGGGTGCGGAAAGATCACGCCCGCAAGCTGGGCCATCGTGGCCCCGAGGGTGACGGCGATCGTCATGCCGTGGATCAACTCGCTGGCGTCGGGGCCGATGATCTGTACGCCGATTAACCGGTCAGTGGCGGCATCGAACACGCATTTCACCAGCCCGTCCGGTGCCCCGATCACAAGTGCCTTGCCATTGCCGCGCATTGAAAAGCGGCCCACGCGCGGTGTGATCCCGGCAGCAATCGCCGCGTCTTCGGTCGTGCCCACCGAGGCGATCTGTGGGTTGGCATAGATGCAGGCGGGGACCGGGGCGTGGGTGTCAGCGCGTGTGCGGCCTGCGATAGCCTCGACGCAGGAAATGCCGTCATGTTCGGCTTTGTGGGCCAGCATGGGCGGCCCCGCCACATCGCCTATGGCGTAAAGCCCCGGAAGGCTGGTGCGGCCCAAGGCATCGGCATGCACGGCCCCGTCTTTCAACGCCACGCCAATGGCTTGAAGCCCATCGATATTGGCAACCACCCCAACCGCACTGAGCAGCCGGTCGCAGAAAATCACCGTGCCGTCCGACAGATGGACCGTGACGGCATCATCGACCTTATCCATCCGGGCCACCGACACCGAGGTATGGATTGCAATTCCGCGTTTTTGCAACGCTTTGGCCATCAGTCCCGCAATCTCGGTATCTTCGCCCGGCAGGATGCGCGGGGCGAGTTCCACCAGCGTGACCGCCGTGCCCATCGCGGCATAGATCGAGGCGAATTCGACCCCGATCGCGCCCGACCCGACGATCACCAGCCTAGCCGGAATGGAAGGCGGGCGCAGGGCCTGAAAGTAGGTCCAGATCAGATGACCGTCAGGCTCCAGCCCCGGCAAAACACGCGGGCGCGCGCCGGTGGCAAGGATCACATGCGGGGCCTCATAGATGCCCGGCCCCAAAGACCCGCGCGGCGCGGGCGTCTCACTGGGCGAAACCTCAACAAGTCCGGAGGCCATCAGCTTGGCCTGCCCCCAAATCAGATCGACCCCGTTCTTCTTCAGCAGGAAGCCTACCCCTTGCGCGAGTTGCCCACTGACCTCGGCCGCCCGCGCAATCAGACGAACGGGGTCGATCACTGGCGACAAGGCTTGCAGCCCGAACCGTTCGGCATGGCTTGCGGTGTTCAGAACGTCGGCACCCTTCAGCATCACCTTGGTCGGAATGCAGCCCCAATTCAGGCAGATGCCGCCCAGATGCGTGCGCTCGATCAGCCCGACGCTAAGGCCCAGTTGCCGCGCGCGGATCGCGGCGACATATCCCCCCGGGCCTGCACCGAGGATCAGAACGTCATACGGTGCAGTCAAGGCTCAACCCGCAGCGCGGATGGTGCGGCAGATCAGCGTCACCACAAGATCAGCAGCTTCGACTTGCGGCAGATGGCCCACTCCCGGCAAACGGTGCAGGGCGGCTTGCGGCGGTGTGGCAGCGGCAACCTCGGCGGCGGACAAAATCGCATCGTCGCGCCCCACGATGACTGTGCAGGGGCCGGGAAAGGCGCGCAGGGCCGCAGCGGTCGAGAAGAGCTGTGTGCTACCTTCGAAAATCGCGCGCGCGATCTGGCGTTGTGCCGGGACCAGACCCGCATCCGCGCGCGCCGAAAGGGTTGCACGGACCAGAACCGGCGCCAGCATCGCCGGATTATGCACAAGCCGGCGCATCCAGGCGGCAAGGGCCGCTTCAGTCTGAGCCTCAAGGAACCCGTGGACAAACGCACCATCCACCGTTGGACCCAGACCGGCGGGCGACAGCAGGCACAGCGACCGCACATCCAGATCGCCGCGCGCGGTCAAGGCCATAGCAACGGCTGCACCGACGGAATGACCCACCAGATGAACGCCCCCGTTCACGCTGCGTAGTGCATCGCCGACCGAAGCTACGATATCGTCAAAGCTTGCGGCAGGCTGTCCCGTCGATCCCCCATGCCCCGGAATGTCAAGTGCCAGCATCGGCAGACCAAGATCGATACGTCCAACCAAAGGCCGCCAGGCCGAAAGGTCGGCCCCGAAACCATGGATGAAAATCACGGGTGTGCCTTGCCCGGACTGCAAGGTACGCAAGGTGATTTCGCCCGAGATTTTGGCCAACGCCGGGGCCGCCGCGATGTCACGCAACACGACCGCGCCCGCCGGACCGGTGCCGGCAATTCGGGAGACGTCCAGTCCCTTGTTTGTGGCAGCGAGCCTTGCAGCGGGCGATGCACGCAGGCCGCCGGCAACGGGTGCCGGGCCAGTCATCCCTGTCGCCGCAGGTGCCGCAATTGCTGCCGCGACCGGCAAAGCGACCGGCGCAGCGGCGGCGACCGGGGCTGCTGCGGCGACCGGGGCTGCTGCGACGACCTCGCCCTCGGCCCCCAGCAGCATCAGCGGCTCCAGCACGGGTGCCCAATCATCCACCTTGTAGGGCAGGCTGATGACCACGCCTTCGGCAAAAGCCTCGACCTCGAAGCTGGCCTTTTCGCTTTCGACCACGGCGACAAGGTCGCCTTTCTTGACGCGGTCGCCCAGCTTGACGTGCAGTTCGACGATCTTCGCTTCGGTCAGGTCTTGTCCGACTTGCGGAACCAGAATGGGTTGGGCCATGGGTGTCTCCTTCAGGCGACGCGGGTCTGTCTGCCTTCCATCGCACGCGCGACGAAATCGACAGTCTTGCGGGTGGCAGCGGCAAATTCGGTGGCGGTGGTGGCAAAGGCCGCGAACTGGCTAAACTCGGCCGGGGCCATGCCGTCGAAATCATAGGCCTGCCGGAAATAGGGCAGTTGGCGCAGCTTGGCGATCAAGGCTGCATCGGGTTCGCGGTCGATCGCGGTCGCATCGAATGGGGGCAGGCGGTCTTCGGCCTGCATCAGTTGCGCGATAAATCCCGGCGGGCAGGTATAAACGAAATCCCCCCCGGCAAGATCGGCGATGTGGCGGCTGTGGGCGGTTGTTCCGTCATCGATGACGCGCATCGAGCATTGCAGCATCTTGGACGGGTGGCCAGTCGCGCGACCATGATGATAAGCGCGCTTCATCACCGCCATTTCGGCATCGATGATGTCATCCGGGGTCAGCACGATCCCGCGCGCGTCGGCCTGCGCCTTGAGGTCACCGACATTGCCCATGCGGGACGACATGTGGGTGATGACTGACCGCCAGCGTGACAGGTCCAGTCCCGCCGCCTTCGCCCGTGCCAGCCCCCGCGACACCGCCTGCATGCAGGCCATATACTGCGGCACCGTAAAGGACGTGGTGTTGTTGGTGGAAATGCCGCGCGCCGTCAGGTCTTCGATGACGGCGTATCCTTCGGCAGAGCCGGGGATCTTGACCATCAGGTTCGGCGCCAGTGCCGCAAGCTCCAGCCCCTGCGACAGCATCCGGTCGGTGTCATTGACAAAGCGCGGATCAACCTGACCCGACACATGGCCCCGACGACCGTTTGAGGCGTAGTAGACAGGCAGGATCATCTCAGCCCCACAGCGGGCAGTTTCGAGGTAGGTCAACCAGTAGATGCGTTCAACATCGGCATCGGGGTTTTTGGCGGCGATGCGGAGTATCTCGGCGGTCCAGAAATCGGGATCGTTCTGGATTGCCTGTAACGACAGCGGCGGATTGGTCGTCACCCCGCCAAAGCCCATCTCGCCCGCAGCCGCGCGGGAAGGGTCGAACAAGCGGGCAAGCTGTGCCTGCCAATCGGCGCGTTTGGTCTGCGGTGCCTGCGCAAGCGTGGCCAGCTTCCATGAGGCATAGACGAGTGGCGAGCTATCCCACCAAACCTCGGACGCCGGATTGGTGGCGACCAGTTTTTCCAGCACATGCAAAGACATGTCCGCCCCCATCATTCCGCCGCCAGCGCCGCAGGTTCCAGATGCAG
>JANNAF010000152.1:0-13638 GCA_031384005.1 Rhodobacterales bacterium | reverse complement strand
CTTCAGCGCGCCTATACCCGCAGCGACCGCGTCCGCCTGAAGCTGATCCTGCGCGGCAAACGTTTTGGCCTGTCACTGGAGGATATCCGGCAGATCCTGGCCATGTACAACCGCAGCGGATCAAACGAAGCCCAACTGATTCGCGCCTATGAGGTTGCCAAGGAACGGCTGCACCAGATGGAGGCGCAGCGCGCCGAACTGGATGTGGCGATCGACGAGTTGAAAGTGGAACTGGATGCAGCGGCTGCGACAATCGCAGGCTTCCGCCGCGCGGCAGAATAGAAAGGACCTTATATGACCTATGCAGCCCCCGTAAAAGACCTGCAGTTCTTGTTGCATCACGTGCTGAACATTTCGGCATCAGACATTCCCGGCTATGCCGATCTGGACGAGGGGTTCACCGGCGCGGTACTGGACGAGGCGGGCAAGATCGCCGCTGATGTGCTGGCCCCCTTGAACGCAGTGGGCGATGCCCAAGGTTGTGTTTTGGAAAACGGGGTGGTGCGCACGCCAAAGGGGTTCAAGGCGGCGTTTGATGCGCTGCGCGACGGCGGCTGGACCGCACTGGACTGTGACCCCAACTTTGGCGGGCAGGGCCTGCCCTACCTGATGGGAACAGCCGTGGGCGAGGTGCTGGTATCGGCCAACATGGCGCTGAACATGTATCAAGGCCTGACCCATGGCGCCTATTCCGCGATCCATGTGCACGGCACGGCGGACCAAAAGGCGACCTATCTGCCCAAAATGGTCACCTGCGAATGGACCGGCACGATGAACCTGACCGAACCGCATTGCGGCACCGATCTGGGGCTGATGCGGACCCGCGCGGAACCACAGGCCGACGGCAGCTATAAGGTCACCGGGACCAAGATCTTTATCTCGGCTGGTGAACATGACATGGCCGAGAACATCATCCATCTGGTGCTGGCCAAGGCACCCGGTGGCGGTGAGGGGACCAAGGGGATTTCCCTGTTCATCGTGCCAAAGATGATCGGTACCACCCGCAATGCCCTGGCCTGTGGCAAGGTCGAGGAGAAGATGGGGATTCACGGCAATGCCACCTGCGTCATGAACTTTGATGGGGCGACGGGTTGGTTGCTGGGTGATTTGCACAAAGGCATGCGCGCCATGTTCACCATGATGAACGAGGCGCGCCTGGGGGTTGGCCTGCAAGGGTATGCCGTTGCGGAAGCCGCCTATCAGGCGGCGGCCAATTATGCCCGCGACCGGTTGCAGGGCCGCGCCATCACCGGGGTCGAAAACCCGCAAGGCCCCGCCGACCCGCTGATCGTGCATCCCGATATCCGTCGCAGCCTGATGGACCAGAAATCCTTTGTCGAAGGGGCCCGCGCCCTGACCCTGTGGGGCGCATCGATGATCGACCGGTCAAGCCGCATGGGCGATGCAGCGGCCGAGGGGCTGGTGTCGCTGCTGATCCCGGTGATCAAGGGGTTCCAGACCGATATGGGGTTTCAGATGGCGGTCCAGGCCCAGCAGGTCTGGGGTGGACACGGCTATATCGAGGATAACCCGGCCAGCCAGTTCGTCCGGGATGCCCGAATTGCCATGATCTATGAAGGCGCCAATGGCGTGCAAGCGTTGGATCTGGTGGGCCGCAAGCTGACGCAGGACGGCGGCAAGCATGTGTTGGCTTTCTTTGAGATGGTTAAGGCAGAATGTACGGCGCACGATGCCGAGCCGCGGATGGAACCCTTTACCAAGGCACTGAAGGCGGCCAGCAAGCAGATGCAGGCGGCCGGCATGTTCTTTATGCAAAACGGCATGAAGAACCCCAATGCAGCCTTGGCGGGGTCGTCGGATTTCCTGCACCTGATGGGCCATGTCTGCATGGGCCTGATGTGGACACGTATCGCCCGCGCCGCATTGACTGCGCTGGACGCTGGCGGAGACCAGGCTTTCCTGGGGGCCAAGTTGGCGACCGGTCGTTACTACATGGCCCGCCAATTGCCCGCCTGCGGGCTGCATCTGGCCCGCATTGAAAGCGGGGCAGAGACTGTCATGGCATTGGAGGCCGAAGCGTTCTAGGCTGTTGTTCGAATTTCCTGCGAAAATTCCGCCCTGCGCCACGCTCCGGAGACTTCGATGCCAAAACGCTTTCGCCTGACTCGCAGATTTCCGGTTGCGATGACCGAAGACGGTTACCGCCGCCTGAAACGATTTGCCACCGAGGCCGGTCTGGATGAGGGCGAGGCGCTGTCGTTCCTGTTTGAAAACTTCACTTCGGTCATCAACGAAGACAATCTGACCCACCGTTTGCGCCTGTTCAATTCGGAATTAGAGGCGCGAAAGTGATGGCCCATTCATCTGTCCATAAATATCCCACGGGGGTGCGGGGGTGTGAAACCCCCGCTGTCCTTGTGTTACACAAGGACCGTTCTTCATGATCAAACTCTATTGCTTTGGCGAAAGCGGTAATGCCTACAAGGTGGCTTTGGCGCTGACCTTTGCCGATATGGAGTGGCAACCCGAGTTCGTCGATTTCTTCAACGGCGCTGCACGCACGCCGGAATTCCGCGCAATCAATGTGATGGGCGAGGTACCGGTTCTGGTCGATGGCGACACCACGCTGACCCAGTCGGGCGTCATGCTGGACTATATCAGCAGCAAATCGGGCAAGCTGGGCGGGCGGTCGGCGGCAGAGCGGCGCGAGGTGTTGCGCTGGTTGTTTTGGGACAATCACAAACTGTCCGGGGCGATTGGCACGACCCGCTATCTGATGAATTTCGTCCCCGAGGCCAAGCGCCCGGCCGAAGTCATCGCCTATAATCAGGCGCGGTTGAAGGCTGCCTATAAGGTGCTGGATGACCATCTGACCCAACGCAAATGGGTTGCGGGCGAGGCCATGACCGTCGCGGACCTGTCGTGCTGCGGGTATCTTTTTTATCCCGAACCATTTGGCTTTGCCCGCAAGGACTGGCCCCATATCGATGCCTGGCTTGGCCGGATATCCGCTGTTCCGGGCTGGAAGGCCCCCTATGATCTGATGCCCGGCAGCCCTGCTGACCGCGTTTAAGGAGAGACCCATGACCGACGCCTATATCTATGACGCTGTCCGTTCACCCCGTGGCAAGGGCCGGCCCGACGGGTCGCTGCACGAGGTGACGGCGGTGGCGCTGTCGGCGCAGATGCTGGATGCGCTGCGCAACCGCAACGGGCTGCAAGGTCATGCGGTCGAGGATGTGATCTGGGGGAATGTGACGCAGGTCGGCGAGCAGGGCGGTTGTCTGGCACGGACGGCGGTTCTGGCCTCGGGGCTGGATGAAAGCATTCCGGGGTTGTCGATCAACCGGTTTTGCGCGTCCGGGATGGAGGCGGTCAATCTGGCGGCCAATCAGGTCAAGGCCGGGGCCGGTCGCGCCTATATCGCGGGCGGTGTCGAGATGATGGGGCGGGTTCCAATGGGGTCCGATGGTGCGGCAATTGCGGTGGACCCGTCGCTGGCGATGAAGACATATTTCGTGCCGCAGGGGATTTCGGCGGATATCATTGCGACAGAATACGGCTTTAGCCGCGATGATGCTGATGCCCTTGCGATGGAAAGCCAACGGCGGGCGGCGGCGGCGTGGAAGGATGGGCGGTTTGACAGGTCGGTCATCACCATTCGCGATCTGAACGGTTTGCCGATCCTGTCCCATGATGAATACATGCGCCCCGGCACGGACATGCAGGCGCTGGGCGCCCTGAAGCCCGCGTTCAAGGAGATGGGCGAGGTCATGCCAGGCTTCGACAAGGTCGCCATGATGAAATACCCGCATCTGGAGCGGATCAATCATATCCACCATGCTGGCAATTCCAGCGGCATCGTGGACGGCGCCGCCGCAATCCTGATTGGCGACGCCGAATTTGGCCGGGCACATGGGCTAAAACCCCGCGCACGCATCCGCGCGACGGCCAAGATTGGCACCGATCCCACCATCATGCTGACCGGGCCGGTGCCTGTCACGCACAAGATCCTTGCCGACTCGGGCCTGTCCATTAGCGACATTGACCTGTTCGAGGTGAACGAGGCCTTTGCCGCTGTTGTTCTGCGGTTCCAGCAGGCGTTTGGGATTGATCCGGCACGGGTCAATGTCAACGGCGGCTCAATTGCCATGGGGCATCCGTTGGGTGCCACCGGGGCGATCATCATCGGCACGCTGTTGGACGAGATGGAACGCAGCGACAAGGCGCTGGGCCTTGCCACATTGTGTATTGCCAGCGGGATGGGTGCGGCCACGATCATCGAAAGGGTCTGACGCATGCCCGAGCGCGCCTTTCAGGAACTAGGAGAGTTGCTGACCAAGGCGCTGCTTAGCGGCGACTTTGCCCTGTATCTGTCGATCATGACCCTGCCGATGAAGTTCACGCCCAAGGATGGGCCGTCTTATGTGTTGATGGATGAGGCGGCGTTGCGGGCGGACTTTGATATTTATCGGTCGATTATCCAGCTGCATGGGGTGACGGACATCTACCGGCAGGTTTCGGGCTATGACTGGGCCGGCAAGGGGGAAATGGTGGTGCGGGTGGTGACCCATATACTGGTCCGCGCCAATTTGCTGGTCGCAGCGTTCCCCACGCGGATCGTGATGCAAGAGGGCGCGGATGGCTGGCGGATCACCGAAATCGAAAGCTCGGAAGGGCATTTGAACGGGGCGTTGGGCCGGGCAGATGTTTCGCCGGACGGACAGTTTGAAACGCAGGATGGAGAGGATTGAATGGCGAAACTTGATCTGACCGCAGTGCCGGTAAAGACCGGGTCGATCTATCCCGAACCCTATGCCAGCATGATGGCGGGGCGGTCCAGCCTGCGGTTGGGCGATGCCGGCGGGTTGACCCAGTTTGGCGTCAATCTGGTGCGGTTGGCGCCGGGGGCGCTGTCGTCGCTGCGCCACTGGCATCTGCACGAGGACGAGTTCGTGATGATCACCGAGGGCGAATGTGTTCTGGTGCAGGACGCTGGCGAAACCGTGATGCGGGTTGGCGATTGCGCTGCCTTTCCGGCGGGCAACACGGATGGTCACCAGTTCATCAACCGGACCGAGGCCCCTGCCGTCTTTCTGGTGATCGGCAGCAAGGCGCCGGCCGAGGTGGCATCCTATAGCGATGTCGATTTGCAGGTGCATATCGGTGGCGGCAAAGCGCGTTTCACCCACAAAGACGGCTCTGATTGGGCCGGACCACGGTAGATCCAAATGGACGCTGCAACCATCCTGCAATCCTATCTGGACGAGGTCAGCGTGGCTGTCCTTGCCGATGATTGGGACAGTTACCGCGATGCGGTCAGTCTGCCGTGCCATATCGTCAGCCATGACGAGAGCAAGGTCGTGGCGACGGTCGAGGAGTTGAAGGCTGGCTATGACCAGTTCCGTGGCACGCTGCAGGCGCAGCGCGTCACCGATTACGTCAGGCTGGTGGAAACCGCGGCGCGGCTGGACCCCGACCTGATTTCCGGCAGTTATCTGTCACATATCATCTCGAACGGGAACCGGGTGCTGCTGCCGTTCCAATCACAGATGACACTGCGATTGCAGGGAAACCGCTGGCGTGCCGCGTCAGTGACAAATGCCCTTGCCAACAGTCGCTGGCCGCTGGTGCGGCTGGCGCTTCACCCTGAAACCGACCCGAAAGAAGGACCTGAAACATGACCGATTTTGCCTATGCCGTGGATGCCGATGGTGTTGCCACGATCACGTGGGATGTCGCGGGGAAGTCGATGAACGTGATGTCGATGGCCGGTTTTGCCGAGTTGGACGGGCTGATTGACCGGGCCTTGGCGGATGCTGCGGTCAAGGGCGTGATCCTGACCAGTGGCAAAAAGGATTTCGCCGGGGGGATGGATTTGAACGTCATCGCCCGGATGAAGGAGGGCGGGGTCGAAGCCTTGTTCGCCGGGGTCATGAATATTCACGCCCTGCTGCGCAAGATCGAACGTGCGGGCATGGACCCCAAGACGCTGAAAGGCGGCAAGCCGATTGTGGCGGCCATGCCGGGGACGGGTCTTGGCATCGGGTTCGAGGTGCCGCTGGCCTGCCACCGCATCATCGCCGCCGACAACCCCAAGGCCAAGATCGGCCTGCCCGAGATTCAGGTGGGCATTTTTCCCGGCGCAGGCGGCACGACCCGTCTGATCCGCAAGCTGGGGGCCATGGTGGCGGCGCCCTATCTGCTTGAAGGCAAATTGAGCGACCCCAAAGCGGCCAAGGCGAATGGGCTGATTGACGAGGTCGTGGCCCCCGAGGCGCTGCTGGCGCGGGCCAAGGAATGGGTGCTGGCCGCAACAGATGCGGACATCGTGAAACCATGGGACGCCAAGGGATACAAGATGCCCGGCGGCAACCCGTATCATCCCGCAGGTTACATGACCTTTGTCGGTGCCAATGCGATGGTCATGGGCAAGACGATGGGGGTTTACCCGGCGGCCAGGGCGTTGATGCAGGCCGTTTACGAAGGGGCGATGGTGCCGTTCGACGCGGCCTTGCGCATCGAGGCGCGCAATTTCGTGTCCGTGCTGATGAACCCCAGTTCGACCGCCATGATCCGGTCTTTGTTCATCAACAAGGAGGCGTTGGAAAAGGGGGCAAACCGGCCAGCAGCGCCCGATCAGACCGTGCGCAAGGTGGGCGTTATCGGTGCGGGCATGATGGGGGCGGGTATTGCCTATGTCAGTGCCATGGCCGGGATTTCGGTTGTGTTGATCGACGCCACCCAGGAAAGCGCAGAGCGCGGCAAGTCCCATTCCGCCGATCTGTTGGACAAGGCCATTCAGCGCCGCAAATCGACGCCCGAGAAAAAGGCCGAGGTTCTGGCGCTGATCACGGCGACGACGGATTACGCGGCGCTGGCCGATGTGGATCTGATCGTCGAGGCGGTGTTCGAGGATCCCAAGGTCAAGGCTGAGGTGACGGCACGGGTCGAGGCCGTGGTGGGGGCCGATTGCATCTATGCCTCCAACACCTCGACCCTGCCGATCACCGGGCTTGCCACGTCCAGCAAGCGGCCGGATCAGTTCATCGGCATCCACTTTTTCAGCCCGGTCGACCGGATGGCGTTGGTCGAAATCATCAAGGGTGCACAGACCGGTGACCGGGCTGTGGCCAAGGCGCTGGATTTCGTGCGTCAGATCCGCAAGACGCCCATCGTGGTGAACGATGCGCGCTATTTCTATGCCAACCGCTGCATCCTGCCTTACACGAACGAAGGTATCCGGATGGTGTCCGAAGGGGTGTCGCCGGTTCTGGTCGAGAACGCCGCCAAGATGGTGGGCATGCCGGTTGGGCCGTTGCAGTTGACGGATGAGATTTCGATTGATCTGGGCATCAAGATTGCCAAGGCCACCAAGGCGGCGTTGGGCAATGCCTATCCGGATGACGATGTGGATGCGGTGGTCTTTGCCCTGGCCGATCAGGGTCGCATGGGGCGCAAGGCCAAGGCAGGGTTCTATGCCTATGACGCTGCGGGCAAGCGGGAAGGGTTGTGGGAAGGTTTGGGCAAGTTCTGGCCCGAGGCCGACGTGCAGCCTGATCTTGTCACGGTTCAGCATCGGCTGTTGATGAGCCAGGTTCTGGAGGCGGTGCGCGCATTGGAGGAGGGTGTTTTGACCGATATCCGGGAAGGCGATGTCGGGGCCATTCTGGGATGGGGCTTTGCCCCATGGTCGGGCGGGCCGTTTGCATGGCTGGACATCATCGGGGCGGCCAAGGCGGTTGAGATCTGCGATGGTTTGCAGGCCGCGCATGGTGTCCGTTATGCGGCCCCGGCCCTGCTGCGCGATATGGCCGCCAAGGGGGACGGTTTTTATGAAAGGTTCGGCGGGCGCAAGTCGGCAGCCTGAAACGAGCGGAACGATTCGCCGGTTTCCTGTGCGACCAGTTGGGCGACCATGTGACGGGCGGCGGCAAGGGGCAACGTCGGGCGGTGTGGCGGTTGCATCAGCCTCTTGAGGTCAAAGGCGTTGGAATCACATCCGACACAGGCCGCCATAAGGCCGTGACCGACGATCAGAACACCGGACCGGTCCAGCAGCAGTTGCAGGATCGGTTCGGTTTGAGCCGGGACATGCGGGGCGATGCCACGCCACCCTTCAAGCGCCGTGGCGGGGACCAGGGCAAGGTCGTCGCCGGAAAAGGGCATGGCCCACGTGGTCTGGATCAACAGGGGTTGGCCGGGTGGCAGCATGACGGGGGTTTGGTTGTCCAAGGCATTCGCAGGGATGCGGACGGACCACAGGGCTGGGCGAAACTCGCGGTGAACGGCGACCAGGGGCACCAGCCCCATGTCGCGCGTCATGACCAGATCGCCGGGTCCCAGACTGGCGGCTGCTTGCCAGCCAAAGGCGGTCTGGACCGGGGTGGAGGCGTAAAGTCCGGTGGCCAGTGAGGTGCGGTGATTCGCGGCCCGGAGGTTGGTTTCGTGGCGTCCCATGTTCTTGCCCGTTCCCTATATGTCAGACGGGTTTGATCCGGGATGGCGGCATCAGCGGGCGCGCAATGCGGCAGGCAAAGGGCAAATCACTAGAATTAGCCAGATGCATCGGTGATGGTCAGGGATCGAACCGATAGGCAAAGCGGGCGATATCCTCGGCGCAGAGCTGCGCCATCAGGGCGGCATCGGCATCGGTGTAAAACGGCCGCCAGTCCCGCGCCCGGTCAGAGGTATTGGCGCGCGGCACAGGTGTAAGGCGAAAGCCCATATGGGTCTGAAACGGCACAAGGTCGGCGTCCAGATGTTCCAGGCGGGCGTAAAGAGTGGCACGGTCGTGGCCAAAGCGGTCGCGCATATAGGCGCCGTAGGGCCACAGCATCAACGCCGTGCGGGTCTGGGGATGGTTGATGAATCCGCTGAAATCATGCGATTTGGCAAGGCCGACGGCCGGATGGGCAAAGGTTTGGTCGCGCAGCCAGTGGAAATAGCTGACCGCACGGTCCCAAGGGTTGCGCACGAGGGTCAGGGTAAAAAAGCTGGCGATTTCGGTGTCGGTGGCCAGGCCAGCGATGTCGGTGAGGGTGGAATGTTTCCACAGGCGCCCTTGCGAGGTGACGCCATGCAACCGCCCTTTGCGGGCACGGGCCTTGGGGGTGTCACCGATCAGGATGTCATCCTTCATCGCGCGGTTTTCAAGGGCGAGTGTCAGCGCGGTGCCGCCCGTCTTGGGGATATGAACAAAGATGAAGCGGCGGCCGCGTGACAGGATCATGGGGTTGACCGGGGTGACGGTATTCGGGCGGATGGATATGGGGCGGGGGTCGGAGCCTCCGGCGGGAGTATTTCAGAAAGAGCAAATCGACGGAGCATGACGTCAGACCGGGTTGGGCAGGGGGGTGCCATCCTGAAAGGCGATGAGATTGGCGAGGGCCATTTGCCCCATGGATTGACGCGTCTCGAGCGCCGCCGTGCCAAGGTGGGGCAAGAGGGTGGCATTGTCGAGTTGGGCAAGGGCGGGCGGGATGCGGGGTTCAAATTCGTAGACGTCAAGGCCGGCCCCGGCAATCTGGCGCGATTGCAGGGCAGCGATCAGGGCCGCCTCGTCCACCACATCACCGCGGGCTATGTTGATCAGATGCGCGGTGGGGCGCATCAAGGCCAGTGTGGCGGCATTGATCAGGTGACGGGTCTCAGGGGTGGCGGGGACGGCAAGGACGACAAAATCGGCCTGCAAGGCGTCGGGCAAGGAGACCTGCGTGGCGGGCAGGGCAGACAGGGTGAGGGCAGAACGGTTGTGATAAAGGACCGTCATGCCAAAGCCATGGTGGCAGCGTCGGGCGATGGCCTGACCGATGCGGCCCATACCGATGATGCCGACGGTTTTGCCGCTGACATGGGTGCCCAGCATCTGTGTCGGGTGCCAGCCGGTCCAATGGCCCGAGCGTAGCAGGCGTTCACCCTCACCCGCACGCCGCGCCGACATCAGGATCAGGGTCAGGGCGATGTCGGCGGTTGCGTCGGTGACGGCGCCGGGGGTGTTGGTGACCTGAAGCCCGGCAGCGCGGGCGGAGGGCACGTCGATATGGTTATAGCCGACGCCAAAGTTGGCGAGGATGCGGGCGCGCGGCTGCGGCACGTCGGTAAAGACATCAGCCCGGAACAGGTCGCCCAAGGTCGGCAGGATGGCGTCGTATTCCCGCAGGGCCGCGCGCAGGGCCGCGGGGGGCAGCGGGGTCGGATCATCGCGGTAGGTCACGTCGAACCGGGCGCGGGCGGCGGCGACGGTCTGGTCGGGCAGGCAGCGGGTGATCAACAGGTTCAAAACATCCGCCCTCCGACCGGGGCGGGCTGGTCGGGGGCCAGCAAGATCACCTCACCTTCGGCATCGGGGACGCCCAGGACGAGCACCTCGGACAGAACCTTGCCGATCTGGCGGGGGGGAAAGTTCACGACGGCCATGACCTGACGCCCGATCAGGGTTTCGGGGGTGTAGTGACGGGTGATCTGGGCTGAGGAGCGTTTTTCGCCCAGATCACCGCCGAAATCGACCCAAAGTTTGTAGGCGGGTTTGCGCGCCTCGGGGTAGGGTTCGGCGCGGGTGATCACACCGACGCGGATATCGACGGCTGCGAAATCGTCATAGCTGATCATTTGCCCAGTTCCCGGCCACGTTCGGCGGCGGCGTGGACGGCGCGGCGCAGCAGGGGCGGCAGGCCAGTGTCGGGGTCCATCAGATGGGCAAGTGCTGCAGCGGTGGTGCCGCCGGGCGAGGTTACGTTGATGCGCAGTTGTGCCGCAGTTTCGGGCGCTTGGTGGGCCAGTTCGCCTGCCCCACACACAGTGGCGCGGGCAAGTTGCATGGCAACTTGCGGTGACAGCCCCTCAGCCTCGCCTGCTGCGGCCATCGCCTCGATCAGGTGAAAGACATAGGCAGGGCCAGACCCCGAGACAGCGGTGACGGCGTCCATCTGATGTTCGCCGTCCAGATCCACCACTTGACCCACGGCCTGCATCAGGCTGCGGGCCAGGGCAAGGTCGGCGGGCCCGGCGTGGGCGTTGGCGCAGATGCCGGTGATGCCGCGCCCGACCATGGCCGGGGTATTGGGCATTGTGCGCACGATGGGGGTGCGGTTGCCCAGTGCCGCCTCGAACGTGGCAATCGAGGTGCCCGCCGCAATGGAGACAAAGAGGGTGGTGCCATTGCCCATGGCCTGCAAAGCTGGCAGGGCCGCGCCCATCATCTGCGGTTTCACCGCGAGCACCGCCACAGCCGGTGTGGTGGGCAAGGCCAGGTTCAGGTGAACGCCCGTCGATTTCAGCCATTCGGACGGGTTGGGTTCCACAACCCAGACCGAGGCGGCTGGCAGACCTGACGCCAACCAGCCAGTCAGCAGTGCCGTTCCCATTTTGCCGCAGCCAAGCAGCACCAATCCGTCACGAGCCACTTTATCCAACGCCGTCCCTCCAATTCAGGAGGTAAGGTTATGCGCGGCCATAAGCCTCGGCAATGGCAACTTTCATCGCATCGGCAGGTGTGTTGTCGCCCCAAGTGACCAATTGGAAGGCCGGGTAGAACCGTTCGGAGGCCATCACAGCCGCGGCGATGACGTCGTCAATCTGGTCTGGGCTGGCCGACTGCCCGCCTGACAGCAAAAGACCGTAGCGCCAGACCATCAGCTTTTGTTCCGCCCAATAGGTGAACGCGCCGGTCCAGACCATGTCATTGCAGCGGTTCAGCAGGTCGTACAGTGCGGGAAGACGGTGTTCTGGTGGCTCCATCTCGAATGTGCAGATCAGGCGCAGGGTTTCATCTTGTGCATTCCACGCAAGGGTCAAAGAGTAGGTGCGCCATAGCCCCTCGACCGCCATGGCGATCTGGTCATCGGTCACACGGTCAAATTCCCATGCATGATGTTCTGCAAGGGTTTCGACAATATCGATGGGGTGAAGATCGTCGCTGGTAAAGAAGTCTTCTGCTAACGACATGCCCGGCCTCATTCTTGTGCCGCCGTGGGGAAGTGCCCCTAGCGGCTGGGTGTCTGGCAAGGATCAGCGTATGCCCGACGCGACCCTTACTAGATATAGTGTGGGGAGGGGGAAAGTCTGTAAAGTGATTTCGGCCGAATTCTTCTGTGGGTAAGTGGGTGTTGCGAAAGGGATTCACATTCAGTGTGGGCTGACACCAGAGTTGGCACAGTTTGACACCAGAGTTGGCAGCAACGCGGTTTTCGGACATCCGAAGGACGGAAGCTCAGTTCGCCTTAGCCTGATCGCCCTGCTGCGGCAGTTCAGATATTGTCTGGAAAATGCCGTTAAACATACCTTTAAAGAGCAGCGCCGGTCAGTGCGCGGCGGATAGGTGTGGCATCGACGGGCTTCTTTGCGCCGCCATCAAGATCGAAAGAAAGCAGGCCGAGCGCGCGAAGCTTTACCACCAAGTCTTTCACGTTTGTCATTCGGACAGCGGCGTCCTCCATTACGCGTGCAGCCAAGACTTCGAACCGCACTGGGCGATCAGCTTTGTTCATGATCTCGATGCAGGCTGTACGGGCCAATGTGAGGCTCTTCTCGCCGCCCACTCCCCGGCCGTCTAGGTCCATTGTGTTGAGCGCTTCGCTAGGGAATATGGAGCTTTGCGGATCATCCCCAGTGGCCAAAGTCCGCCGCGTTTCAGCTTGCACTGTTTCAATCTTTTTCTGCACCGTTCTGAAGACCTCAACGCCTTGTGCATGATGAGTGCCTAAAATCAGGCGCATTTGGACCCGATCCGCGCGCGGCTTCAAAATTGCAAAATCCGGCATGAATCGCGCTGCTCCCTTTGACTTGAGACGGTCTTTGAGCATTGCTAGAATCTGCATGGCTCGGGGTGGAGCTCCTGGCAAAGTTGATATCTTCTCATGCCAAAGAGCATCGTCCAAAAAGCGTCCGAAGGACTCTTGAACCAGCTCAAGGCTGTTATGTCGACTGATCGGGTGCTCCATGAAGTTCAGTACGAAATCCCCCCGAACGCTCGCAAGGAAAGCGGCGATTTCAGCCGACCTCAGGTTCCATCCCTTTGGGTCGATAAACGAAAAGGTAAACCCCTCACACCGGGCTCGGATCGCTTCCAAATTATCTTCAAAAGCACCTCTGAAGACGTGAATTTCGATACCCGTTTTACGAGCAGCATACGCACTGAGTTTCTTGAACTGTTCAGGGTCGCGCTCGCACAAAAGAAACCGGAGTTTGGGGGGTGTTCGACCAGCCTTCTCCAGAGCCGCTTGAGTGTCACGAAGGACCCTAATGGCATAGTCGAACGAAGAATCAGAACACTCTTCTTCGTCCGCCACTGACCATGGACCGGCAAATCCATCCACATAAGTAAAGCATTTTGCGGCGGCCGGGCCTTGGAGGACCTTGAAACTGGCAGCTTGGAGATAATCCGCTAGAAATAGGTGCTTTATTTTCGAATGCTCGCGTCCTTGGTAAGGATCGATCTCGTCGCTCACTATCTCACCTCGAAACTTCCCGGAGAATCGCCTCCGGCACTATGCTCCAAGGGAACCCGTTCCACTCTGCTCCGTCAAGCATACGACCTCCCGACTTGGGCCGAGCGCCCCCCCATTGTTTGAAGAAGAATGCAACAGCGTCCCGATCGCAGCCCTTTTTCAGCTCGAGTGCCCATTCCTCTTCCATTGGACGCGCGCCAGGACCGCTTTCGCCACCGACGATCACCCA
>JANNAF010000065.1:0-5642 GCA_031384005.1 Rhodobacterales bacterium | reverse complement strand
CACCGGCACCTTCAACATGCTGGAGGCGGCGCGCAGCCATTGGACCGCCGCCGGAAAACCCACCACCTTTCGTTTCCACCACATTTCCACGGATGAGGTGTTCGGCTCGCTTGGCCCCACCGGCCAGTTCACCGAAACCACCCCCTATGACCCGCGCAGCCCCTATTCGGCGTCCAAGGCGGCGTCAGACCATCTGGTGCGGGCCTGGGCCGAAACCTACGGCCTGCCGGTCCTGATGACCAATTGTTCCAACAATTACGGCCCCTACCACTTTCCCGAAAAGCTGGTCCCGGTCGTGATCCTGAACGCCCTTGCCGGTCGCCCGATCCCGGTTTACGGCGCGGGTCTGAACATCCGCGACTGGCTCTATGTCGAGGATCACGCCGACGCCCTCATGACCGTGCTGACCCGTGGCACCGTTGGCCGCAGCTACAACATCGGCGGCGAGAATGAGGCGCGCAACATCGACCTTGTCCACAAGATCTGCGCCCTTCTGGACGAAATGCGCCCTACTGCGACACCCCATGCCGACCTGATCACCTATGTCACCGATCGCCCCGGCCACGACGCCCGCTATGCCATCGACCCAACCCGCATCCGCACCGAACTGGGCTGGCGCCCCTCCGTCACGCTGGACGAAGGCCTGCGCCGCACCGTCCGCTGGTATCTGGACAACCCGGCATGGTGGCAGCCCCTGCAAGCCCGCCACGGCGTGGGCCAGCGGTTGGGGGTCAAGGCATGAGGGTCCTGGTGTTTGGCCAAACCGGACAGGTCGCCCGCGAACTGGCCCGCCGCGCGCCGGCCGGCGTCACCCTGACCCAACTGGGCCGCGCGCAGACCGACCTGAGTGACCCCGCCGCCTGCGCCGCCGCCATTCTGGCCAGCGACGCTCAGGCCGTCATCAACGCCGCCGCATGGACCGCAGTGGATTTGGCGGAAACCAACGAACCCGCCGCCACCGTCATCAACGGCGACGCCCCCGCCGCCATGGCCCGCGCCTGTGCGGCCAAGGGCGTGCCGTTCCTGCATCTCTCCACCGATTATGTCTTTGACGGTGCCGGGACAGCGCCCTTTGCGCCCGACCACCCGACCGCTCCCTTGGGGGCCTATGGCCGCTCAAAACTCCGCGGTGAACAGGGGGTTATGTCGGCTGGCGGCAACGCGCTGATCCTGCGAACCTCGTGGGTCGTGTCGTCCCATGGCGCGAATTTCGTCAAAACCATGCGGCGTCTGGGGGCGGAGCGCGCCAGCCTGACCGTGGTCGCTGACCAGATCGGCGGCCCGACCCCCGCCGCCGCGATTGCCGACGCGCTTTACACCTGCGCCGCCGCCATGGCCGCAGGCGCACCCGGCGGCATCCACCATTTCGCGGGCACCCCCGACACCAGCTGGGCCGATTTCGCCCGCGCCATCATGACGGCGGCAAACCTGCCCTGCACCATCACCGACATCCCCTCAACCGCCTATCCAACCCCCGCGCGCCGCCCCCTGAACTCGCGGCTTGACTGCACCTCATTGGCCCGCTTTGGCCTGACCCGGCCCGACTGGCGCGCCGCACTCCCCGCAATCCTGCACGACTTGGAGACGACATGACACGCAAAGGCATCCTGCTTGCGGGCGGTTCGGGCACCCGGCTGTGGCCGATCACCATGGGCGTGTCCAAGCAACTGCTGCCGATCTACGACAAACCGATGGTCTATTACCCGCTGTCCGTGCTGATGCTGTCTGGCATCCGCGAAATCGCCGTCATAACCACGCCCGAGGATCAGGCCGGGTTCCTGCGCCTGCTGGGGGATGGGTCGCAATGGGGCCTGTCGCTGACCTATGTCGTGCAACCCTCGCCCGATGGCTTGGCCCAGGCCTACCTTCTGACCCGCGATTTCCTGAACGGCGCGCCCTCGGCCATGGTGTTGGGCGACAACATATTCTTCGGCCACGGTCTGCCCGAGATTTTGGCCGCAGCCGACGCCAAACCAACGGGCGGCACCGTGTTTGGCTACCGCGTGTCCGACCCTGAACGCTACGGCGTGGTTGATTTCGACGCAGATGGCAATGTCCGCCAGATCATCGAAAAACCCGCCAAACCACCGTCAAACTTTGCCATCACTGGCCTTTATTTCCTTGACGGTTCGGCCCCCGACCTTGCCACCCAGATCAAACCCTCCCCCCGGGGCGAGTTGGAGATTGCCGATCTGCTGGACCTTTACCTGCGGGCCGGAAACCTGTCGGTCGAACGGCTGGGCCGCGGCTTTGCGTGGCTGGACACCGGCACCCATGCCAGCCTGCTGGACGCGGGCAATTTCGTGCGCACGTTGCAGGCCCGCCAGGGGTTGCAGGTCGGCTGTCCGGACGAAATTGCCTACCGTGCCGGCTGGATCGACCGCGCCGCCCTTGCCCAGCGGGCCGAGGTGTTTCGCAAGAATGAATACGGCCAGTATCTGGCCAGCATTGTGAACGAATAGCGCACTAGTCAGCGCAGCAGCGCCGCCAACCCGACCAACCCCGCCACCAATGCCGCCGTGCTGAACACATAGCGCGGCACCCCCAGCACGGGCCGCGCCGGGTCGTCCAGCATGCGGTACACCCGCCCGGCCCACGGCCCGCCCGGCACACCGGGATAGCGGCGATCCAGCACAAAGGCCAATGCGACCGCCAACAGCAAACTGCCCGCCACCCCGGCCAACATCCAGTTCTGCACGACCGTGACCGCCTCGGTCGCCGTGGCGCGCTGTAGCAGGATGAATTGCCCGGCCAGATCGCTGGCCCTGCGAAGGGCTTCCACCTCGGCCTCGGCCAATTTTGCGCGCACCAGATTGTATTGGTCGCGCAACAGCATCAGGCGGCGCTGATCCAACAACACACTACTTTCGCCCGCCAATGCGCGAACCTCGCCCTGCCCCTCAATCTCGCCCTGCCCCTCAAACTCGCCCTGCCCCTCAATCTCGGCCTGCCCCTCGATCTCGGCCTGCAGAGAACTGGTTTCCTGCCACAACCGCTCCTCTTCGCGGCGGTAAAACTCCAGCACCCTTTGGTTGGCGTCCAAGCTGCCTGCCGCCCCCCGGTCCAGAACCTGCTGCGCCAGATCATTGGCCACCCGCGCCGCCGTCTCGGCATCCGGCAGCAGAACTGACACCTCAATGCCCACCACCGCAGCCTCACCCCAGGACGCGCGGCGGCTGTCCTCGGTCAGATCACGCACCGCGATTGCCTGACGCAACAACACCGCCGCCCGGTCAAGGTTTGCACCGGGCGGCGACGACCCCAAACCATGCCGCATCACCATGGCCAACAGATTGCGCCGTTTGGTCAGATCGGCCTTGGCTGCAGCCACATCGACCCCCGGCTGCACCTGAATGACGGCGCGGGCCTCGAACATCGGCAATTGCATCCGGGCATAAGCCAAGGACGCCATGGTACCCACCGTGGCGATCAGCAAAATCATCCAGATCTGCCGCAAAAGCGGTGTCATCAGGGCTGCAAACCAGCCAGAAAATGCCATCCTGCGGTCACTCAAACCGGCCCCCTGTGTCGCACCAAAACGCTGCGACCCGTCCTAATCAGGAAAAGTGTCGGCAAAATGGTCAATATGGCCCGGACCAAGGCAGCATCGCTGCGTTACGGGCCGGGCGCGCGACTGCTTGCGTGGGCGCGACCCTCGGGCGGGGTTAGACTGGGTGACGGTGACCGCTGCGCCGGGTCAGGCGGCGACAGGGCGCCGGATGTGGGCCGCAGCCTCCAACACCAGCGGGCGCAAACCTGCACCACCGGCATCCAACACCTCATAAAAATGGGTGCGCATCCGCGGTTCCCAAAAATCGTTGATATGGTCAGCGATGCCGGCCACACCCTCGTCATGGGGTTTGCTTTCCATGAACTTTGAAATCTGATTTGCCATATAAATCAATTTGGTATGCGGGTTGTGGGCGGTATCATGCGACATGGGCTGTCTCCGGGGTCAGTCGTGCGGAATGGGTGAAAACTTCAAATCGGTCGGGCCGGGCAAGGCCGATCAGCGTGATGCCCGCCTCATCGGCCAAGGTGACGGCATGTGCGGTCGGGGCCGAGACAGCGATCAGCACAGGCGCGCCCAAGGCGGCCACCTTTTGCACCATGTCGATGGACACCCGTGATGTCAGCAGAATGGCGCCGGTTGGGGGCGTGCCGGCACGCACCATCCCGCCAACCAGCTTGTCCAACGCATTGTGCCGCCCCACATCCTCGCGCGCCGCAATCAGCCCGGCACACCAGAACCCCGCCGCATGAACGGCGCGGGTGGCATCATGCAAAGGCTGCGCACCGGGCAGTGCGGCAATCGCCTGCATCACCTGCGCCGGGGCGATTGTAAACGATGATTTTGGAACCGGGCGCATCTTGCGCATTGCCTCGTCCAGACTGTCAATGCCACACAGACCGCACCCGACCGGGCCCGCCATGGTGCGCCGCCGCTGAACCAGACGCGCCTCGGCCGCAGGGGCGACCCAGACCTGCACATCCAGCCCATTGGGCACCTCGACCACGTCAACCGTCTCGATCTCTGCTGGGGTGGCGATGCCTTCGGTCAGCGCAAAACCATAAGCGAAATCAATCAGATCGGCAGGCGTCGCCATCATGACGGCCTGCGTTGTTCCGTTAAAGGACAGCGCAACCGCCACTTCTTCGGGCAGCGTCCGTACGCCCGGGGCAACTGCGCCTGCCCCAAAGGACAGGCGCTGCACGGGACGACTGACGTTCATCACTCGGCTGCAGACAGGATGCGCCGTGACTGCCGGGCCTGCGCGGCATAGTCCTCTTGCCACTCGGTCGGGCCATTCGACGGCGCTACCTGTACCGCTGTTACCTTGTATTCGGGGCAGTTGGTGGCCCAATCCGAATAGTCGGTCGTAATGACGTTGGCCTGCGTGTCGGGATGGTGGAAAGTGGTGTAAACCACGCCGGGCGACACCCGGTCCGTAACCTGCGCCCGCAACGTCGTGTCACCTGACCGCGAGGCAAGCCGCACAAAATCGCCATCCTTCACACCGCGGACCTCGGCGTCGTGCGGGTGAATCTCCAGCACATCCGCGTCATGCCAGATCACATTGGCCGTCCGCCGGGTCTGCGCGCCGACGTTATATTGGCTCAGGATCCGCCCGGTGGTCAGCAGCAACGGGAACCGCGGCCCGGTCTTTTCGTCCGTTGCCACATATTCGGTGTTGATGAACCGCCCCTTGCCGCGCACGAACCCGTCGACATGCATCAAGGGCGTGCCCTGCGGTGCGGCGTCGTTGCAGGGCCACTGAACCGAGCCCAGCTCCTCCAGTTTCTCGTAATTGACGCCGGCAAAGGACGGCGTTGTCATGGCGATTTCATCCATGATCTGGGACGGATGGGTATAGGTCCAGCCTGCCCCCATCTCATTGGCCAGCATCATGGTGACCTCCCAATCCTCAAGACCATTGCGCGGCGCCATCACCTTGCGCACCCGGTTGATCCGGCGCTCGGCATTGGTAAAGGTGCCGTTTTTCTCAAGAAAGGTCGATCCGGGCAGAAAGACATGGGCGTAATTCGCCGTCTCGTTCAGGAACAGGTCATGCACAATGACACAGTCCATCGCGGCCAGACCGGCGGCGACATGTTTGGTGTCGGGGTCCGATTGCAGGATA
>JANNAF010000063.1:0-6475 GCA_031384005.1 Rhodobacterales bacterium | reverse complement strand
ATAGCAATCACTTGACGCGGAACCAATCGGCCACGTTCCACATTTCCGAGTCCCAAGCGTTGATCTGGACACCGCCCAGAGCGTTCGAATGGGCCGAAAGCGTGCCACGGTGCACCAGCGGGATCACGACCATGCTGTCTTTGGTCACCATGTCATTCAGCTTTTTGGCGATTTCCTGACGCTTGGCGATGTCACGGGTGCCCGAAAGTTCGGCCACCAGCGTATCATAGGCCGGGTCGCAGAAGCGGTTCATGTTTTCACCCTGCCACTGATTTTCCGGCTTGGGGGCGTTTTTGCACTGGTATTGCGACAGGTACGTCTCGGGGTCGGTGCCGTCCGAGTTGTTGGCGTACATTTCGACATCGGCATAGAACTTTTGGAAGGTATCGGGCGAACCTGCGTCACCACCAAAGAACACCGACGGATCAATGGCCTTCAACTCGACGTTCACACCCAGTTCGGTCCACCAATCCTTGATCAAGGCCTGGAAGTCCTGACGCACGGGGTTGACGGTGGTTTGGTACAGGATGTTCAGCTTTTTGCCATCCTTTTCGCGGATGCCGTCGGCACCAACCATCCAGCCTGCTTCGTCCAGAAGGGCCTTGGCGCCTTCCATGTCTTGGGCGATGCAGCCGGTGTTGTCGGACGCCCAAGCGGCGGGGGCCGGGACGATGTTACACGACGGCGCACCACCGGCGCCATAGCCGACCTCGACCAGGATCGCGCGGTCGATCGCCCTGGACAGGGCGGTGCGGACGCGGATATCGGTCAGGAAGGGGTGGGGGTGCATGGCGGTGGAGCGCATACCCTCGGCCAGTTCGGGCGAGGGGTCGGTCATGTTCATTTCAAGCCGCTCGATCAGCGTGCCGAAGGCGACCACGAACTGGCCCTTGCCGGCAGCGGTCATCGCGGCCTGGCTGTCGGGCGGGATCTGGGTGTTCCAGGCGTAGTCAAACTCGCCGGTTTCCATGACGGCACGGGCCGAGCCTTCGGCATCGCCGCCGCCCTTGATCACGGCCGTTGCGAAGGCCGGTTTCGCGGGGTCGCGGTAGTTCGGGTTCATTGCCATCGACACGGTGTCATTGACGGTGAAGCCGGTGACCATGAAGGGGCCGGTGCCGATCGGGCCATTGTTCTGATCGGTGCAGGTCGGTGCCGCAGCGCCGGTGCAGGCCGCGAACTGCGCCTTTTGGATGATCGGCGACAGGGCGCCGACAAAGGCGGTATAGGGGTTCGGCTTGGCCGCCGCGAAGGTCACCTTGACAGTGGACGCATCCACAGCCTCGACCATGGACACGCCGTCAAACTTGGACGCCTGAGCGCAGCCGCCAGCGGGGTCCATGCAGTAGTTGGCGGTAAAGACCACGTCATCGGCGGTGACCGGGGTGCCATCGGACCACATCAGGCCGGGCAGCAGTTTCCAGGTGATCGAGGTCAGATCCTCGGAAATCCCGCCATTTTCCAGTGTCGGAATCTCGACGGCCAGTTTGGTGATCAAGGTGCCCGATGCGTCATAGCCCGCGAGGGGTTCGACGATCATCGAGGACGAATAGACGTCCTTGGTTCCGGACGAGAGATAGGGGTTCAGGATTGATACGGCCTGCGGAAAGGTCAGTTTCAATTCGCCATCGGTGCCGCGTTCGGCATAGGCGGCAGGCGCCATGGCGAAAGCACAGACGGCCCCCAGTAGGGCTGTTGTCAGCTTCATTGGTTTGCTCCTTGTTGGTTATACTCGGTGGGGTTCAGCCTTGGTGCCTCGGGTCGGCCGGTTGATCCGGCCTGTGCTGTTGTGTCGTAGAGGAAGCAGGCGACGTGGCGGCCCGGCTCTACCTCGGATAACGGGGGTTTTTCGCTGTGGCAGCGGTCAAAGGCGCGCGGGCAGCGGGTGGAGAAGTTGCAGCCCTTGGGCGGGCGCGCCGGGGACGGGACATCGCCTTGCAGGATGATGCGTTCGCGGCGGGCAAGAGCGGGGTCGGGTTCGTTGACGGCAGACAGCAGCGCCTCGGCATAGGGGTGCAGGGGGCGGTCATAGAGGGCGTCGCGGGGGGAAAGTTCAGCGATGCGGCCAAGGTACATGACGGCGACGCGGTCGGCGATGTGGCGGACCATGCTGAGGTCGTGGCTGATGAACAGGTAGGTAAGGCCGAGGCGGTCTTGCAGGTCTTCCAGTAGGTTCACGACTTGGGCCTGAATCGACACGTCAAGGGCGGCAATGGGTTCGTCGCAGACGATGAATTTGGGGTTCAGGGCGAGGGCGCGGGCGATGCCGATGCGTTGACGCTGGCCGCCGGAAAATTCATGCGGGAAGCGGCCTGCGAAACGGCGGTTCAGGCCGACCTGATCCATCAGTTCATAGATGCGTTTCAGGCGGTCGACCGGGGTCAGGTTGCCATGTTCGACCAAGGGTTCGCCGATGATCTCGGCCAGGGTCATGCGGGGGTTAAGGGAGGCTTGCGGGTCCTGAAACACCATCTGCATGGTGGGACGTTTGCGGCGCAGCGCCTCGGGGGACAGGGTTGCGATATCCTCGCCGTCGATGGTCACCGAGCCTGCGGTGGGGTCATAAAGCCGCAACAGGGCGCGACCGACGGTGGATTTGCCACAGCCGCTCTCGCCTACCAGACCAAGGGTTTCGCCGGCGGCAATGTCGAAACTGACGCCATCGACCGCCTTTACGTCGCCGGTGTGGCGGCGCAGGATGCCGGTGTAGATCGGGAAATACATCTTCAGGTCACGCACCTGGACCAGCGGCGTTTCAGACATCGGCACCCCCGGGTGTCCAGTGGCAGGCGACGTCATGGCCATGACCGATGGGCTGCGCATCGACGGCATGGCGCTGCGGGTTTTCGGCTTCGCAGCGGTCATGGGCATGGGTGCAGCGGTCGCGAAAGGCGCAGGCGGTGGGGGCGGCCATCATGATGGGGGGTTGCCCCTCGATCACCTGAAGGCGGGCGGCGCGGTGGCCGGTGAGCGACGGAATGGTTTTCAGCAGGGCACGGGTATAGGGGTGCTGCGGGTTGGCAAACAGATCCTTGACGGGGGCCTGTTCCACCACCTGGCCGCCATACATCACCATCACCCGGTCCGCGATGGCGGCGATGACGCCCAGATCATGGGTGATCCAGATGATCGCCATGCCCAGTTTCTGGCGCAATTCCTTGATCAGTTCCAGAATCTGCGCCTGAATGGTCACATCCAGCGCGGTGGTGGGTTCGTCGGCAATCAGCACATCGGGGTCACAGGACAGGGCGATGGCGATCATCACGCGCTGCCGCATGCCGCCGGAAAACTGATGGGGATAGCTGTCGATCCGGTTTGCGGCGTCGGAGATGCCGACGAGTTCCAGGAGTTCGGCGGCGCGGGCGCGGGCCTGCGTGCGGGTCAGGCCCATGTGGCGGATCAGCGGTTCCATGATCTGATTGCCGACGGTGAACACCGGGTTCAGGCTGGTCATCGGGTCCTGAAAGATGAAACCGACCTTGGCGCCGCGCACATCACGCAGATCATCGCTGCTGATCTTGAGCAGGTCGCGCCCGCCCAGCATCACCTGACCGCCGCGATTTTCGGCAGGGGGCGAGGGCAAAAGGCCGATCAGCGACATCATCGTCACCGATTTGCCCGACCCGCTTTCACCCACAACGCCCAGAAGTTCACCACGCCCCAGATGGAAGCTGACCGAATTGACGGCATGAACCTCGCCGCCGCGGGTGCGGAAAACGGTTTTCAGGCCCCTTACATCAAGGACAGATGCGCCCCCATCGGGCATATAGTTCTCCCAGTGTGTTGTTTTTATTCTTGTTCTTGGCTGGGCGGTCTGATGCCACCCTATGCCTGACCCCAAGTCTTGACGATTTTGGTTCAGCTATCAATCCCGATTCTGAAACGCAGTATAGAGTGCAACGTCGGCAGAATGACGGGTTCACGCTACAGTTTGCCAGATATTGACAGGGCGGGGGGACGGGGTCAGGTTCGCCACAAGATATGGGGGTATGCGGATGGATGAATTGACGGCGCGTCAGGTGTTGGACCGGTTGGTCAGTTTCCCCACAATCTCAAGCAGCAGCAATCTGGCATTGGTCGATTGGTTGGAGGGGTATCTGGCCGGGCATGGCATCGAGTGTCACCGCCATTGGAACGAGGATGGCCAGAAGGCGGCGCTGATGGCCCATGCCGGTCCGCGGGTGGCGGGGGGGGTTGTGTTGTCGGGCCATTCGGATGTGGTGCCGGTGGCGGGGCAGGATTGGGCGACCGATCCGTGGACCGTGGTGGAACGGGGTGGGCGGCTTTATGGCCGGGGCACCTGTGACATGAAGGGCTATGTGGCGCTGGCGGTTTGGGCATTGGTGCGCGGGCAGCGGATGGGGCTGACGCGGCCATTGCAGCTGGCGCTGTCTTATGACGAGGAGGTTGGCTGCACCGGCGCGCCGCCGATGATTGCGGCGATGCAGGGTGTCTTGCCGCAGGCCGAGGTGGCGCTGATTGGCGAGCCGTCAAACATGGCGGTGATCGCCGGGCACAAGACCGGGACGGGTTACCGGGTGCATGTGCGCGGGTTCGAGGTTCATTCCTCGCTGTTGCCGGACGGCGTATCGGCGGTGATGGAGGCGGCGCGGTTGATCCAGTGGATCAATGACCGCAATGCGCGCCTGATGGCCGAGGCCGGGCCGTCGCCGTTCTACCCACCGTTTTCGACCATGCATGTTGGCGTGATCGCGGGTGGGACGGCCAACAATATCACGGCGGGGGATTGCCATTTCGTGGTCGAAATGCGGGTTTTGCCGGGCGAGGATGGCGAGGCGTTGGCGGGCGAGTTTGTGAGTGCAGCCAATCGGTTGAGTGCGGATCTTCAGGCAAGGCATGAACAGGCTGGCGTGACGCTGACGCGGTTCTTCGGCGTGCCGGGATTGCGCCGCGAGGTCGGCGGCGCTGCGGAAGGGTTGGCGCGGCGGTTGACGGGGGCCAATGCGGTGGGCGTGGTGTCTTATGGCACCGAGGCCGGGCAGTTTCAGGAGGTGGGCTATTCCGCGGTGATTTGCGGCCCCGGCGATATTGCGCAGGCGCATCAGGTCAATGAATATCTGGCACTGTCAGAGTTTGCGGCGGGGCAGCGGTTCATGGAGCGGTTGCTGGAGGAGTTGGCGTGAGCTTTCCCATTCATGACGGCAGTCCGGTGGCCTATCCCGGACCGCCGCCCGCCGAGGCGGATGTCGTGGTGTTGGGCGGGGGTGTCATTGGGGTCATGACGGCCTGGGCCCTGGCCGAGCGCGGTTTTGCGGTGGTCTTGTGCGAAAAGGGAAGGATTGCGGGGGAACAGTCCAGCCGCAATTGGGGCTGGATCCGCCAGCAGGGCCGCGACTTTGCCGAACTGCCGATCATGATGGAAAGTCTGGAGATCTGGAAGGCTGCAGCGCAGGAGATGCCGGGTTTGGGTTTTGCCCAAGCCGGCACGATGTATCTGGCGCGCAGCCATGGCGAGATGTTCGGGTTCGAGGCGTGGATGCAGGAGGCGCGGGGTTTGGGGTTGCGGGTGCAGATGCAGTCGCAAAGCCAGATTTATGCCCGGTATGACACGGCAGCGGTGCAATGGGTGGGCGGGCTTTTCACCGAAAGCGACGGCTTTGCCGAGCCTTGGGTGGCGGTGCCTCTGTTGGCCGAGGGCGCGGTGCGGCGCGGCGCGGTGATTGTCGAGGAATGCGCAGTGCGCTGTCTGGACCGGGCGGCGGGGCAGGTGGTCGGTGTGGTGACCGAACAGGGGCGGATCGCGTGCGATCAGGTCGTGGTGGCGGGCGGGGCGTGGTCGTCGCTGTTTCTGGCGGCCGAAGGGGTTGATATTCCGCAACTGTCGGTCCTTGCCTCGGTCGCGCGGACGGTGCCGATGGCGGCGGCGTTTGACGGGCAATGGGCGGATGACCGGGTTGGGGTCAGACGGCGGGCGGATGGCAGCTATACCATCGCGCCGGGCGGCAAGCATGACTATTTCATCGGGCCCGACGCATTTCGCAACATCGGCAGCTATCTGCCTGTTTTGAAACGGGATTTCCGGTCGACGCGGTTTCATTTGCGCGCACCTGAAGGTTATCCCGATGCATGGGGCACCAAGCGGCGCTGGGCGGGGGACGAGGTCACACCGTTTGAACGGATGCGGATATTGAACCCCGCACCCAACATGGGGTTGCTGAGCGGGGCGCAGGATGCCTTTGCGGCGGCCTTTCCCGACCTTGGGCGGCCCGAGATTGCCACGGCTTGGGCCGGGATGATCGACATGATCCCCGACATCGTGCCGGTGATCGACCGGGTGGCGGCGCTGCCGGGGTTGGTGGTTGCGACGGGGATGTGTGGCCATGGGTTTGGCATTGGTCCCGGTGTCGGGCGGGTGGTGGCCGATCTGGTGGCGGGGGCCGATGTGGGGCATGACCTGACGCGGTTCCGGCTGTCGCGGTTCAGCGACGGGTCAAGGCTGGTGCCGGGACCGACG
>JANNAF010000296.1:0-2029 GCA_031384005.1 Rhodobacterales bacterium | reverse complement strand
GGCGGCGATTGCGGCCCATTTGCGGCGCTGGATTGCCGACCCGGCGATTGATGTGATCCTGACCACGGGGGGCACCGGGTTGACGGGCCGCGACGTGACGGTCGAGGCGCACCGCGATGTCTATGAGAAGGAGATCGAGGCCTTTGGGACGGTGTTCACGATGGTCTCGATGGGTAAGATCGGCACATCGGCGGTGCAAAGCCGGGCCTGTGGTGGGGTGGCGGGGGGGACCTATCTGTTCGCCTTGCCGGGCAGTCCGGGGGCGTGTCGCGATGCCTGGGATGAGATTTTGAAATGGCAGCTGGATTACCGCCACAAGCCCTGCAATTTCGTGGAAATCATGCCGAGGCTGGAGGAGCACAAGCGGCGGAAATAGGATGTCCACGCGCGGACACTTTGGGATATCGTTTTAAAACAATGACTTGGTTTTTTTCGTTCATAAAGTGGAAAGGTTTTTCACGGCCCCGACCCCTTAACCCAACACCCCCGGCAGGCTGAACCCGCGCAGCATGTCGGCCACCGGGGCGGGGCGTTTGCCCTCTCGTTGGGCCTCGGTCACCTCGACGGCACCCGTGCCGCAGGCGACGGTGAAACCGTCCAGCACTTGGCCTGGTGCGCCCTGCCCTGACACGACGCAGGACCGCAGCAGTTTGACCCGTTCGCCGCCGACCTCAACCCATGCACCGGGAAACGGCGACAGGCCACGGATCTGGCGGTCCACCTCGACCGCAGGACGGGTCCAGTCGATGCGGGCTTCGGCCTTGTCGATCTTGGTGGCGTAGATCACGCCATCTTCGGGCTGCGCTACCGGGGTCAGGGTGGACAGGCGTGCAAGCGCGTCAGTGATCAGCGCGGCACCCATGGCGGACAGGCGGTCGTGCAGGTCGGCGGTGGTTTCTTGTGGCATGATCGGGGTGCTTTGCCGCATCAGGACGGGGCCGGTGTCCAGACCCGCCTCCATCTGCATCACGCAAACCCCGGTTTCGCTATCGCCCGCCATGATGGCCCGGTGAATGGGCGCCGCACCGCGCCAACGCGGCAACAAGGAGGCGTGGATGTTCAGGCAACCCGCCTTGGGTGCGGCAAGGATGGCAGGCGGCAGGATCAGGCCATAGGCCACCACAACCGCCACATCGCTGCGCAGCATTTCGAAATCATGCTGCACCTCTTCGCTGCGCAGCGAAACCGGGTAACGTACGGGAATCCCTAATTCTTCGGCCACGACCTGAACGGCGCTTTTGCGGTCGGCCTTGCCCCGGCCAGCGGGGCGTGGCGGTTGGCTGTAGACCGCAGCAATATCATGACCTGCCGCAGCAATCGCCTGCAGTATGGGCACCGAAAAATCCGGGGTGCCCATGAAAACCACCCTCATGCCCGCCGCCCGAGTTTTGCGGCACGGGCCAGCAGCATTTTGCGTTTCAGGGGCGACAGATGGTCAAAATACAGTTTGCCATTCAGATGGTCGATCTGATGCTGCACCGAGGTGGCCCACAGATGCACCATCTCGCGGTCCTCGGTCACGCCATCCGCGTTCATGTAACGCACGGTCACCGCACGGGGGCGCGAAATGACGGCGGACACGCCGGGCAGATTGGGGCTCGCCTCCTCATGGTCGCGCATCTGGCCCGAGGCGTGCAGGATTTCAGGGTTGGCCATCAGGATTGCTTGGCCGCGCGCATCAGAACAATCCACCACGGCCAGCCGCCACGACACCCCGATTTGCGGTGCGGCAAGGCCATAACCCGGCATGGCATCCATCACCTGCACCATATCGGCCCAGATTTCGCGGATCTGCGGCGTGATTTCGGTGACCGGGGCGGCGACGGCCTTTAGAATGGGATGGGGATAGGGCAGGCAGGTTTTCATGCCTGCGCCTCGGCTTCCGCGATGGCGCGGGCCTGCGGCGTCAGGTGGTCAAGGGTCAAGATGCCGTCCAGATGGTCAATTTCGTGTTGGGCGCAGATGGCGCGGAAACCGACCAGCTTTTGCGCCGCAATGGCGCCTTCGGGGGTGGACCAGCGCAGAATAA
>JANNAF010000016.1:0-5204 GCA_031384005.1 Rhodobacterales bacterium | reverse complement strand
GAAGTGAGGCGCGGCATGATCGAACGGACCCATCCCAAGCTGTCGGTCGGGGCGCAGTGCCGCCTGCTGTCGATTTCTCGGTCGTCGTTCAATTACGCCCCTCCGGTCAAGACTGAAATGAACCTTGGCCTCATGCTGCTGGTCGACAAGCAATTCCTGGGCACCCCGTTTTACGGTGCCCGGCCAATGACGTGGCACCTGCAGAACGAGGGCCATGATGTGTATGAAAAGCGCATCCGGCGGCAGATGCGCCCCATCTCGGCAGATTGCCATGCAATCGCCTGCCGGGCAATGGATGCGCAAAGGCTTCTTGTATCTTGTCGCCATCCTTGGGCCGGCAGGCGGTTGCCTTCAATCGCCGCGCTGGACTGGTTCACCCGCAAGGTGCAGGCTTGGCGCAGCTTGAACACGCTGGAGGCCGAGGTCTGCCTCGCGGCGCTGAACCAGGCCATTCACAAGTTCAGGCCGTCCGAAATCATGAATACCGACACCGGCAGCCAGTTCACGTCCTTCGACTGCTCGGACCGGTTGACGCGGGCAAAGACGAAAATCGCGATCAACGGCAAAGCCCGTTACCTTGACCCCATCTTCACCCAGCGCCTCTGGCGGTCGATCAAGTAGGATCGTGCCTGTCCGCGCGCCTGGGGCACCGGGTCACAGGCATGCGCGGGGGTCGGATGCAGGATCACATTCCACAACACCTGCGGCCCATCGCGGTCAACCACCTGCCGTCGCCTACCGCAACAGTATTGAAACCAAACGGCAGGTGCAGGCCGTGCCTTAAATCACCCGAAAACCATTGCAAGACTTGGGGGGTAGCGCAAAACCACAGACCCGCCAAAATCCAGTCAGATCAGAGGATGACAAAAGTTGGCGCTTGCGACCCTCTGGGCCTTTCCCTTTTCGTCAAAGGATGGATCAATGAGGCTAGCCAAAAGGGGAGCCGCGTGATGCAGCCAACGACAATCGGAATCATTGGGACCGGAAATATTTCGGATGCCTATCTCAAAGGGGCCGCGACTTTTCCGGGCATCAAGATCATTGCATGTGCCGATGTGAACATGTCTGCAGCCCATGCCAAGGCCGCCGCGTGGAACATCGACGCGTTGGAGGTGGCCGCCCTGTTGGCGGACCCGCGCATCGACATCGTGTTGAACCTGACCACCCCGCAACATCATGTGGCGGTGGCACTACAGGCTCTGGCGATGGGCAAGCATGTCTATTCGGAAAAACCGCTGGGTGTGACCTTGGCCGAGGCCGAGCATCTGGTGGCTGCCGCCCGCGTGGCCGGGCGCCGGGTTGGGTCGGCGCCGGATACCTTTCTGGGGGGGTCGCATCAGACAGCGCGCGCCGCAGTCGAGGCGGGCGTGATCGGCGAGGTGGTTGCCGGATCGTGTTACATGATGGTGCCGGGCCATGAAATCTGGCACCCCAATCCCGACTTTTACTATCAACCCGGTGGCGGACCGATGCTGGACATGGGCCCCTATTATCTGACCTGTCTGGTGAACCTCTTGGGGCCGGTAAAGTCGGTCATCGGGTCGGCTAAGGCGGCTTATGACAGCCGCACCATCGGGTCGGGTCCGCGTGCGGGCACCCGTTTTGCGGTGACAGTGCCCACCCATATCTCGGGGATACTTGCGTTTGAAAACGGCGCATCGGTGACCATCACCACCAGTTTTGACGTTTGGAAACATGGGCATAACCATATCGAACTGTATGGCCGCACCGGGTCGATGGTCGTGCCTGATCCCAACCATTTTCAGGGCGACGTCATGGTGTCGGACAAAAAGGGCGACTGGGCGGCGTTGCCGCAGGCGCACCGTTACGGCGATGGCAACTACCGGATCCTGGGCCTTGCCGAAATGGCTGGGGCCATTGCGGCGGGGCGGCCGCACCGTGCCGGGCTGGAACTGGCGTTGCATGTGTTGGAGATCATGGAAAAGATCACAGTGTCGGCCGTTACAGGTCGCCGGGTCGATATGGTGCACGGCTGTGCCCAGCCTGCAGCCCTGACAGCGGGTGCCGATTATGGCTATCCGGACTGAGGCCGTGACCGCCACGCCGATCCTGCAATTTGGCACCAGCCGCTTTTTGCAGGCCCATGCTGACTTGTTTGTGTCGCAGGCCCTGGCGCGGGGGCAGGCGTTGGGGCCGATTACGGTGGTGCAATCCAGCGGTGATGCGTCACGGGCGCACCGGGTGCAGGCACTGGCCGATCCGGCGGGGTTTCCGGTGCGAATCCTTGGCCTTCAAAACGGCCAAAAGGTCGAGGAGGAGGTGCGCGTCACCTCGGTTCGGCGGGCGCTGGACACGGCGGGCGACTGGCCCGAACTGTGCCGCCTTGTGGCGGAGGAGGTGCAGGTCATCCTGTCCAACACCTCGGAAAAGGGGTTTGTGCCGCAGCCTGCCGACACCTTGCCCCGATTTGACCAAGCCATGTCCTATCCGGCCAAGCTGACCCATCTTTTGGCCGCACGGTTTGCGGCGGGTGGGGCACCGGTGCAGATCATGCCGACCGAATTGGTGGCCCGCAACGGGCAGGTTCTGCGCGCCCGTGTTCTGGACCTTGCTACGGCGTTGGACCCTGATCTGGCGGTGTGGATCGCGGCGCGGGTGACCTTTGTCAATTCGCTGGTGGACCGCATCGTATCCTCGCCGATCGAGCCGGTGGGGGCGGTGGCGGAACCCTATGCACTGTGGGCGATCGAGGATTGCCCCGGTTTGATTGAGGTGTGCCAGCATCCCGCGGTTCAGATCGTCGCCTCGCTTGCGCCGATTGAACGGCGCAAGTTGTACATCCTGAACCTTGGTCACACCTGGATGGTGTCACAGTGGCAGCGCCGGGGCGGGGCGGATTTTGTACGGCAGGTTCTGGCCGACCCAGAGGCGCGGGCCGGGTTGGAGGCGTTGTACCGTGACGAGGTTCTGCCGGTCTTTGCCGCAGCGGGGGATGCATCTGCGCCCGAGTATGTGGCTGTGACGCTGGACCGTTTTGCCAACCCCTATCTGGACCACCGGTTGACCGACATTGCGCAGAACCATGCTGAAAAGCTGGAACGGCGGCTGGTCGCCTTTATGGCTTGGGCGGGCGATTTGGGCTTGGCCGGGCGGCAACCGCGGTTGGCGGCGGCCGTGGCGCAGGGTTAGCCGGCCTTTGACATCTGCGCAATCAGGCCGGGCAGGGCGTTGAAATCGTCAAAAGCGACGGTGTGGGGCATGTCGCTGACAGGTGTCGCGCGGTAGCCACGGGTGAACAACAAAAACGGCACATCCGCGCGCGCGGCGGTTTCGGCATCCACCTCGCTGTCCCCGACATAAAGGTCGGGGCCGCCGCCGCCCATGTCAAACGCAGCGCGCAGGGGGGCGGGGTCGGGCTTGCGCGTGGGAAAGGTGTCCCCCGCGATAACCTTGGCAAACTGACCCGCCAAGCCCACATGGCGCAACAGCGCCAGTGTCGGTGCCAAGGGTTTGTTGGTGCACAGGCCCAACCGATGCCCCGCCTGTTGCAGCGCCGCCAGTGCCTGCGGCACACCGGGGTACAGGGTCGTCAGACCAACCGCCGTGTCATAGTGCGCCAGAAACCCCGCCAGCAATGTGGCCTGATCGGCGTCTGCAATGCCGCGCGCGGCGCGCATCCGGGTGATGAACACGGCCACCCCGTGACCGACGAACCCGCGCACCTCGTCCAGTGTCAAGGGTGCGTGGCCCAAGGGGTGCAGCAGGGCATTGGCGATGGCCTGCAAGTCAGGCGCGCTGTCGACCAGCGTGCCGTCCAGATCAAAGACAACGCGCGCCATGTGTTACAGCGCCGCCTCTGCCGCGGCGCGGATGGCGCGGATATTGGTGCCGTAGGGTGCCGGGTTCGTCACTGACCCGCCGCGAAACACTGCCGACCCCGCCACCAGCACATCCGCCCCCGCCGCCACCACCAAGGGGGCCGTGGCCACATCGACGCCGCCGTCGATTTCAATATGCACCGGGCGGTCGCCAATCATGGCGCGCAGGGCGCGGATCTTGGCCGACATGTCGATGAACTTTTGCCCGCCAAAGCCGGGGTTGACCGTCATGACACAGATCAGATCGACCATATCCAGCAGATCCGCAACTGCCCCTGCGGGCGTGCCGGGGTTCAGCGCCACACCTGCCTTGCAGCCCGCAGCGCGGATCGCCTGAAGGGTGCGGTGAATATGCGGCCCCGCCTCGACATGGGCGGTCAAGATGTCGGCTCCAGCGCGGGCAAAGGCGTCGATCATCGGGTCCACCGGAGTGATCATCAGATGCACGTCCATCACGCCCTTGATATGGGGCCGGATGGCGGCGCAGGTCGCCGGGCCAAAGGTGATGTTGGGCACGAAATGGCCGTCCATCACATCGACATGGACCCAGTCGGCGCCTTGCCCCTCGACCGCCGCACATTCCGCGCCAAAGTTGGCGAAATCAGAGGCCAGGATGGATGGGGCGATCTTGATAGAACGGTCAAAGGCCATGGCGCTCTCCTGCGGTTTGGGGATGTCGATAATCCACAGGCCAGCGGCGTCAAGCGTGATCTGGTTTTGGACAGCAAAAGGCCGGACGCCCGGTTGGGGGCGCCCGGCCAAGTCAGAGGTTACTTGCCCCAGATCGCGGCATAGGCCTCGCGGTAGCCGTTTTGCGGGTCGAACGAGTTGCTGTCGCCCAGTGCGGCCAGACCAGCCTCGGTCACCAGTGCGGGGGCGGTCACATAGCCCGAGCAGGCCTCGCCCGATACGGCGCGGTTCAATTCGTCGACCAGCTGCCAGCCTTGCAGGTTCAACGGCTCGGCCACGGTGATGGCCTGATATTCGCCTGAACGGATACGCTGGAACGCGGCCTCGGACCCGTCACCTGCCGAACCCGCCTTGGGATTGGCCTTGCCGTCGATGCCAGCCGCCGCCAATGCCGGACCCATAAAGTCGAAATACAGATCGTTGATCGCCAGCGAATGGGTCCATGTCGCGCCGTATTTTTGCAGCAAGGACGTGGTCAGCGGCCCCATCCGGGTTGAGGTTTCGGCAATTGGCGTGTCGACATATTCCAGAACGGTGCCGCCGCCCGCCTCGATGGTTGCCTTGATGCGGTCGGCCTTGTCGATGGCGATTTGATAGGTGCTGTCGGTGAAAATGATGACACCGGGCTTGCCTGCGCCATCCTCCAGTGCCCATTTGCCCGCCACTTCGGACACC
>JANNAF010000012.1:0-11830 GCA_031384005.1 Rhodobacterales bacterium | reverse complement strand
ACCGCAAAATGCTTGGGTTGGAGTAAGCTTTATGGTCATCACCGCAGCACATGTTGCCCGCAGCCCGCGCATCCGCCTTGGCATGGTGGGGGGTGGTCGTGGCGCCTTTATCGGCGCAGTTCACCGCATCGCATCGCGCATCGACGATCAGTATGACCTGGTCGCCGGGGCGTTTTCGTCGGACCCCGACCGCTCCGCCGCCTCCGCCGCCGACCTTGGTGTCGCCCGCGCCTATGGCAGCTATGAGGAAATGGCCGCCAAAGAGGCCCGGCGCAAAGATGGGATTGAAGCCGTCGCCATCGTGACCCCCAATCACATGCATTCCCCCGCCGCCGTGGCTTTCCTCAAGCGCGGTATTCATGTTATCTGCGACAAACCCCTGACCGCGACCCTGCCCGAGGCGAAAAAACTGGCCAAATTGGCCGAGGCTTCCGGCCTGATCTTTGCCTTGACCCACAATTACACCGGCTACCCAATGATCCGGCAGGCCAAGGCGATGGTTGCGGCGGGTGAATTGGGCGACCTGCGCCTTGTGAACGTCGAATATGCCCAAGACTGGCTGGCCGAACCGCTGGAAAACACCGGGCAAAAACAGGCCGATTGGCGCACGGATCCGGCGCGCAGCGGCGCAGGCGGCTCCACCGGGGATATCGGCACCCACGCCTTCAATCTGGCCAATTTCGTCACGGGCTTGACCTTGGACACCCTCGCCGCCGATCTGCAAAGCTTTGTCCCCGGTCGGCGTGTGGATGACAATGCCCATGTCCTGATGCGCTATACCTCGGGTGCGCGCGGGATGCTGTGGTGCAGCCAAGTCGCCTCGGGGCAGGAAAACGGTCTGCGCCTGCGGGTTTATGGCACCAAGGCCGGGCTTGAATGGGAACAGGAAAACCCGAATTATCTGTGGGTCACCCCCTTGGGCAAACCACGCTACCGCTTGACCCGTGGCGGCCCCGGCACCGGCGACGCCGCTGCCCGGATGTCGCGCATCCCGGCAGGCCACCCCGAGGGATATCTGGAAGGTTTCGCCAATATCTATGCCGAGGCTGCCCGCGCCATCATCGCCCGTCGCGAGGGCACCGCCTTGGATGCCGCCGTCACCTTCCCCGGTCTGAAAGAGGGTCTGGAAGGTGTCGCATTTGTCGATGCCTGCGTCCGCTCCTCCAAAAAGAACGGCGCGTGGACCGCACTTAACCTGTAAAATAAAACTCAGGTTTACGCCCCATTTGCTCCTTTGAAAATACTCTGCGGGGGACGCCGCTTTGCTCTCGGGCAATGGGGCGCGGGGGTGCAAAACCCCCGGGCAACCCTCACCCCGCGCGCAACCGTCCCCGTTCGCGCTGCAGCCATAATGCGGTCAGGATCAAAGGCGAATTTTCGATTTCACCCGATGCAACCAATGCCATCAGATCATCAAAACTGATCAGATGGCCGCGAATGTCCTCGGCCTCGCCTTCAACTCCAAAAACTCCGGCACAGCCATCCGGCAGGTCGGTCAGGGCCACATAGCTGTACAGATACTCGCTGACCGCCCCCGGGCTGGGATAGTACCGCGCCACCTCCAACAACTCGGACAGATGCAACCCGGCCTCTTCGACAGCCTCACGGCGGGCTGCCTGCTCCGGTCCCTCGCCCGGATCGACCCTGCCCGCAATCGCCTCAATCTGCCAACACTGGCCGTCGCCACGCGCCAGTGGCCCTGCCCTGAACTGCTCAACCACCAGCACCCGGTCCCGCGCGATGTCATAGGGCAGGACGGTCACGGCATCGCCAGACAAAAACGCGGCCCGCGTTACGGTTCGGCTCATCTGCCCATCAAATTGCCGCCACGACACATCATATTCTTCAATGGCAAAGAAATGGGCATAGGGCAGACGCTCGGCCGCAATCTGCACATCACCGGGGCGTGCCAGATGCCGCAATGCTGTTGGCCCAGCGCTTGCCGCCCTGACCCGCGACGCGCCCCGCACCAGCATCGAACCAAAACGCGCCGCCACATCTGGCGCAGATACCCTGCCGAATAGGGCCATCACATCCCGCGTCGTCGCCGCCAAAACCCGATCGGGCACCTGCCCCGCACGCACCGAGCCCATCACATCACCAAAAAAGGCGACCCTGCGCGCCTCACCTTCGGTCAAATCCCGCAGCGTGACGCGGTTTCCGTCAGCCTGACCTTCAACAGCCCGTCCAACAACAATTGCCCGCAGTTCCGCGTTGGCCAACAACGCATGTCCCAAGAACGTCACTTCCAGCGCCTGCCCGCGAATTCAGCCGCGACCCCGCCCAACAATCCGCCTAATGCCAAAATGCCGATCAATTCGACCGACCCCATCAGCCGACCGTATTGCAGCATTAACATGGGCACATCCAGCGCCGCGGTTCCGGCATTGTCGTAAATCATCTTGGTGGACCTCTGGACCATGAAATAGATGGAAAACCCCAAAAGCCCCCAGAAAACCAGCAAAAGCGACGTTCGCAACCCCAGCGAGGCTGCGTCGGCATAGCCCCGCCCCATATGCGGCCCCAAGGTCAACCAGCCCAGCAAAAACCCAAGCCCGGCCATGATCTCGGGAAAGAACCCGGTTCGCGTGCTTTCGGGAAGCAAAGGAACATAAGCCCCCGCTGCCAGCCACCCGACAATGGCAAACGCCACCGCCGCAATCAGTTTCGCACCCGTTGGCATGTGAACTCCCGCCTTGGGCCCGCCGCGTCAGGCGGGCCGGGCAATGGTGATCTGCGTCACATCACAGTTTCCGCCCTCAAACGCGCCCGCGCAAGAGGTCAGGTAAAAATTCCACATCCGCTTGAACCGATCATCAAAACCCAGATGCGCGACCTCGGCCCAACGGTCGTTGAACATCTCATGCCAGCGCCGCAAGGTCTGGCTGTAACTCTTGCCAAACTCGATGGACCCAAGCACGTTCAATCCCGCGCGCTCGATCTCGCGCCGCAGGGCCGTGGGTGAGGGCAGCATACCACCCGGAAAAATGTATTTCTGAATGAAATCAACCGATTTACGGTAAACTTCAAACCGCGCATCCTGTGTGGTTATGATCTGCAAGGTTGCTCTGGCGCCTGGCCGCAACCGCGCCATCACTGTATCAAAATAGACTGGCCAGTACTTTTCGCCGACCGCCTCGAACATCTCGATCGACGCGATGCCGTCATAAACACCCGTCTCATCGCGGTAATCCTGCAGCTTGATCTCTACCCGGTCTGACAAGCCCGCCTTCGCGATCCGCTCTACCGCATAGTCATGCTGTGCCTGCGAAATTGTCAGCCCGGTGACTCGCAATCCCCGTTGACCGGCTGCGTATTCGGCAAACCCGCCCCAACCGCAGCCAATCTCCAGCACATGATCCCCCGGCTTTGCGCCCATCTGGTCCACCATGCTGGCGTATTTCAGCTCCTGCGCCTTCTCCAGACTCTCTTGCCCCGTGACGAACAGCGCGCTTGAATATGTCATGCTGTCGTCCAGCCACAGCTTGTAGAAATCGTTCCCCAGATCATAATGCGCGGCAATATTCTTGCGGGCCTGCCGTTTGCTGTTTGATTGAAGCCAGAACCGCAAACGCTCATAGGCGCGCACCATGGTAAAGCCAGGAAACGCATCGTAAACCTGCGAATTGCCGATGGTCACAAGATCCATGAACCCCAGCAGGTCCGGGGTGGTCCACCACCCCTCCAGATACGCTTCGGAAAACCCAAGGTCACCGTCACGGATCAGGCGGGCAAACACATCATTGTTCAATATGCTGATCTCGGCCGCAGGGCCCACGCCAGCCCCTTCGGCGCGAAAAACCCGGCCATCCGGCAGGCGAAAATCCATACGCCCGCGTTCCAGCCGCGACGCCGCCTCAAAAGCGGCCGCAAAATAGCGCGGCAGACCGGTCTGGCCCTTTGTCGTTGTCAGCACAGTCATAACCACTCCCGGGCAAGGTAACCCCGCCATGTTTTCAGAACGTTAACGTTTTCTCAAGCCTTTCGTGCAGCCAATGCCGCAAGGGCACGCTCGCGACCGACGGCCAGATCGATTGCTGGCGCAGGATAAGGCACCCCAGCGCGCAAACCCCATGATTTGGGCACCGCATCAAAATAGCTGGCCGCCTCCGCCGAGGTTGGATGCAACCAACGCCTGCGGTACTTCCCGTCAGGATCGAACTTTTCAGCCTGTGTCGCGGGGTTGAAAATGCGGAAATACGGGGCGGCATCCGGCCCCGAACCCGCCACCCACTGCCATCCCATGGCATTGCTTGCGGGGTCCCAATCGGTCAGGCAATTGGCGAACCAATCCAGCCCGATCCGCCAATCCGTCAGCAGATGTTTGGTCAAATAGGATGCCACCAGCATCCGCGCACGATTGTGCATCGTCCCTGTCACATACATCTCGCGCATCGCTGCATCGATCACCGGCTCTCCGGTGAACCCGCGACGCCAGCGCTCGGCGTCTGCGTTATCAGTGCGCCATCCAAATGCATCCCAGTCCTCGCGCCAGTTCCGGGTCATGATTTGCGGCGAATGAAACATCAGATGATAGGCAAATTCCCGCCAGACCAGCTCTTTCAAAAAATGCTCGGGACCGGCCGCCCCGTCATGCAACGCACGCAAACCCGTATGCCACACCTGACGCGGTCCGATTTCGCCGTAGGTCAGGTTTTCGGACAGACCAGACGATGCCGCCTCAGCCATGAAATCGCGGCGCTCTTTATAGGCTTCGATACGGCTGTCCACGAACAACGCAAGGCGGTTTTGTGCGGCGTCCTCGCCAACATGCTGGTGGCCCAAAACAACACCCGCCCCACGCCGCATGCCCGTGCCAAGGCCCCAATCATCCAACCGATCAGAGTGCGGCCATGCCTGTGGGCAGATTGCCGCTACAGGCTCAGGGTCAGGTGCTGGCACATCGCGGTTTTGGACTGCGCGCCAGAAAGGGGTGTATACCTTGTAATACCCTCCCGTTCCAGTCGCGACAGTCCAGGGTTCGAACAACAGATGCCCGGCAAAACTGGTGGCAGACAGCCCCTTGGCTTTCAAGCTGTCCTTGATCGCTGCATCGCGCGCCTGCGATGCCGGGTCATAAAGACGCGACCACATCACACCTGCCGCGCCTGTCTCTTTGATCAGTTGACCCAAAACGCCCAGGGCCGCGCCACGCCGCAGCGTCAATTTCAGCCCCAATTTGCCCAATCGCGCTGCAAAATCCGCAATCGATAACCCCAGTCGCCATTTCGGCGCCGCCCCGATGGATTCGGTCTCTGGGTCCAGAATGAAAACCGGCAACACCGGACGACCGCTTGCGATGGCGGCGGTCAACATCGGGTTGTCTGCCAGCCGCAAATCGCGACGGAACCACAGGATCAATGGCTGGTCTGTCATGGCTACTCTTTTCTTCTTGTTGGCTTACGCCCAGACACTGGGGACAGATCACTCAGCCTGCACCTTTTGTAAATACTCAACGCCAATCCACGTTCCCACCCTCCGCGCCCCAGATCGCGGCCTCTCTCCGTCCAACCTCGAAAGGTAACAGGGACCGCGACCATCACTTTGATCCGCCATGTTTTGCGAACCGTATGGAATGATGTGACAATAACCGTGCAGCGCTATGCACTTTGAACGGACAGGGCCACACCCCATGCTCAACCACTCCCGGGTCAGCCTGTATGCGCTGATGTTGTCTGCTGCGGGTATTCCGCTGTACATCCACTTGCCCCAGTTTGCTTCGATCAATCTGGGGATCAGTCTGGGAACGATCGGCACGGTGTTGTTGCTCATCCGGTTGATTGATCTGGTTCAGGACCCGCTGATTGGGTGGGCCATCGACCGTTGGCCCGCCTTTCAGGGCGCCTTTGCCCTGTCTGCTGCTGCTGGCCTTGCACTGGGGTTTCCGCTGCTTTTTGCGCTGTCACCCGGTCCCGATGTGGTGCCGCAGTTGGTGGGCGTCCTTGTCTTGCTGTTTACGGCCTACAGCATCGGCTCCATCCTGCTTTATGGTCGCAGTGCCACGCTGGCCGCGAATACCTCGCCCGCGGCCCTCGTGACGCTTGCGGCCTGGCGCGAAGGCGGGTCGCTTGGGGGCGTCCTCCTCGCGGCCCTTGCGCCGGCGCTTTTGCTCGCACTCGGGGCCAGCGCCGGGGGGTATCCTGCCTTTGGAATCGGGTTGGGGCTGCTGGCGATTGGAACGGCGATCCTTACTTGGCCGATCTGGCGCCGCGCACCTGTGCTGGGCGATACGTTTTCCGTTGCAGGCCTTGGGCAAGCAGGCGCCTTGCGCATCCTGGCGTTGGCACTGGTGAACAGCCTGCCCGTCGCCATCACATCGACGCTGTTTTTGTTCTTTGTCGAGGACCGTTTGCAGTTGCCGGGCTATGCCGGGCCATTGCTGGCCCTTTTCTTTTTGTCAGCCGGGGTCAGCGTACCACTTTGGACCGCGATCAGCCAAAGGTTGGGCATCAAGACCACCTTGTTGATTTCAATGCCACTGGCCATTCTGGGCTTTGCCGGGGCGGCCTTGCTTGGGCCGGGTGATTTGATCGGCTTTGCGGTCATCTGCATTGCGGCAGGGGCGGCGCTGGGGGCGGACACCATGCTGTTGCCGGCGATGTTTTCCGTGGCCTTGACCCGTGCAGGTCTAAAGGCGTCACTGGCCTTTGGCATCTGGGCGTTTGCGGGCAAGCTGGGCCTCGCACTTGCCGCGTTTTTGGTGATGCCATTGTTGCAGTCAAGCGGCTTTGAACCCGGCGCGACAAACAGTCCCGGGGCGTTGGACACGCTGTCCTTCGCCTATGCGGTCATACCCTGCATTCTGAAGCTTGCGGCCCTGGGCCTTGTTATGACCCTGCCCCCGGACCGGGGGCAGGCAACGGCGGGCTAAAGCGGATCGCCCTCAATCTGAGTCAGATTGAAGGCGATACGCTCTAAAGCACGCGGTCCAGGGCAGCGATCAACTGGGCCACGTCCTGGGCACTGGTGTAATGTGCGGCGCTCATCCGCAACACACCTTTTTCGCGGTCAATCCCCATCGCCTCGATGGGCCGCACGGCGTAAAAATCGCCGCCCCAACAGGCAATTCCGTCCCGGCCCAACGCCTCCGAAACCGGTTCCGCAGCGCGTCCCAGATCAACAGCAACTGTCGGCGCACGCAGTGCCGCATTGCGCGGACCCACCAGCCGCACATCATTCCGCGCCGCCAGATAGTCCAAAAGCGGCGCAATGGCCTCGACCTCTTGTGCCCGCATCAGGTCGTGCACCGCGTTGTTGCGGGCCAACGGGTCCGCTTGGGCAGTGAAATGATGGGCGTACAGCCCGTCGATATAGTCGGCCATACCGGCACAGGCGGCAATCTGGGCATGGTCGGGGCCAGCAGGCGTAAACCGTTTGTACAGCGACCCTGCGTTGAACCAATGCCCCTGCGCCGGCAATTCTGCACCGAATTCAGCCGAAATCAGCATGATGCCCTGATGCGGCCCATAGGTCTTATAGGCCGAGAACAGATAAACGTCACAACCCAGCGCCCTGAAATCCGGGAAGCCATGCGGCGCATAAGACACTCCGTCAACCACCGTCCGCGCGCCCTTGGCCCGCGCCATGGCGCAGATTTCGGCAACCGGATTGATCTCGGCCACAACGTTGGAACAATGCGGCAGTGCCACCAGCCGCACCCGGCCATCGGCCAGCAAAGGGACCAGTGACGCCGGGTCCAAATGTCCGGTCACCGGATCGATCTGCCACTCCCGCACTTCGATCCCTTCGTCCGCCAAACGCCGCCAGACGCCTGAGTTGGCCTCGTGATCCTGATTGGTCACGACGATCGCGGCCGATTTGTTGCGCAACCAAAGCCGGACCGCTTGCGCCAACACATAGGTATTGGCGCTGGTCGACGGCCCGAAACTCAACTCTTCGGGCGTTACACCCATCATGGCTGACAACCGGTTGCGCGCCTCGTCCATTTCGGCGCCGCCTGCCTGCGCCCCCGGATAGGGGCCATAAGGCTGCACCTTTCGTTCAGTATAGAACCGATGCAGCCGCTCTACCACGGGCAGACAGGGATAGGACCCGCCAGCATTTTCAAAAAAAGCATGGCCGGCCAGCGTCGGCTGCGAAAACGCCGGAAACTGGCTGCGTACCAACGTCAGGTCAAGTTTGGTCATGAAAGGTAAACCCCTGTTTCGGATCAAGGCGGGTCTTCCCACCGAACCAGCCCACACCTCGTGCAACCAGTAGCCTCCAGTCATGGCGGCCTTATTGACCTACCGCCCAGAAATGCGCCTGTAAAGCGCCGCCATGCCTGAAAAATCTTACGTACAGTTAGGACTTGCGCCGCCTCTGGCTTTGTCCCAGAAAATTGCTACCGCCTTTTGGCGTCTTTCTTTACCCTCGATCCAGCAAACCGGGCCAGACATAGTGCTTCGGAAAACAAAACAAGGAGAGTCCATGTTTCTCAGATCCCTGCTGTTGACCTCGGCAACTCTTGCCGCAATGACCTCGCCCGCCATGGCCGAGGACCCCAATCTGACCGTTTTCGACTGGTCCGGCTTTGAAAACCCGGCCCTGATCGAACCCTATGTCGCAAAATACGGCCAATTGCCGACCTATGCTCTGTATGGCGATGATGATGAGGCGTTTCAGAAACTGACTTCGGGCTTCAAGGCTGATCTGGCCCACCCGTGCAGCCAGATGATCCAGAAATACCGCGATGCCGGTATCATCGAACCTTGGGACACCGCGCGTATCCCCAATTTCGCGCAGATCGACCCGCGCTTCCTGAACTCGACCATTTTCAAGGACGATGCCGGTGTCTGGTACATTCCGACCGACTATGCCTATACCGCCGTCGCCTACAACACGACCGATGTGCCTGCGGAAGATGTCGCCAGCCTCAACGTATTCACCAACCCGAAATACGAAGGCCGCATCTCTTTGCCTGACAACGCTGACGACGTTTGGGCGCTCGCGCTGCTGGCCACAGGGGTTACGGACTGGACTGCGGTCACCGAAGAGCAGTTTGCCGCCGCCGCCAACTGGCTGCGCACGGTCAATCCTCTGGTCAAGGCTTATTGGTCCGATCCGTCGCAGCTAAGCCAACTGATGGCATCGGGCGAGATTCAGATCGCTTGGGCATGGAACGACTCCATCGCCCTCTTGCGCCAGCAGGATTTCCCGGTCGGCTTCCAGCGGCAGGCAACCGAGGGCGCGTCCAGCTGGTTTTGTGGCTATGTCAACCTCAAGGATGGTCCCGGCAGCGAAGATCAAGCCTATGACTTTATCAACGCATGGCTTGACGAGGGTTCCGCCAAAGGTCTGCTAGACAACTTCGGTTATGCAGCCACCCAAATGGCAGGCATGTCAAAGATCACCCCCGAAGAGTTGAAAGCAGCCGATGTTGACCCGCTGACATCCACCTTGCTGGCACAAACCCCACTGGATCCAACCATGCGCGACCGCATGGTGACCGAGTTTGAAAACATCAAATCCGGCTTCTGACAGGGTTCACATCCATCCTGAACGCCCGGCTCCAACGGCCGGGCGTTTCCAATTGAATCCTGCGTGATTACGTCAAAAGGGCGCATCCGTGTTTTCGATGCCAACGGGGCCGCGCAGCCCGGTGCTGCCCCCCGTTGGCCCCATTCCCCGATGCGCCGAACTGCCGCCTTCTTGGTCCTGCCTGTGGCTTGTTTGCCCGACCAGACGATCGCGCAGGGGGTGCTACGTCCCTCGCAGGGCTTAAAGTGGCCAAAGTCTATGCTAAGGCTCGGATGATGATTCCTTAACCGCAGTGCCAGAAGATAGAGTTGATTGTGACAAACGCCGGGTGGCTCGCCATGACATGGTCCAAGCTTTTGCTGATCCTGATGCTGGCCTTTGGCCTGCCCGACGCCGCCTACCCCGAGGTGGCGTCGCTGCGCATCTTGGTCATGGGCGATTCGCTTATGGCGGTCAACCGGGTGCTGGGTGGATCAGTTGGACAGGCTCTGGGCCAGACACTGGGGGCGCAGGTTCAGGATCGGTCGGTCCCCGGCGCACGCTATTTCTTTCCGGTTCCGGTGCTCGGCGGTGCGGGGCTCAAGATCCGGGCTCAGATCATGGATGGTCCTTGGGACTATGTGGTCATGAACGGCGGTGGCAATGATCTTTTGTTCGGTTGCGGTTGCGGTACATGTACCCGGACGATGAACAAGCTGGTCACGGCAGACGGCACCGCAGGTGCCATCCCGGATTTGGTGGCCCAGTTGCGCTTGGGCGGGGCCAAGGTGATCTATACCGGCTATCTGCGTACACCGGGCGTGCAATCGCCTGTGGAATCCTGTGGCCCTATTGGGGACGAGTTGGACCGCCGTTTGATGCTGATTGCCGAACGGGACAAAGGGTTCCAGTTCCTTCTTTTGTCTGACCTGGTGACCAAGGACGGCGACCGATCATATCACGGCATCGATATGGTTCACCCGTCGATCAAGGGAAGCCGCGCAATTGCCGACCGGGTGGCCGATCTGATCCGCGAATAGATGGCATAGCGCCTTGCGCCGCCGGTCCCGCGCGCCTATGTTGACTGTGTCCGGGGCAACTCGGACTATGGCGATAAACGCACCCATAATACACGGCTCGGACCCGGGGGCGGTACCCGGCGACTCCACCAAACTCCCGTTCATTGCGGGCCATGGGGTCGAAATAGGATCGACGAACGTCTAAAGGGGCCAGCTTTTGCTCGGCGAGGTACCACCGCTATCGGTCCAAATGTACAGTTGCCAATGACAACCGTGCTCCGGCAATGGCTCTGGCTGCGTAAGCAGCTTAAGTCGCCGAAACTAAGTCCTTAGGCTTAGCAGCTTAAGGCGGGGCCCGCCGGAGCCTGGCAACAGAATCCGGCACTTTCAACCTGACCAGCGCAAGACTCCGGCAATGTCGAAGTGACAACCGGCACTTGGCAACACAAGCCTGCACCTTTCCTTAAAATCCCCGGATCAACTCCAGACACCACGGGAAGACCACCGGCTCATCGTGGGCATAGGCAAAGCTGAAGGCAAACCACACGCCATACAGCGCCAACATCTCCAAACCTTTCGGCCCATGCCGCGCAGCCAACAGCCCAGACAGATAGGCGAAATCTTCCGACGCATTCGGGTTGCCGATCCTTATAAATTGCGCCGCCCCGGCAAGGTCCATGACCGTATCGCCAACCCGCGTCGTGAAACTGAAATCAATCAGCGCGGTCACCCGCAAATCGTCATCCATCATGATGTTGGGCGGCCAGATATCGCCATGCACCACGCATTTTTCGGGGTCCGGCAAGGCCAGCAACCGCGCCTTCAACCGCGCGACCTTGGCCGCGAACTCGGGCACCTCGGCAGCCAAAACCGCATCTGCCGCAAACCCATCCAACCGCTGTGCCAGATAGTCCCCCCAATGGGCCCAGCGCAGCGGATAGGGCACCAGCAAATCGCCATAATCGCCGTCGGTTTTCATAGTGGCCATCCGCTCCGCCGTCTCAAAATAGGTGGTCAAGGCAGATCTGCGCCGCTTTCCCGTCAACGCCTGGTGTGAGCACGAACATCGAGGCATAGCTCGAGTCGCAAAGATCCGGCAGCTTGGGCCCACCGAGCGCGGTCACGATCGCCGGCACTGTGTTGCTGTGACCGACCACGAGCACCACGCCGGTCGCCTTGCGCACCGCGGCCGCCACGTCGGCGATGTGCTTGGCGCCGGCGCTGATGGTGACCACGCTGGGAGCAATCCCCGTCTTCGACGCGACCACGGCCGCCGTTTCCGCGGTCCGCTTGAGCGACGTCAAGATGATCGCGTTCGGCGTGGTCATGGCCATGGCGTCAGCCAGCGCCTG
>JANNAF010000528.1:0-3149 GCA_031384005.1 Rhodobacterales bacterium | reverse complement strand
AAGCGCAGGCTGTGCGGATCGGCGGGCGAGCTTTCGGCACGGATGCGCAGCAAGACTGCCGGTTCAGACATCTTCAACCTCGGCAGCCACCATGCCCCGCAGATGACCAAAGGTGTAGATCCCCGACTGATGGCCATCGCTGAAGCTGACGCCGATAGCATAGTTGCCAAGGCTCCAGATCCGAATCGGCACGATGTTCAGCGGCACAGTCGCCGAGTCCAGCACCGCGCGCCCGCTCATCTCGTCGACACAGGCCGCACAGCGGCACGCCAGCCGTAAATCGCGCATGTCGATCTGCTGGTCGTGGCCGTCCTGCCAACGCAAGATCAAGGTCCGCCCGTCACGGCGATCCAGCGCGACCAGAACTTCGGCAGCACCCCCCGCGTGGCCCGGCGTGGGCGCGGGATTTGGCTTGCTGGCGTCATCGGCCCAATGCCAATCGAACGGCGTGGGAATTCCAGCTGTGGCGGACACGCGCCCGGACAGGATCGCGGCAATATCGCGGTAGACGGCCGCAGCGGGGGCATCAGGATGGGCAATCACCAACGGGCGCCCCTCATCGCCGCAATCCACGATCGCCGGATCCAGCGGAATGGCCCCCAGAAACGGGACTCCAAGGCTCTCCGCGATCTTTGTGCCGCCGCCATGATGAAAGATGTGGGTCACCTCGCCACAGGATGGGCAGGTAAACCCCCTCATGTTCTCAATAATGCCAAGGATCGGCACCTTGACCTGTTCCATCATGCGAATGCCGCGCCGGGCGATTTTCAGGCTGACATCCTGCGGCGTGCTGACGAAGACAGCGCCGGTCAGCGGAAAGCTTTGCGCCAGTGTCAGTTGCGTGTCGCCGGTGCCGGGGGGCAGATCAAGGATCAGATAGTCGAGCTTCCCCCAGTCCACCTCCAGAATGAACATGCGCAGGTATTTTGACACCATCGGGCCGCGCAGAATTGCGGGCTTGTCGTCGTCGGTCAACATGCCCATCGAAATGACCTTGATGCCATGCGACTGCGCGGGCATCACCTTGCCCGCAGGTGACATAGACGGGCTTTTGCCAGTCTCGATCCCCAACATTCCTGGCACACTGGGCCCGTACAAATCAGCGTCCACCAGCCCGACTGCGGCACCTTGCGCCGCCAAAGCCAACGCCAGATTGGTGCTGACCGTGCTTTTGCCCACGCCGCCCTTGCCGCTGGCCACAGCGATGATCTGGCCCAGATGCGCCATGCCGGTATCATCGGGCGCGTGGGGTTTGGCTTGTGTTGGTGTCATGAGGTTTTCCTTGGGTCAGCGCCGGGCAAGACCAGTTTGCGGTCCAGGTTCGCGGCGAAATTGATGCACAAACGGCCAAGATCGCTCGGGGCAACCTCGGCTGCGACGCAGGCACAATAGCTGGTCGTGCCACCACCCGAAAAATGCCGGCAATCGCCGCAGGTGCCGAAAACGACAGTGCCGCGAATTTTGGCAAGCTCTCCTGCCAAGGCGGGCAAAGCCTGCCGCAACGCTGTGCGCAACCCACCCTCCAGCCGATCAATGGCCCCAGTCAGGTCACGCAAAGGATCGTGCCGCATGACTGTCTGCCCGTTGCTTGTCAGGTCCAGCCGAACGCTGCGCCGGTCACCCAATGCCTCCTGCCGGACAAGATAATCCCTTTGCATCAGGGATTTGATGATTTGCGATGCCGTGCCCCGCGTCGTGGCATGAAAGCTGGCAAAGGCTGACGGTGTCCGCGAAAGACGGTTGGCCCGCGCGAAAAACCGCATGGCCGTCCATTGCGCCGCTGTCAGGTCAGATCCTGCGTCGGTCCCGCGTGCTGCCCGGCCAAGATAGACCAGCAGCTCGGCAATTTCTTCTGTGTCGGTCGCAATATCTGTCATGAGGAACTAATAGCGTTTCAAAACCATATTGACAAGCCGCTCCCGCCAATATTAGTATCGAAACGAAATCAAGTGTGAAAAAAATGAACAACCCCTTCCCAACGCCCCGAATGGCCCGCAATCAGACGCCGCGCGCGGAGTTTCTGGATGCGCCCAGCGAGGCGCGTCTTGCCAGATGCTGGCGCGACAAAGGCGATGTTGCCGCCCGCAACCGCCTGATCACCGCACACCAGGCTCTTGCGAAGGCGTCGGCCAAGCGGGCAGGGGGCAAAGTACGAGAGTTGGATCACGACATTCTGCAACATGCTAACATCGGTTTGTTGAAGGCGGCCGATCGCTTTGACCCGGACATGGGCTTTCGTTTTTCGACCTATGCTGCATGGTGGATCAGGGCGGAAATCCAGGACTACAAGATTCGGAACTGGTCCTTGGTTGTGCTTCCGAATTCAGCGTCCAGCCGTAAGTTGTTTCATAATCTGAAACGTGTTGAAACCCGACTGATCGCTGCGGGCGATGTTCCTCCAGAACGGTTGGTCGGGCGGATAGCGACCGAGCTCGCGGTTACGCCCGAACAGGTCGTGTCGATGCAACAAAGACTGTCCGCGCCGGACGGGTCATTGAACCGGCCCGTCAGTGAAGAGGGCGGCACCATGCAGATGCAGGATCTGCTTGAGGATCCCGATGCGGACGTCGAAAGGGAAGTCGTCGCTCGCATGGATTCGCGCACCTTCTGGATCACCATGTCCGTCCACATGAACCGGCTTTCCAAGCGTGAACAAGACATCATCATTGACGCCTATGTGTCTGACGCCCCGAAAACACTGGATGCGTTAGGCGAACGATTTGGCGTATCCGGCGAGCGTATCCGCCAGATACGTGAATCCGCCCTTTCTCGACTTCGGGTATCCTTCGCAGCTACATCGACCACCTGACGGAGGCATCCGCTTCGCGTAGACCGACTGCGCCAGCAAGATTTGGCCCGCTAAAAACTCCACTTGTTCGGCACAAGCCAAATCCCTCCCCCGCAACCAAAAAATATTGTGGTATCAATGCGGTGCAGGAGAATTCCTGTGATGTATTCTTATTTCGTCCGGCTGGGTCACCAAAAACGGGCAACCTGTGTTAAGGTCCTAAACGTTAGCCGCCAAACCCGCCCCCGATCGCGCGAAAACAAACCAACCGCGGTTTAACCCTCATGCACCAGGCTTACCGTCTTGCTCACCAAAATGGTGCGCGACCAGCCCGACCGCTGCTCGTTCCAGCGCCACGGCA
>JANNAF010000500.1:0-1683 GCA_031384005.1 Rhodobacterales bacterium | reverse complement strand
CGTCTGAAAATGGGGCCCGTCTGAAGTTGGGGCCCGTCTGAAGTTGGGGCCCGTCTGAAAATGGGGGTGGGGATGAAACTGAAATGGCCGGACCATGCAAGGCCTGCACATGCGCAAGCGGCGCTGACAGCGGCGCCGGTGATCTGTTATCCGGTGGACGGGTTGCAGGCGACGGACCTGTCAGCCTATCGCGCCGCCCGACCGGGCTGGGTGCAGCGGTCGCATGTCTTGGTTCCCCCGCGTGAGGCGCGCTGTTTTGAGGTCAGCGCAGGTGAGTTTTTCCGGATTTCCAGTGTCGAGGGGCCGCAGGTTGGGGATTTGAACCTGTGGTCTGCCACCGATATCCGCGAACGTTTTTTCTCGGGCAAGACGCGGGCGCTGCATGGCACGCATCTGTCCACCGGTGACCGGATGTGGTCGTGTCTGCCCTATTTGCGGGCCATGGCGACCATCACTGACGATAGCCTGGACTGGTATGGTTTTGACGCCTTTGGTGGCGCGGTACATGATGTGATCGGCACGCGCTGCGACCCGTACACCCATAATCTGCTGAGCGGCGGGCAGTATCATCACTGCTGCCATTCCAACCTGTCGCGCGCGCTTGCCGACCGTCTGGGCATCACGGTGCAAGAGGCGGAGGTGCATGTGCATGACGTGCTGAACGTGTTCATGTGCACGGGGTTTACCCGCGACACCGGCCAGTATTTCATGAAGGCGTCGCCGGTTCGGCCCGGCGATTACCTTGAATTCTTTGCAGAAATCGATTTGACGGGGGCGCTGTCGGCCTGTCCGGGGGGCGATTGTTCGGCGCAACATTCGTCGGATCAGGCGGCCTGTCATCCCCTGCTGGTCGAGGTGTTTCGCCCGCTTGCACCGCCCGTTGGTTGGCAGCGCGCGGGGCAGAACGGCTATGACCGCAGTCACGGGGTGGGCTGACCGCCCCGTGAGCCGCCTTGTTGGCATCTGGGGTGGCGGTCAGGCGAAGGCCGCCTGCAGCGCCACCTCGACCATCGCGCCAAAGCTGGTTTCGCGCTGGTCGGCGGGCAGCGCCTCATGGGTCAGGATATGGTCGGACATGGTCAGCACGGCCAAGGCGCGGCGCTGGTAACGGGCGGCAAGGATGTACAACTCGGCCGCCTCCATTTCCACGCACAGGACACCGTGGCGCTGCATCTGTTCGCCAAGGTCCTGACGTTCGTCATAAAAGGTGTCGGACGAATAGATGCCGCCGACATGGACCGGCACGCCGATTTTCAGCGCCGCATGATGGGCGGCGGACAAGAGGCCGAAATCGGCGCAGGGGGCAAAGTTCAGGTCACGAAAGATCGACCGCGACGGCGTGCCATAGGTCGAGGCGGTTTGCGCCAGCACGATGTCACGCACCTTGATATGGTGCTGCATCGCCCCCGCCGACCCGATGCGGATCAGGGTTTGCGCGCCGTAATCCTTGATCAACTCGGTCGCATAGATCGACAGCGAGGGCATCCCCATGCCGGACCCGTGGATGGTGACTCGGTGTCCGCGCCCAGATTTATCGCGCCACGTGCCGGTATAGCCAAGCATGCCGCGCACCTCGTTCACCAGCACCGGATTTTCCAGATAGGTTTGCGCGGCCCAGCGGGCGCGGTAGGGGTCGCCGGGCAAAAGCACGGTTTCAGCGATGTCGCCGGGTTTGGCACCGAT
>JANNAF010000476.1:0-2653 GCA_031384005.1 Rhodobacterales bacterium | reverse complement strand
TGGTCCAAAAGGCCGGTGAACAGCACATCATCGGGCAGGGTTTTATACTGATCAGGCAGGCCGTCGCGCGCCACGATCAGATCACCCAGCGTGATTTCGACATCGTTCACAGTGGCCAGAACCGTCGCAGCCGTTGCATCCTGGGCCATTGCAGGCAGGGCCAAGGTCATTCCAAACGCCAAACCGGCGCAGAACCCGGAAAACTTCGACATCTCACACGCTCCTGATCGTGCCGTGACCCCTCACGGCGTTGACTATACCCTGCCAGCCCCTTAAATCGCGTGAGGTCGCGTGCGATGGGTCTGCAGGCTTTGGCCCCTTCTAGGGAAGGGGACGAAGGCGGGCAAGACCGCGCTACACACGATCCTGTCAGGATAGCCTGTCAGTTGGGTTTTGGCCACGCGGAGAAAATATGCTGGGTCTTGGTTCGCTTGCACGGATGGTTTTTGGTACACCCAATGACCGTATGGTCAAGGCGGTGCGTCCGCTGGTAGCCAAGATCAACGCCTTGGAGCCGCAGTTTGCGGCGCTGACCGATGAGGGCATCATTGCCAAGACGGCCGAGCTGAAAAAGCGGGTCCAAGAGGGCGGCGAAGATCTGGAATCGGTTCTGCCCGAGGCATTCGCCAATTGCCGTGAGGCCGCCAAGCGCGCCCTTGGTCTGCGGCCGTTTGATGTGCAGTTGATGGGTGGGATTTTCCTGCACCGCGGCAACATCGCGGAAATGCGCACGGGTGAGGGTAAGACCCTGACCGCCACCCTGCCCGCCTATCTGAACGCCCTGACCGGCAAGGGCGTGCATGTGGTGACGGTAAACGACTATCTGGCCAAGCGTGACGCGGCATGGATGGGCAAGGTTTACGCAGCACTGGGCATGACGGTGGGCGTGGTTGTGCCATTCCAGCCCGACGCGGAAAAGCGCGAAGCGTACCGCGCCGACATCACCCATGCCACCAACAACGAACTGGGTTTTGACTATCTGCGCGACAACATGAAGGCGTCCCTGGAAGAGATGGCGCAGCGCGGCCACAACTTTGCGATTGTCGACGAGGTTGATTCGATTCTGGTCGACGAGGCGCGCACGCCGCTGATCATTTCAGGTCCGTCGCAGGACCGCAGCGACCTGTATCAAAAGGTCGACCTGCTGATCCCGGAACTGACCGAGGCGCATTTCAAGCTGGACGAAAAGACCCGCAACGCGACCTATACCGAAGAGGGCAACGAGTTCATCGAACAGCGTCTGTCGGCGGCGGGTTTGCTGCCGGATGGCCAATCGCTGTACGACCCCGAAAGCACAACCCTGGTGCACCACGTCACGCAGGCGTTGCGGGCGCACAAGCTGTTTCACAAGGATCAGCAGTATATCGTCAAGGATGACGAAGTCATGTTGGTGGACGAATTCACCGGGCGCATGATGCGCGGTCGTCGGTTGTCCGAAGGGCTGCATCAGGCGATCGAGGCCAAGGAGCATGTCAAGGTTCAGCCGGAAAACGTGACGTTGGCGTCGGTGACGTTCCAGAACTATTTCCGGCTGTACAGCAATCTGGCGGGCATGACCGGCACGGCATCGACCGAAGCCGACGAGTTCATGGAGATTTACAAGCTGGGCGTGGTCGAGGTTCCGACCAATCGTCCAGTGGCGCGCAAGGACGAACATGATGCCGTATTCCGCACCGCGCGGGAAAAGTACGAAGGCATCGTCAAGATCATCAAAGAGGCCAATGCCAAGGGCCAGCCGATGCTGGTGGGCACCACATCGATTGAAAAGTCGGAATTCCTGTCGGACATGCTGAAGAAAGAGGGCTTGACGCATAACGTGCTGAACGCCCGCCAGCACGAGCAGGAGGCGACGATTGTGGCTGATGCGGGCAAGCTGAACGCTGTCACGATTGCAACCAACATGGCCGGGCGCGGCACCGACATTCAGTTGGGCGGCAACGTCGAAATGCTGGTGATGGAGGCGATTGCCGCCGATCCGACGGTGGACCCCGAAGAGGTGCGCAAGCGGATCGAGGCAGAGCATGCGGGCGAAAAGGCGGCGGTGATCGCGGCGGGCGGTCTGTTCGTGATCGGGACCGAACGGCACGAAAGCCGCCGGATCGACAACCAGTTGCGCGGCCGGTCGGGTCGTCAGGGTGACCCGGGGCGGTCTGCGTTCTTTTTGTCGTTGGAAGACGATCTGATGCGGATTTTCGGGTCGGACCGGCTGGACAAGATTTTGTCGACGCTGGGCCTGAAGGAAGGCGAATCGATTGAACACCCTTGGGTGAACAAATCGCTGGAGCGGGCACAGGCCAAGGTCGAGGGCCGCAACTTTGACATCCGCAAGCAGTTGTTGAAGTTTGACGACGTGATGAACGACCAGCGCAAGGCGATCTTTGGCCAGCGGCTGGAGATCATGCAGGCCGAAGATCTGGGCGAGATTGTCGAGGACATGCGCCATCAGGTGGCGGAAGATCTGGTCGATTTCTACATGCCGCCCAAGACCTATGCCGACCAGTGGGATGCGCCGGGCCTGTATGCGGCGGTGATTGAAAAGATGGGCATGGACCTGCCGATCATCAAATGGGCAGCAGAGGAAGGCGTTGATCAGTCCGTTCTGCGCGGGCGTCTGGTCGAGGAGAGCAACAATCTGATGGCGGGCAAGTTGGAG
>JANNAF010000475.1:0-2434 GCA_031384005.1 Rhodobacterales bacterium | reverse complement strand
CGAAATTCACAAGACTGTCTTCCACGCCCAGCGCACGGGCGGTTTCCATCGCCTTGACGTTGGCCGCTTCCAGATAATCCTTGGCGCGGGCCTGCAATTCGCTGGCCGTGCCCTCATCAAACCCGTCGATCGACAGCAACTCATCCGTATCCACATAAGCCACTTCTTCAAGGTTCGAAAACCCTTCCGACACCAGCAACTGCGCCATCATCTCGTCAATATCCAGCGTGTCCATGAACAGCTTGGTGCGTTCGGTGAACTCGGCCTGACGGCGCGCGGATTCGTCCGATTCGGTGACGATATCAATATCAAGGCCCGTCAACTGGCTGGCCAGACGCACATTCTGGCCGCGCCGCCCAATGGCCAGCGACAGCTGCTCATCCGGCACCACAACCTCGATCTTGCCCGCATCATCGTCAATCACAACTTTGCTGACTTCAGCAGGCTGCAGCGCGTTCACAAGGAACGTCGCCTGATCCTGATTCCACGGAATAATGTCGATCTTTTCGCCCTGCAGTTCGTTCACCACGGCCTGCACACGGCTGCCGCGCATACCAACGCAGGCACCCACCGGGTCAATCGAGTTGTCATATGAAATCACCGCAATCTTGGCGCGCGATCCCGGATCCCGTGCCACTGCCTTGATCTCGATGATGCCATCATAAATTTCCGGCACTTCCATCTTGAACAATTCCGCCATGAATTGCGGGTCGGTCCGCGACAGGAACACCTGCGGCCCCCGCGCTTCACGCCGCACATCCTTGATATAGGCGCGGATACGGTCGTTGGGCCGGTAGCTTTCGCGGCCAATCTTTTCATTTCGGCGCAGAATTGCTTCGCCACGGCCAATATCGACGATGATATTGCCATATTCTTCACGCTTGACCTGACCATTGATGATCGTGCCCTTGCGGTCCTTGAACTCTTCGAACTGACGGTCACGCTCGGCTTCACGGACCTTTTGCAGAATCACCTGCTTGGCCGATTGCGCAGCGATTCGCCCCAGCTCGACCGGCGGCACTTCGTCAATGATCTCGTCCCCGACGACCGGGTCCTTCTTCAGCGACGCGGCCTGCTTGACCGTGATCTGCGCATGGTGATTCTCGACGGCGTCATCCTCGACCACGGTGCGGATGCGGGCAAAGGTGGCGCGACCGGTCTTGCGGTCGATGTTCACCCGAATGTCCATTTCGGCGCCGTAACGCGACTTGGCGGCACGGGCCAGGCTGTCCTCCATCGCCTGGATCACCAGATCCGGGTCGATCATCTTTTCCCGCGCCACTGCCTCGGCAGTCTGCAAAAGCTCAAGCTGGTTAGCCGAAGTAATCGCCATGGTCTGGTTCCCCGCTTAGTGTTTGATTGGCTCGGCAGCGTCGTCTTCGTCGCTTTCCGAGGTTTGAACTTCGTCGAACTGCGTCTCATCGAAATTGCCGCTGGCCTTTTTCTGGCGCAGCATTTCGGTAATCAACTCATCGGTCAGGATCAGCTTGGCATCAGCCAACCAGTCGAACTGCAATCCGATCACGACCGGCGCACCGGCCTCCTCGATCTGGATCAACACTTCTTCCGCCTCGACCCCGGCCAGCGTACCCTTGAAACGGCGCCGACCGTCAACCAGTTCGGTCGTCTCGATCCGGGCCTCCCAGCCTTTCCACGTCTCAAAATCCTTCAACCGGGTCAAAGGGCGGTCAATGCCGGGGCTGGACACTTCCAGCACATAGTTTTCCTCGACCGGATCTTCGACATCCAGAACTGCCGACACGGCAAGCGAGATTTCGCCGCAGTCATCAACCTCGATCCCGCCTTCGGGCTTTTCGGCCATGATCTGCAACGTGCGGGTGTTGCCGCCCATCAGCCGAATACGGACCAGTTCGAACCCCATGCCTTCGATGACGGGGATAACGATCTCGGCCAGACGGCGATCCATGGCGGTTTTGGCGATCAGGTCAGACACGTGCACCTCAAAATGAAAAACGGGCCCACAGGCCCGCCGCGACTTTCGGTAGCTTCAGGTTTGGACCCTGAAACCGCTGTTGAAGTCGATATAGACCAAACACCCCGATACCGCAAGGGCGATCAGAACCTCTCGGCCCGCACGACCTGTGCGTCGGTGATCGACACCACCCCGATATGTCGGTTGACCACACCAAACGCCGCGTCCAGCAACGCATCCAGCCGTTCTGGCCGGATCAGACAGATCACGGCCACCATACCCGCCCGGCCCACTTGCCCCTCGCGGGACCATTGGCCAGACCGACCCGATCCGCCCAGCACCGGCAACACGGTGAACCCTGTCACCCCCGCCGCCTGCAAGGCGTCGGTCAAACGCCCCTCCATCGGGGCCTCGATGATGATTTCCACACGTTTGGCGGAATGGGTCTGCATGGGTCAGCCTCCGGTCAGGGCCAGCGCCACCGCCACATAGGACGGGATG
>JANNAF010000495.1:0-2193 GCA_031384005.1 Rhodobacterales bacterium | reverse complement strand
CCGCGCCAACCTTTATGAGTTGTGGCTCGAAAGTCCGAAGGGGCCAACCCAAAGCGTGGACTGGATCGTCACTGACCTGATTTCCGGAGCAGTCGCCAGCGGGACGATCACAACAAATCTGCCCTCGACTTCGACACTGTTGGCACCCCGCGGCTGGATGAGCGTTGGGGGCACTTCGAGCGTCATCGGTCTGGGGCTGGCCAGCATTGTCTTTGACCCGCTTTTGTAAAGGGAGCCTGAGATGCACATCGTTCTGCGACCTGTTGCTGGTGACGCCGTGGTCACCGCCGTGATCGACGACTCCGGTTTGACCGTCAACGGCACGTTTTACCCTTGGGCCGCACTGCCTCTGGATGGCGCTGTGCGGCTTGAGGCGGACACCGTCATTATCGAATACGGCGAAGCAGGCGGCGTCAGCATGGGTCGGTTGACGCAGGCCCACACTGTTGCGGTTATTCCGTCCCGCTGGGCGGACCTGAACCCGCCCAAGGAAGAGGAGCGCGACCCAACCGTTGAGGCGCAGGCATTGCTTGAGGCTGCGCGCGAAGGGTGGGTCTGTGACCGCTGGCAGATCAAGACTCTGCTCGGGCAGGAGCGCTGGCAGTCAATTGTCGCGTTTGGCCAGGACCCCAACGGATCATGGGGCTTGAAAACCTTGATCGATGACGCGGTGCAAATCCCGCGCGTCTCCGAAACTGTCGAAGTGTTGGCCTATATCCTCGGCCTTTCGGACGCCGAGGTGGACGGGTTGTTCCAGAAAGCCATGGGGTTGAGGGCATGATGTGTCCCTAGCTCCGGGGGGTGATGCTGCCCCTGTCCAACCGTTCACCCGCCGTACCGCCACCGCCCAAGTCCGATTCTACACCCATTCTGCACCCCAAGGAGCTCCGCCATGACACTGACCACACTGACAGCCACCAATCCCTTGTCCTGGACAACGATCGGACCACTTGCCCTTCGCGAAAACTGGACGGTCGTCGGCGGCAGTGTCCAGCTGACCACCGATCCCGTGGTCGACGACTATCAGGGCGTTCACCTTAAGTTGGGCCAAAGCGTCGATTTTGCCGCCGGTGTGACCGTCTATGTCCGCGCCTCGGCCGACACCGCCAAAGTCAACCGCGAAACATCTCTGGCCCAAGGCTTCACCACCGCCGACCGGGTCCTGACAGGACCTGCCGGCCTGGTTGCGATCAATACGGATCTGCTGACCGGCGCCGTCAACGGCTGGCTGGATGTTTCGCAATATTCCACCATTGCCATTCAGGTCATCGGGTCGGCTGCAGTCTCTGGCGGCGCGGTCATTTTCGAGCAGACCAACGACCCAGTCCTTGCCCCGGCAGGCGCAGCCGTTCCTGCGGCGGAGACCCTCTCGCTCAGCGCCAATCCCGTGAACACGGCCGTGACCATCGCCGCCAGCACCGCCCGGCTGTTCGTGGTCCAGCCGACCGCTGCCTATGTGCGGTGCCGGGTTTCAACGGCTTTTACCGGCGGCACTGTGCAGGCTGTTGCGATGCTGCGTCAGAAGACGGTGGATTTCCCGGTTGTCAACGTGCAGCAGGCCACGTCGTCAAACCTGAGCGTCTCGGCCGTGCCGGTCAGCGGCACCACGTTCACCTTGCTTTCTGCCGCATCAAACAATCTGACCTCGGTCAAGGCAACAAGCGGGGCTGTCCATTCCATCAGCCTGTTCAACTTTGGCGCCACGACCCGCTTTGTGAAGCTGTTTAACAAGGCGTCCGCCCCGATCCTTGGAACCGACCTGCCAATCCTCACGATCCCGATTGCACCCGGTGCCTATTTTACCGAGACCTTCGGCTTCATGGGTCTGCGGTCACCGCTCGGGATCGCCATGGCCATCACGGCAAATGCCGCTGATGCGGACGCAACCGCCGTGGCTGCGGGCGACGTGCGCGTGACGATCGCCTTTGTCTGACCTGCCCGATTAGGGAGGCCGGGGAGTGCTGAAACACTCCCCGACATGGGGTTAAGCGTCAAACCAACCCCCACCGACCAGTCAAGACTTATGGCCGCACCGCCCTTTCGGGCACGGCCCAGAAGGTCTGATTCTGATGAACAAAGGGTTAACCCACCCCCACGAAATCGTTGCCGCCACCCGCCCCATTGCCCCATGGCTGGGCGGCAAACGCAACCTTGCCAAACGCATCTGCGCCCTGATCGACGCAGACACCGACC
>JANNAF010000384.1:0-3599 GCA_031384005.1 Rhodobacterales bacterium | reverse complement strand
AACAGGCCCAGATCGACCGCACGGCCATCGACCGCAGCAGCCACCACGTCAAACACATCGGTTTCCACCGAACCGGGGGCCAGATCGGCCACCTCTGCCACCGTCAGTGGGGTGGCGTCACCGTATTTGTACAAGCCGATCTTTTCCAGGGTCTGGCGAAAATCACCGGGATCCAGCGCGCGCGACAGCGTCAACAGGTCAGTCATCGCGGCGGGATCAATGGCGCGCAGGCCAGACTTGGCCAGCAACGCCTCAACCTCCTCGCGGCTGGGTGGATCGTCGAACAAACCGATGCTGATGGCCGCCAGATGCTTGTCCATCAGGGTTTTCAGCGCCGATTTACCCTTCAGATCGCCCGCCGTGATGACAATGCTGGCATCCCCCGGCCTCCATTCGCCCAGCGCAATCGCAACCGCCTCGGCCAGACTGTCCGTCGCATCCTCGACAAAGGCAACGCGCGGCCCCGGAAAGAACCCTGCCGATTTGACCGCATCCAGCAGCCGCGTCCCATCACGGCGCAGATCAGCGCCCGACATGCGCGTCAGCCGCATTTCCGCCTCGCCCTGCGGCCCGATCAATGCGGCAATCGCCTCTTGCCGTTTCAGCGCCACCCGCATGGCATCGGCACCGTAAATCAACAGCCCCGCGCGACCCGGATCCGGCTTGGCCAGATAACGGCTGGCCTCGGCCCCCGCCAGCTTCACTGGGAATACTTTCGGTTCATGCGGGCAACGCCGTCAGCATCAGACGCGCCACGATCTGATCAGCCAGAATGACCATCAACCGCCGCGCGGCATCCTCTTGCGCGGCCAGCCCGGCCACAGTGGAACCGGTGGCGGAATAGGCGGTGAAACTGGCCTCGGTCCCACCCGCATTGCGCATCCCATCGGCCCGCCGCACCAACGTCCAATCCACCGCACCTGTCAGGTTATAGCGGGTGATCGCCCCGTCCGCCGTGATCGCCACACCCTCACTGCCCGTCGTGATGCGGTAGGTCAGGTCATATTCCGCCACGGATGGCGTTCCCAACCGCTCTTCCAGACGGCGCACCAGATCAAATCCTGCGGGATCCGCCGGATCCTGCGCCCGCACCCGCCCCATCAGCCCCGACGCCGCACCGCCCGTGCCCAACGCAGGCGTGAACCCGCAGCCCGACAAGCCCGACAGGGCCGTCAAGCCCGACACGGCCAACAGGATCACTACGGATCGGCGGTTAAATGACGACATTGACGATGCGCCCCGGAACGACAATCAGCTTCTTGACCGGGGCCCCGGCCAGAAACTTGATCACATCCTCGTTCGCCAATGCGATCTTTTCAACCTCGGATACCGGCATGTCAGCAGGCACGCTGATTTCCGCCCGCCGCTTGCCGTTGATCTGGATCGGCAGCGTCACCGTGTCATCCACCAACAACGCCGGGTCGGCCTTGGGCCAGGGCGCGCGGGCACACAGCCCCTCACCCCCCTGATAGGTCCAGATACTCTCGGCGATATGCGGCGTCATGGGCGACATCAACTGCGCCAGGGTCCGGATCGCCGCCTTCATCGCCCCGGTGCTGGCATTGGCCTTGGACAGCGTGTTGGTAAACTCATACAGCTTGGCAATCGCCTTGTTAAAGGCGAACCCCTCGATACCTTGGGTCACCTCATGCACCGCCCTGGCTGTCGCCCGGGCCAACGCGTCATCGCCCTCGCCCTTGTGATCCGCAGGCATGTCGCCAATGCGGGCACACAGGGTCCAAACCCGCGTCAGATGCTTGTTGGTCGCCTCAGCCCCGCTCGCCGTCCATTCGACATCGCGTTCGGGCGGGCTGTCCGACATCACGAACCACCGCGCCGTATCGGCACCAAAGGCCGCGATGATGTTCATCGGGTCCACCACGTTCTTCTTGGATTTTGACATCTTGGCGCTGGGGATCACCTCGACTTTTGTGCCATCCTGCAAGGCCACGCCTGCATCGGTCCGCACGATATCCTCGGGCAGATGGTACACCGGACGGCCATTGGCATCCCGTGTCTGGTAAATCTCATGCGTCACCATGCCTTGGGTGAACAAGGCGTTGAACGGCTCGATCGCCTTGGCGGGCAAATGCCCCGTGGCATGCATCGCCCGGGCAAAGAACCGGCTGTACAGCAGATGCAAAATCGCATGTTCGATCCCGCCGATGTACTGATCGACGTTCATCCAATAGTCAGCCTCGGCCAGATCGGTCGGCGCCTTGGCGTGTGGCGCGGTAAAGCGGGCGTAATACCACGAACTGTCCATAAAGGTGTCCATGGTGTCCGTCTCGCGCCGTGCGGGCGCACCGCAGGCCGGGCAGGCGCAGTTGCGCCATGTCGGGTGGCGGTCCAACGGGTTGCCCGGAATGTCAAACGTCACATCATAAGGCAGCTCGATCGGCAAGTTTTCCTTGCGCTCGGGCACCACGCCGCAGGCATCGCAATGCACCACCGGTATCGGGCAGCCCCAGTAACGCTGCCGCGAAATCCCCCAGTCGCGCAGGCGGTAATTGGTGACACCCCGGCCAATCCCACGCCCGTCGCAATCGGCAATCGCGGCGGCAACCGCCGCTTCGCCGGTCTGAACCTCGTCGCCCGCAAAGCCTTGGACATAACGCACCCGCTCGGATTTCATGGGCACATAGGCCTCGACCAGCGGCGAATCGCTGTCGCCCTGAAACACCGGCACAATCGGCAGCCCGTATTTCGTCGCAAATTCGAAATCCCGCTGATCATGCGCCGGGCAGCCGAAAATCGCCCCGGTGCCGTAATCCATCAGCACAAAGTTGGCGATGTAAACCGGCAGTTCCCAGTTCGGATCCAGCGGATGCACGACCCGCACCCCGCAATCCATCCCCAGCTTTTCCGCCGTCTCCAACGCCTCCGCACTCGTGCCACCCTTGCGACACTCGGCCACAAAGGCCGCAATCGCGGGGTCACGCGCCTCCAGCGCCTTGGCCAGCGGGTGATCAGCACTGATCGCCGCAAAACTCGCCCCCAGCAGGGTATCGGGCCGCGTTGTGTAAACCTCCAACGCGTCAAACCCGGCAGGGGCGTCCCGCGTGGCAAACGCAAACTGCAACCCGCGGCTTTGGCCAATCCAGTTCGCCTGCATCACCCGCACCTTTTCGGGCCAGTCCTTCAACCCGTCCAGCGCCGCCAGCAACTCGCCGGAATAATCGGAAATCTTGAAAAACCACTGCGTCAACTCGCGCCGTTCCACCGCAGCATTCGACCGCCAACCCTTGCCGTCGATCACCTGTTCGTTGGCCAGCACCGTCATGTCGACCGGGTCCCAGTTCACCACCGCCGCCTTGCGGTACACCAACCCCGCGCCCATCATGTCGATGAACATGGCCTGCTGCTGGCCATAGTATTCCGGGTCACAGGTCGCAAACTCTCGGGCCCAGTCAATCGACAGACCCAGCGGCTTCATCTGCGCCCGCATCTCTGCAATGTTGCCATAGGTATAGTCTTTGGGGTGAATACCCGTCAGCATTGCCGCGTTTTCGGCGGGCATCCCGAACGCGTCCCAGCCCATCGGATGCAGCACCGAAAATCCGCAAGACGCCTTATACCGCGCCACCACGTCGCCCATG
>JANNAF010000366.1:0-1839 GCA_031384005.1 Rhodobacterales bacterium | reverse complement strand
GCCGATGGCATAGCGCATGTCGGCGGCGGACATCGCAAAACTGGTATCCGCCCCGCCCAGCGACGCCTTGAGTTTGGTGACCTGACCCGCCTCCACCGCGTTAAAGTCAAACGAGGTGGCGCCAAGGCCCAGCGCGCCGGTCAGTTTCAGGCCCGCCTTTAGCGCGACGTTGAAATCCTGCGTTTCAGCCCAGTTGGCACCGGACAGGGATACCTGACTGGTCAGATCGGCCAGCGCCCCCGAAAAGGTGAAATCGCCCCCGGTGGTCTGGTCAACGCCCGCCACGTTCAGCGAAATCGCGCGGGTGGTGGCGTCGTACAGAAAGCTGGTCGCCGCCATTGCCATCACGAAATTGCCGCCGCCCACCGTTGCGTTCAGTTTGATCGGTTGGCCTGCATCCTTGCCCGACACATCCAGCGACCCGATGCCGTAGCTGCCGCCAAAGTCCAGCGTCATGCCCTGGTTCAGGGCCACTTGCAGGTCTTCGGCACCCGAGGCGGGGATGTCGGTCAACTGGCCCTTGGCGGCCAGATCGGTCAGCGACAGGGTCACGGCCACCGCATTGTCTGGCGAGGGGCCCGTGGTTTTCACGGTCAGGTCCAGCGTCTGGGCGGCCATGTCCTGCGAAATGTTGGTGCCTTCTGCGGCCTGCACCTGATAGTCTGCGGTCACGCCAGTCAGGTTGGCGGCGATGGTGGCACCGTCGTCGGTGCCCTCGGCCAGGGTGGCGGCAATGCCCACCGTTGGCAGGTCCACCGCGTAGCTGACGTATTCGGGCGTGCCGCTGGCGGTGATGTCGGCATCGGGCAGGGTGACGGTCAGGATCACCTCCTCGGCCTCAAGGGTCACGGGGTCGGGCGGGGAGGTGAAGGTGACGGGAAAGCTGTCAGGCAGCACGATGGCCACGGTGCCGTCGCCGTTGTCCTGAAACTGCAGCGTGTCAAATGTTGCGGTTCCGGCGGGGTCGTCCGCTTCGCCCGGCAGGGTGATGGTCACACCTGTTACCGTCAGCGTGTCGCCATCCATGCTGGTGCTGTCGGCGGTGATCGTGTTACCGCCCACCGTTTTGGCGGTTTGCCAGTTTTCCCAGACCTCTTCGGGGGTGACGTCGGCCCATGCGGCGGGGGCCCATGCGGCGGGGGCACAAAAAAGCAGCGCCAGTGCCAAGGCGGGCTTGGGGCAAAGTGACGGCATGATCCAGCCTCCCATCAGGTTATGCGGTCATTCAGCATCCCTTGACCGAGGCTGGCGGTCAAGGGAATTGCACAGGGCTATTCGCCGTAGGGCACCCAGACTGTCTTGACCTCGGTCGCGGCACGCAGGAAGGCGCGGCCTTCGCCCTGCGGACCCATCCAGTCGCGGGCGCGGGCGTGGTTGACCCATGTGCGTTTGAGGTTGGAGGCGGCCTCTTTCTCGATCATCGCAGAGAGGGGGGAGGAAGAGAACGACCAGACCGCATCGACATCCATATGCCCGGCCAAGGTTTTGGCCAGTTCGGCATGGGGTCCGGTGACGATGTTCACCACCCCGGCGGGCAGGTCCGAGGTTTCCAACACCTGATAAAAGTCGGTGGCGGCCAATGGGGCGGTTTGCGACGGGACAAGGATGCAGGTGTTGCCCAAGGCAATGGCGGGGGCTATGGTCGAGATCAGGCCCAGCAGCGGTGCCTCATCCGGGCACAGGATGCCCACGACACCGCAGGGTTCGTTCATGGCAATCGCCACCCCGCGCAGGGGCACCGATTTGACCGCACCATCAAATTTATCGGCCCATGCGGCATAGGTGAACAGGCGTTCGATTGACGCCTCGACCTCGGCAGTGCCGTCTTTGCCGGTCAGG
>JANNAF010000330.1:0-1720 GCA_031384005.1 Rhodobacterales bacterium | reverse complement strand
TTTCTGCGCCTGATGAACCGCCTTGTCGATGCAACGGCGGGCGAGATTCTGGTCGATGGCCGCAACGTGCTGGCCCTCAAAGGGGCCGAGGCGCGGGCATGGCAATCGCAATGCGCGATGATCTTTCAGCAGTTCAACCTTGTGCCGCGCATGGATGTCGCCTCCAACGTCCTGCACGGCATCCTGAACCGCCGTTCGACGCTGCAAACCATGTTCAACCTGTGGCCCCACGCCGATATCCAGCGCGCACTGGAAATCCTTGACCGTCTGGGCATCATCGAACAGGCCCCCAAACGGGCCGAGGCGCTGTCCGGTGGCCAGCAGCAGCGCGTCGCCATCGCCCGCGCCCTGATGCAGGACCCCAAGATCATTCTGGCCGACGAACCCATCGCCAGCCTTGACCCGATGAATGCCCAGATCGTCATGGACACCCTGCGCCGCATCAACATCGAGGATGGCCGCATGGTCATCGCCAACCTGCACACGCTGGACACCGCCCGCCGCTATTGCGACCGCGTGATCGGAATGCGTGACGGTCGCATCGTGTTTGACGGCACGCCTGACCAACTGACCACCGGTGTCGCCCGCGACATCTATGGCGCTGACGACAGCTTCAACGAAAGCGCCACCTCCACCGCCATTCCTGCAGACACGGCCTATGCCGATGCGATGCTGGCCTGAAACTGCCTTTACTCAAACGGAGACTGCAATGAAAAAGCTGCTTGCCATTCTGGCCGCCACGACCACCCTTGCCTCGCCCGTCCTGGCCCAAGACGCCATCACCGAATTCAACATCGGCATCCTTGGCGGCGAAAACGCCCAAGACCGCCTTGCCTCGAACGAATGTTTCCGCGCGAAAGTGGAAACGGCCCTTGGCGTTCCGGTCAAGATTTTCACTCCTGCCGACTATGACGGCGTCATTCAGGGCCTGCTGGGCGGCACCATCGACTTTGCCGGTCTGGGTGCCTCTGCCTATGCCAAAATCTACCTGACCAACCCCGAGGCTGTGGACGTCAAGCTGACCACCCAGAACGTCGACGGATCGACCGGTTACTATTCGATCGGTTTCGCCCGCAAGGACAGCGGCATCACCTCGATCGACACTGCCAAGGGTCAGACCTTTGCCTTTGCCGACCCGAACTCGACCTCGGGCTATCTCGTTCCTGCCGCTGAACTGACCGCCGCTTATGGCAAGCTGGAGGAATTCTTTTCCGAAGTCAAAATGTCGGGCGGCCATGAGCAAACCATCGTTGGCGTCCATAACGGCGATTTCGCGTCGGGCGTGTCGTGGGCTGACGGTCTGGGCAACTGGGAAGACGGCTATACCAACGGCGCCTTCCGCAAGGCCGCCGATGCCGGTCTGGTCGACATGAACAACCTGGTCGAAATCTGGCGTTCGAAACTGATCCCGAACGGTCCCTATGTCCTGCGCCGGTCGCTGCCGGGCGACATCAAGGACAAGGTCACGGCAATGGTCGCCGACATGTGGGAAACCGACAAGGAATGTGCCTATGCCCTGGCCGCTGGCGAGGCCAAGGATTTCATCCCCGTCACCCACGCTGACTTCGAGGGCGTCGTCGCCGCCCGCAAACTGCAAGAAGGCATGTAAGGCTTTCAATACCCTCCGCCGGGCCACCCTCACGGGTGGCCCGGCAATTCATTTTCCGAGGAAGACATGGTTGATATCGCCTTCGGGCCCTCGCCGGGCCAGCGTCCTGAT
>JANNAF010000316.1:0-14121 GCA_031384005.1 Rhodobacterales bacterium | reverse complement strand
ACGGTGATCCATTCGGGCGCTTGCAGCCCGTCGATCTGATAAACCCCCGAGCCGCCAATCACGCCGATTCTGGGATGCATCTGACGATCCTTATGCTGCTGCCGGACAAGAGTAGGGGAGGGGTTTTGAACTGTCCAGATCTGGACGGAATTAAAAGTACATTAGAATCAATGTATTGGGTTTCAGAAATTAAGGAAGTGGAAAGGATTGCCCGCAGCGAGCCGCCTTTCGTCGCCACGGGGGGGGGTGCGAGGGGCGCGGTAAGGGCGCATGTGCCGCGCCGGGGTTCGCCAAGCGCGCAGGTGGCTGGGCGTGGTGATGTGACAGGGCAACCGACTATAGCTTGCCCTGCCAAGGTTGCCGGATACCATAGGATGCGCTGACGGCGCGTAATCTGGGAAAAGACTTATTTCTCTTGGCCTTGGGGGCCATATCTCGTTATATCCATCTGGGTTGTTTTTCGGGGGTGCCATGCAGCGTTACGAGTACAAGGTTGTGCCATCGCCCCGCAAAGGGGAAAAGTCGCGCGTGGCCAAGACAACGGCGGACCGGTTTGCGCTGGCGTTGACCCAAGTGATGAACCGTCTGGGGCAGGATGGCTGGGAATATCTGCGTGCCGATACCCTGCCTTGTGACGAGCGCAGCGGGTTGACCGGAACCAAGACCAGTTTTCAGAACATGCTGGTGTTTCGCCGCGTCCTGACGGGCGAGGCCGTCGCCCCGTTGATGGCCGAAGCTGCCACGACGGTCACGCCATTCCAGCCAGTTCTGGGGGCCGCCGAGGCCCCGGTGGGCGCGGCCCCGGCGCTGGGGCCTGCCAATCCGGGGTTGGCGGCCGAATAGTCAACCACCCTGTTGGGCGGATTTCAACGCATCGGGCAGGGCCCTGGCAAAGGCGTCCATCGCGGTATCGTCGCCCAGACTGACCCGGATACAGCGGTCCAACGGGGCCACACCGGGCATACGGACAAAGATGTTGCGGTCCAGGAGGCCGCGCAGTACGGCGCGGGCATGATCCCCGTCGCGACCGCAATCCATCGTGACGAAATTGGTGGCCGAGGGCAGCGGCAGCAGTCCGTTGTCTTGGGCAATCTGGGACAGGCGGGCGCGGGCCTGCACGGTGCGGGTGCGGATCTGGGCCAGATAGGGTTGGTCCTGCAACGCCGCCAGGGCCCCGGCCTGCGCGATACGCCCCAAGGCAAAGTGGTTGCGCACCTTGTCAAAGGCGGCGGCCAGCGGGGCCGCGGTGATGGCGTAACCCACGCGCAGGCCCGCCAGACCATGCGCCTTGGAAAACGTGCGCAGGCGGATCACGTTGGGGGTTGCGGGGTCGATGGCGGGTTCGGTGCCGGGCGGGGCAAGGTCGATATACGCCTCGTCCAGAACCAGCAGGGTTTGCGGCGGCAGGGCTGGGATCATCGCGGCGATGGTGGCGGCGGGGTGGTGGCTGCCCATCGGGTTGTCGGGGTTTGCGATATACAGCAGGCGTGCAGCGGTCTGGTGGGCTGCGTCGATCAGGGCGTCGGGGTTTTCATGGTCGCCCAGATAGGGCGCGCGGTGCAGCGTGCCACCGTAACCCGCCACATGAAAGTTGAAGGTCGGATAGGCCCCAAGCGAGGTCACCACCGGGTCGCCTGGGCCGATGGTCAGGCGGCTCAGATAGCCTAGGATGGCGTCGATCCCCTCGGCCAACACCACATGTTCGGGGGGGCAGCCGTGGTGTGCGGCGATGGCGCGGCGCAGGTCGTGTGCGTCGGGGTCACCGTACATCCATGCGTCGGTGGCGGCGGCCTGCATGGCCTGCACGGCGCGGGGCGAGGGGCCAAACAGGCTTTCGTTGGCACCCAGACGCGCGGCAAAGGGGCGGCCTGATTGGCGTTCCAGCGCCTCGGGGCCGGTAAAGGGCACGGTTGAGGGCAGGCTGGCGGCAAGCGGGGTGAGGATAGGGGCTGACATGGGCCGCAGGGTGGCGGGGATTTTTGGCACTGGCAAGGGGGGATTTGGGGGGGGGGCGCCCCCCCCATCCAAGCCATTTCAGACGATCAGGATCAGGCCCGCGTCAGCAAAGTCGACACCCAGCAGCAGGATACCGTTGCCGGGGCCATAATCGATGGCAAGGTCCCCACCGATATTAACAAAGCTGTGGGTCAGGCCGGGCGCAAGGTCGATCCGGTCGCGTTTGGGGTCGAATTGGCTGATCTGATCGGACCCGTCGCCAAGGTTGAACACAAAGGCATCACGTCCCGCGCCGCCGATCAGGCGGTCGCGGCCTGCGTTGCCCGTCAGGCGGTCACTGCCGATGCCACCATCTATTGTGTCCCCCCCCGTGCCGCCAATGCCCTGGTCATTGCCACCGTTCAGGTTGAACGTGTCATTGCCTGACAGGTTCAGGGCCACGCCGTTCGAACTGGTGGCGCCTGCCAGCAAGATATCGGCATTGGCATTGCCGTTGAACGTCCAGCCCAGCGGCAACAGCAGGTTTTTAACCGCCGAGGCGCTGAGGGCGAGGTTGAAAAGGGTAATCTGGGTGATGGCAAAATTGCGGAACTCGATCGTGTCGATGGTGCCTGCGGTGATGACAGGACCCGATATGGCAGGGCGGCTGCCGATGACCACAAAGGTCGGTTGCCCCGCCCCAAGTTAAAGACGATCTGGGTCGGAAAAAAGACTGACATGGGCACGGTGCCGAGGGAATTGAACAGGTTGGTCCAGTCGGCGGGCGACTAGGTCGCGCCAAGGGCGAATGTGATTTCAGGCAAGGGAGGTTCGCGCAGATCAGCGCCAGTCGGGCCGGTCACCAGGCAATTTCGCGGCGTCGATCAATCGTCTGGCCGGTCAAGTGTCAGTATTTGGGTGATCAGGGCATAGTCCTTGTATCCCAAGCGTGCCATCGGGCGGGCTTTGGTGATGTCAAAGCGGCCGTTGGTCAGGCAGGCGTCGTCGATATGGACGCCGGTGACAGTGCCGATGACCAGAAAATCGACACCCGAGGCAAGGGTTATGACGCGGTCCAGCCGACATTCCAGCGTGGCAGGCGACAGGGTCACGCGCGGGCAATCGATGGTCACACATTCGGATTTGGCGATGTCAAAGCGGGCAAACTCATCCACACCGCGCGGCAGGTGGGCCGAGGTTTGGTTCATCACCTGCCACAGCGGTTCGGACACGACATTGGTGGCAAAGACGCCGGTATCCTGAACATTGCGGATGGTATCCTTCATGTCGCCGGCAAAGATCACTTGCAGCGGCGCATAGGACACGGCGTTGAAGAAGGAATAGGGGGCAAGGTTGTCGCCCATCGGTCCGCGGGTCGAGATCCAGCCGATGGGGCGGGGGGCGACGATGGCGGTAAAGGGGGAATGGGGCAGGCCGTGGCCGTTTTGCGGTTCATAAAACATGGGGGCAGGGGTCCAGATGGGGTCGGGGCAGCCTAACCCAGCCGCCCGCCACGCGAAACCCCGGTTGGGCGGGTCGGGTCAGATCAGGATTATGGCCGCGGTTTCGGTGATGTCGACGCCGATCAGCAGGATCTGATCGCCTGCGCGCCCATAGGTCAGCAGGCTGTCGTCCCCCATGGCGGCAAAGCTGACGCGGGTGTTGGGGTCAAGGTCGATCCGGTCAAGGTGGATGTCAAAGTCGTTGATCTGGTCCAGACCATCGCGCCGGGCAAAGACAAATGTGTCACCGCCCGCACCGCCCGTCAGGGTATCGCGGCCCTTGCCACCTGTCAGAACATCGGCCCCATCGCCGCCAGTCAGGCTGTCATTCCCCGCGCCGCCCGACAGGGTGTCCGCCCCGCCGCCACCCGACAGATGGTCGTTCCCGCCGCCACCTGCGCCCAGATCATTTCCGGCACCCAGCCAGAAATCATCCGCCCCGCCGCCGGTGGACACGGTGTCATTGCCCGACAGATCGAACTGAACCCCGTCAGAGGTCAGCCCGTCTTCGCGCAGCACATCGCGGCCCGCCTTGCCGATATAGGACCAGCCCAACGCCCCGAACAGCGTTTCGATGGCGGCGTTGTCGGTGCCATTGGCATCAGCGGTCATAGCCGTTTGCAAGGCGGCCGCGTCAAGGGTCAGGCCGGTAATGCCAAGCGCAGGCGATTGCAGATAGTTGATCAGGATGGTCGTTATCGTGCCGCCTGTTATCACGCGCAGGCCGTCGACAACGGTATAGGTCAGGCCCGTGCCGCGAACCTCATAGCCATAAGCGCCGATCACCAGAAAGGTGACCGTTGGGCCCCAGCCGGTAATCGGGGCCACCGACAGTTTGTCAATCGCGCGCAAGAACACATCGGTCGGGGATGTAATGAAATCCGTAAAGGTCACAACTGGCATGGCACACTCCTGCAAACGCCGCAGGCTTAGCGCAGCGGGGATACCCTGTCCAGCAATCCGCCACTGACTTGGGCGGGCAAAGCGGTAGGGTCGGTGCCCATGATTGTCCGCCAAGTTCTGACCATGGGACCGGCGCGTTTGGGGCGGACCGGCGGATTGGGGGCCAACCCTGTTGTCACAAGGGCCTTTGTCGCTGTTTGCCATGATTGGGGGGGCACCCCGGCCACAGGATGATGTTTGATCCTGTCATGTCCCCATGTTACGCGCGTTTTCAGATGATTCCATGGGACGGCCCGCGCGTGTACAAGCTGGAAGAGGAAACCGAGGACGACTGGTGGGAGGTCGAGGCGCTGTATGACCTGTGCTTTTCGCCCGGGCGTACGGCGTTGTCGTCTTATCGGTTGCGCGACGCGGTGGCGACGGTGGCGGCGCTGTGTCTGGTGTTGCGGGATGATGATGGCACCATGGCTGCCGTGATCCGCTATTGGCCAATCGAGGTGGGGGGCGAGGATGCCTTGTTGCTGGGTCCGGTCGCGGTGCATCCGACCCGTCAGGGTGAGGGGTTGGGTGGCATGTTGATCAACGAAAGTCTGGCCGAGGCGCGTCGGCTGGGCTGGGAGCGGGTTTTGCTGGTCGGCGATGCGCCCTATTACCGCCGGTTCGGGTTCACAAAACTGGACGGGGTCGAGATGCCACCGCCCACCAACCCGGACCGTGTGTTGGGCTTGGCGCTGAAATCCGGGGCTTGGGATACGGTCCGTGGTCCCGTGACCAAGGCCAGCGGGCTTTGACGCTTGCACAATTGGCAGGGGTGCCCATATTCGGGGCATGACACAGCTTCCTGCCCTGCCGGGCCCCGATCTGGACATTGAAATCGCGGGCCTGGCCTATGCCTATGGCCGCGCCAATGGGCCGTTTTTGAAACTGGTGTCGCGTCTGGGCGGCGGTGTGGAAAGCCAGATGCAGCGCTTGCCGGTGACGGTGCGGGCCGAGTTGGAAAAGGCGGTCACCCGGGCGCTGGAGCGGGCGCATGGGCTGGCCGCCGTCGGGCAGCGCGCGCCCGATCTGGGGCCGCGCGGGTCGACCTATGCCGCGATGGCGACCGGGGCGATTGGCGGGGCGGCGGGGCTGGCGGGGTCGCTGGTGGAATTGCCGGTGACCATCACGGTCATGCTGCATGCCATTCGCGGCGAGGCGGCGGCGGCAGGTTATGACCCCGACGATCCGCAGATCCGGCTGGCCTGTCTGGAGGTGTTCACGGCAGGCAGCCCGCTGCGCGAGGATGACGGCGTCAATACCGCGTTTTTGTCGGCACGCATGGCGGTCACCGGGGCGTCGGTCCAAAAGATGCTGGCGATGGTTGTGCCGCGTCTGGCCGTGGTTTTTGGTCAAAAGCTGGCGGCGCAGGCGGTGCCCGTGATTGGCGCGCTAAGCGGGGCTGCGCTGAACGCGGCCTTTTTGACCTATTACCGTGAAATCGCCCGCATCCGTTTTCGCCTGATGCGACTGGCGCAGGTGCACGGTGCCGAGACGGTGCTGACAGCCTTTGCCGCCGCGCAGGCCAAACCTGCGTTGACCGTGACCTGAAGCCGCGACTTGTAGGATGGGCAGTTCGGCTTTTCGACCTTGTCGAAAAGGCGGTTTGCCCATCGCCCTTAGCCGCCTTGCGTGGCCAGCCAGTCCATCAGCGCGGGCCTGGCACTTTCGGCCCCATCGGCGCGGGCGCGGTCGATCACGGCGCGGGCCGCCGACAGATCGACCCGGCGCAACAGCGCCTTGACCGGGCCAATCGAGGCCGGACGCATCGACAGGCGGCGCAGGCCGATCGCCGCCAGTGCCAATGCCTCGATCGGGCGGCCGGCGTCCTCGCCGCAAAACGACAGTTTGGTGTCATGGGGCGCGCAACGGGCAATGACATGTTCCAAAAAGCCCAGAAAAGACAGGTTCAGCGAATCGTAGCGTTTGCGCACCCGTTCATTTTCGCGGTCGGCGGCAAAGAAGAACTGTTTCAGGTCATTGCCGCCAATCGAGATGAAATCGGTCAGCCGAAAGAACGCATCGGGTGCATAGGCAAGGCTGGGGGTTTCCAGCATCGCGCCGATTTCGATGTGGTCTGGCACGACATGGCCCAGCGATTTTTCGCGGTGAATCTCGCGCAGCATATGGCTGCGCGCCTCCTGAAACTCACCAAACTCGGAAATGAACGGGAACATCACCTGCAAATCGCGGCCGTTGGACGCGCGCAGCAAGGCCTGCAACTGCATCCGCAGCACACCGGGCTTGTCCAACCCCACCCGGATCGCCCGCCAGCCCATGGCAGGGTTGGGTTCGTCATTGGGTTTCATATAGGGCAGGACCTTGTCTGATCCGATGTCCAGCGTGCGAAAGGCGACCGGGCGGCCTTGGGCGGCATCCATCACGCGGGCGTATAGCGTGGCCAATTCGGCGCGCTGCGGCATCTTGTTGCGGATCAGGAATTGCAGTTCGGTGCGAAACAGGCCAACCCCTGCGGCCCCCGAGCCGACCAAGGATGGCAGGTCGGCCATCAGCCCGGCATTCATCTGCAATTCCAGCGTCACCCCGTCCAGCGTGGTGGCGGGCAGGTCGCGCAAACTGGCATAGCGTTTTTGCGCCTCGGCCTGCATGGCGATTTTATCGCGGAAGCTGCGGGAAATCGTTTCCTCGGGGCGCAGGTGGACCACGCCTGAATCGCCGTCCACCAGGATGGCGTCGCCGTTCAGCGCCTCGGTGATGACGCCCTTGGCGTGGATCACCAAAGGGATCGCCAAGGCACGGGCGACGACGGCGGCATGCGAGCCGACCGACCCCTCCTCCAGCACGACACCTTTCAGTTTGCGGCCATATTCCAGCAGTTCGGCAGGGCCAATGTTGCGGGCAATCAGCACCGGATTTTCCGGCATTTCGGCCCCGGTGTCGCGGCCCTGTCCGGTCAGGATGCGCAGCAGGCGGTTGGACAGGTCGTCAAGGTCGTGCAGGCGTTCGCGCAGATAGGCGTCGGGCACTTGTTCCAGACGCGCCCGCGCGGTGCCCTGTTCCTTTTCCACGGCCGCCTCGGCGGACAGGCCGCGCTGGATATCTTCCTCCATCCGGCGCAGCCAGCCGCGTGAATGGGCAAACATGCGGTAGGCCTCCAACACGGCCTTTTGGTCCTTGTCGAGGCTCTCCGCCTCCAGCAGGTCATCGACGGACACGCGCAACACGCCGACCGCCGCGCGGATGCGGTCAATTTCGGTCAGGGGGTCGTCGGCCACGGGGTTGGTCACCACGACGCGGGGTTCGTGCAGCCAGACGCGGCCTTCGGATGCGCCCTCTTGTCCAGTGGAACCCCGAAAGGTGACGGGCTTTTTATGCAACGCCCCCATACCGCCGCCATCCCCGGCAAAGGCACCCAGTTCGGTCATCTCGGCCAGCACCATGGCGACCACTTCGACGGCGTCCATCTCGTCTTCGGCAAAGCGGCGGGCCGCTTTGGACTGCACCACAAGGACGCCCAGTTTTTCACCGACCCGCTGGATCGGGACGCCAAGAAACGAGGAATACAGTTCCTCGCCGGTTTCAGGCATGAAACGAAAGCCCTTTTCAGAGGGTGCATCGGGGGTGTTGACCGGCAGGCCGGTCTTGGCGACGCGGCCCACCAGCCCCTCGCCCAGTTTCATGCGGGTTTTGTGGACGGCGGCCTTTTTCAGCCCCTCGGTCGCGCAGAGTTCCAGGGTTTCGGCGTCGAGAAACAGGTAGATAGAGCAGACCTCGGTTCCCATGCTGTCGGCAATCAGGTGGGTGATGCGGTCCAGCCGGTCCTGGCCCTTGGCCGGGATGGCAAGGACATCGCGCAAGCGGCGCAGAAGTTTGCGGCTGTCGCCTTCGCTGCGTTCCGGCATTCAGGGTCTGCTCCTTGACTTTACCCCTCTATAGGGCAGCTGGGTTGGAAATGGGAGTGGGGAAAGCAGGGCTGGTGGGCGTTGCGGGCCATAGGGCATTGGTTTTCCGGGCGGTAGTAAGGTTATTGGGCCGGCACCGCCTGTTTTTTGGGCGATGGGTGCAGGGTTTGGGTGGGGCAGTGTGGGCTGTTCTGTGGATCAAGCCGTCGCAACGCCGGGATATAGCGATGCCTATTTTGCTGGTCTGACCGCAGCGACCCCGATCAATGCCACACCAAGGGCCGCAAGCGCGGCCATCAGTCCGTAGGTGGCCAGGCCCGGGCCCAATTGCGGCGCGTTGGGAAAGACCATTCTATACATGCCCGCAACGACCAACAGCCAACCACCCAAGGTCACCAAAAGGCTGAAACCAAGCCGCCAGTGGTTGTGTGTGGTCACGATGGCCAATCCGCCGACCAAGAACACCAAACCGTTCAGATAGACGACGGTTGGATGCACATCTAACCAGATATTCAGGTTGACGAATTCGGATACCGTGACAGCAACAAGGGTCGGGCCAAGCACTGCGGCAATGCGGCGTGTCACATCCATTAAGCCCACTCCCCCTAGCCGTGGTGAAGGTAAGCATAGAGGTCGTGGCCGCTGCTGACACCATCATGGGCAAGGATTGGACCGCCGGTTTTTGCGGCGGTGGGGAGGGGATTTTAGTCAGGTGGGTCGTGGGGCAACCGGGGCTGCCATGCGGACCAACTGGGCGTTGGAACCCAGCCTGAGGGCCAGTATACCGGACATCGCGTGGTGAGTTCAGAAGGTTTGCCATATGAGTGTTGGGCAGTTCAGCTTGTATCTGGGCGTGGTGCTGTTCTGGCTGAGCAGTTGGGTTCCGGTGCCACCGGATACGATTGGCACGATGGCCACCTTGGGCTGTGTCGCGACCTACTTTATCGCGGTTTATGCGGCTGCAACCAGACCGTCCCTGTGCCAACGACCGGGGCGGGTGGGCCATTGGGTTGCAGTCACTGGTCTGGTCGTGGGCGCGGTTGCGGCGCTGCTGGATGGCGGCATCGGTACATCGGGTGACGTGGCGCTGACGCTGTTTTTTGCGGCGGGGGGCGCGGCGTTCGTCGCTTTGATGTCGACAGTCTTGCGGCATGCGGGGTCTGCGACGTGGCGGCTTGGCTGGGGTGGGATGCTGCTGGTGGGTCTGGCGGCATGGTCTTGGGTATCGGCGTTCAGCATGGACAGCCAACGCGGCGTTGAGGCTGTTTCACCTGCTGCGTGCATCCTGTTGCCAAGCGGGCATCTGACCTATGACACCCAAATCACCTCGGTCTGGCAGATGCGCCTTGCGGATTTTGCAAGCACGGCCACGGGGCCAACAGGCACAACGATCCTGAATTATCATGCAATACTGGTCAGCCCGGGCAACAACCCCGATCTTTACAACTGGTCCAAGCTTTGGTTGCGGTTTGAACCCCTGAGCAGGGTGCTGAACCAGCCTTTTCCTCAAACCTGTCCCTAGCGGCCCCCGTGACCCGTTTGATCCCAAAGTGGCCAATAGGGGGCCTGCCTTGTCTTGTCAGATCCGCCAAAGTCGGACCAAGCCATTGATGCGGCTTGGCTAGGGCGCGTCGTTCAGGCCTTTTCCAGCCCGAACGCGTCGTGCAGGGCTTGCACGGCCAGTTCCATGTATTTGCGGTCGATCAGCACGGAAATCTTGATTTCGGAGGTGGCAATCACCTTGATGTTCACGTTTTCGGACGCGAGCGAGGAGAACATCTTGGCCGCGACCCCGGCGTGGCTGCGCATACCGATGCCGACGACCGACACCTTGGCCACATCGGTATCGACCACAAGGCTGGCATAGGCAAAAAGGCCCTTGTCGCGGGCATCCTCGATCGCCTTTTGGGCGCGCAGGACCTGATTGGTCGGGCAGGAAAACGTCATGTCGGTATAGGCGCGCTTGTCAGCAGGATGGCCCAGTTCCGAGATGTTCTGCACGATCATGTCGACATTGACCCCGGCATCGGCAAGCGGGCCGAAGATGGCGGCGGCGATGCCGGGGCGGTCCTCGACCTTGACCAGCGTCATTTTCGCCTCGTCGCGGGAATAGGCGACGCCGGACACAACTTTCGATTCCATGATTTCATCCTCGTCGCAGACCAAGGTGCCTGACGTGTCGGTGGTTTCTTCAAAGGAGGACAGCACGCGCAGCCGCACCTTGTAGCGCATGGCCAGTTCGACCGAGCGGGTTTGCAGGACCTTGGCACCCAGCGAGGCCAGTTCCAGCATCTCCTCATAGGCGATGCGATCCAGTTTGCGGGCCTTTGCGGTGATGCGCGGGTCGGTGGTATAGACGCCATCGACATCGGTATAGATGTCGCAACGCACGGCATCAAAGGCTGCGGCAAAGGCAACCGCGGTGGTGTCGGACCCGCCCCGGCCAAGGGTGGTGATACGGCCCTCGGGCGAGACGCCCTGAAAACCTGCGACGACGGCCACCTTGAAGCCTTCGGCAAACTTGGCGTCGATGTTGTCGCGCGGGATCGACACGAAACGGGCTGCGGAATGGGCAGAGGTGGTGTTGATCGGCACCTGCCAACCCGCCCAGGACCGGGCAGGGACACCGATTTCCTGCAAGCGCAGCGCCATGAGGCCGGCGGTGACGTTTTCGCCGCTGGACACCACGGCGTCATATTCGCGGGCGTCATACAGTTTGGAGGTGGTTTCAACCCAGCCGACCAGTTCGTTGGTCTTGCCCGACATGGCCGAGACGATGACAATCACGTCATAACCGCGGGCCACCTCGGCCTGCACCTTTTTCGCAGCGTTTTCGATGCGGGACAGGTCCGCCACGGAAGTGCCACCGAATTTCATCACCAGAACTGGCATGGTCCGTCCTTTGCCCTGCCTTGAATTTCGGCGGTTCTAGCAGAAGCGGGGGCAGGGGCAAGGGTGGGTCAGAAGATGAAATCGGTGGCGGACAGGGCGGGCCGGTTGGTCAGGGTCAGGGTCCAGTCGGCAACACCGTCGCCATTGGTGTCGCCAGAGAGTTGCCCGGTCGTCCGGTCATAGTGGATTTCGCTGACACCGGGGGTGGCGTGAAATCCCCTGCCACCGATGAAGTCGGACTGCGCCGCAAAGCGCGACACGTCCAAGAGGTCCACGCCATGACGGAAATCGCGGATGCGGTCGCCATTGGTGTCGGAGGCCGATTGAAACACAAAGATGTCGCGGCCTGCGTCGCCGGTCAGCACGTCACGGGCGGACCCGCCGTCGATCCGGTCATCGCCCGCACCGCCAAACAGCGTGTCGCGCCCGGCCCCGGCGGACAGGGCGTCGTTGTCCGCCTCGCCGCGCAGGATGTCGTCGCCATCGCCGCCGTCCAGCGTGTCAAGACCGCTGCCGCCGAACAGGATATCGCGGCCCAGACCCGCAGACATCCAGTCGTCGCCACCCAGGCCGCGCATCCGGTCTGCCCCGCCCGAGCCGATGGAGGCGTCGGCGGTGTCGGACAGGGCGATGGTGTTCATGTCTTGGGTGATGCGGTAGATCGTGACGGACGCCGGGTTGGCCCATTGCTGATAGTTCGTCCAGTGCAGGTTCACGGTGCCGCCCCAATTGTCGATTGTCTGGACGTTCAGGCCATCCACCTCCAGCACGGTGAAGGTGTGTTGCGGCTGGCTTGGGTCGGCATAGTCATAGCGGACGATATCGCCGGGGCGCAAAAGGGCGGTCCATTCGGCAACCGGGGTCTGGTCGCCCCGATGAACGACGGTTCAGAACCCGCCATCGACGTTTTCGGACGGGACGATGGAGGCCGAGTCATTGGGCAAGGGCGCCCCCGCCATGGCGGCGATGGTGGCCGCGATGGTGTGGCAGCCGTTGGGGCTGTAGGTGTCGCCTGTGAACGCCAGCAATTGATAGGCTGCCGCGACAACATCGGCGCCGGTCGTCTGGTGCGGGGTCGCATCGACATAGGCCACGGGGACGATCTGGATGGCGCAGGTTGTGTAGTTGCCCGGGCGGTGATTGGCAGAGACATAGATGCCCGACCACAAGTCATCCCCAAGGCGGATCGTCAGGTTTGCAAGGTCGGTGGCAAAGAACCCATCGTTGCGCACCATGCCGTTGTCGATGATCTGCGTTTCGGTCGTGCCATTGCCCCAATTCCCTTGGGTGGGATCACCGGCAAAGTTCTGGATGTAATAGCCAAAGATCCCTGAACCGGAGAACAGCTTTTCCAGGATCGGGCCAAGCTGCAGGACAGAGCCAGTCCCGGCCGACACGACATAATTGGCCGTAAAACTCATACTACCCCCAACTGACACGGAACACTAAGCTTGACTTTAAGGTAGGCCGCAGACCGAGGCAACCCGTGCGTCCGCTTCTGTTGCGCCTAGTCCGACAGCGCCCGCCAGCCGATGTCGGAGCGGCAAAAGCCATCGGGCCAGTCCAGAAGGTCGATCATGGCATAAGCGCGGTTGCGGGCGTCGGACAGGGTGTCGCCGCGGGCGGTGATGGTCAGGACGCGGCCGCCTGTGGCGGTGATCAGGCCGTCGCGCAGGGTGGTTCCGGCGTGAAAGACCATGTGGCGGCTGTCTTCGGGCATGCGGTCCAGGCCGTTGATCGTGCTGCCTTTGGCATAGGGGCCCGGATAGCCGCGGGCGGCCATCACCACGGTCAGGGCGTGGTCATCGGCCCAGTTGACGCGGGCTTGCGACAGGCGGCCTTCGGCGCAGGCCAGCATCAGGTCCAGCGCCTGGGCGCCAAGGCGCATCATCAGGACCTGGGTTTCGGGGTCGCCGAAGCGGGCGTTGTATTCGACAAGGCGGGGTTCGCCACCTTCGATCATCAGGCCCGCGAACAGGACACCCTGATAGGGCGTTCCGCGCCGGGCCATTTCGCGGATCGTTGGCAGGACGATCTGGTCCATGGTCTTTTTGATCACGGCGTCGGTCAGCACCGGGGCCGGGCAATAGGCGCCCATGCCGCCGGTGTTTGGGCCCAAGTCGCCATCAAAGGCGCGTTTGTGGTCCTGCGCCGTGCCGAGGGGCAGGGCGTTGACCCCATCGGTCAGGATGAAGAAAGAGGCTTCTTCACCCGTCATGAATTCCTCGATCACCACTTCGGCACCCGCAGCGCCAAGGGAACCGCCGAACATGTCGTCGATGGCGTAGAGTGCCTCGGGCAGGGTCATGGCGACGACGACACCTTTGCCGGCGGCGAGGCCGTCTGCCTTGATTACGATCGGGGCTCCCTGCTGGGTGACATAAGCGCGGGCGGCGGCGGCATCGGTGAAGCGGGCATAGGCGGCGGTGGGGGCCATGCAGGCGTCGCAGATTTCCTTGGTGAATGCCTTGGACGCCTCCAGCCTTGCGGCGGCGGCGGAGGGGCCGAAGGTCAGGAAACCGGCGGCGCGGGTGGCGTTGGCGACACCGGCGGCAAGGGGGGCCTCGGGGCCGATGATGATGAAATCGACAGCGTTTTCGGTGGCGAACTGGGCGACGGCGGTGCCGTCCATGATGTCCAGATCGGCACATTCGGCGACGGCGGCGATGCCCGCATTGCCGGGGGCCACGATCAGGCGGTCGCATTTGGGGTTCTGCTTGACCGCCCAGGCCAGGGCATGTTCGCGGCCACCGCTGCCATGGATAAGGTTGTTCATGTGCGCCCCATGTCTTGATGGGGCGGTCATAAGGGCCGGGGGGCGGGCTTGCATGGAAGAGGGCGGCGTTCGATCGGGCTTGCCGTAAACCGGGGCGGAGTGGCTTGGGTTGGGGGAGGGTAGGTGCGGAGGGTGGGCGATGCGGGACCCCGAAACCTTGGCACCGGACGGCAAGCCGCTGGACGAGGTGCTGGCGCGGCAGTCGGCGCTGGGC
>JANNAF010000287.1:0-4840 GCA_031384005.1 Rhodobacterales bacterium | reverse complement strand
GGAAAGCTGAGCTGGGTTTGGTCGACCAGACCATCGTCAAGCTGCATCCGTCATCACCCTTATATAGCGCTCGATCTGATCCAGCGGCCCCACCTCGGCCGGCAGGTTGGCGGGGAAGTTCAGGTACAAGGGGTCAATCATGGCAAACAGGCCAAGCACGGTTTGCCGGAACGCGGTGCGGTGCTGGTGGCCGACCATATCCTCGCACCACGCCACGATTTTCATGCAAGAGGCAAAGACCGCGGCGCGGGTTGCGGCATCGTGGAATTCAAGGCTGCGGGCGAAAACCTCAAGCGTCAGTTTGGTGACGGCGATCGAATCGAAACGGCGTTCGCTGGCCGTTGCCGTGATTTGCGAGCGCATGTAGCGGCGGAAATAGGTAAAGCAGGGCGACATGGCAAAGGACACCGACTGGGCCGCCGCAAGCAGGTTGGTGTGGACAAATATGTCTTCAAAAAAGTGACCGTTGGGAAAGATCACGCCAGACTGGCGCAGAAATTCGGCGCGGATCACCTTGTTGGCGGATTGCGGTTCGATGCGCTGCATCAGGGGGCGCAGGCGGGCAAATTCGGGTTGGGCGCGGGTGAGATGGGCGTCCGGGCACATCGCCTCGATCTGAAAGAAGAATGGATCGTCGTAAAAGCCGACAAAGTCGCCGCGGACGTCGGACAGGACGCCCCGGCACAGGATCAGGTCGGGTGCGTCACGGTCAATGATGGCGGCGATGGTGGCAAAGGACCAGTTGGGCCGCACATCATCTGAATCCAAAAAGCAGACATAGTCGCCCTTGATATGGGCAAACGCCTTGTTCCGGGCGCTGGACAGGCCGTCGTTGGCCTGGCGGATCACCTCGACCCGGGGGTCGCGGATCGACTGCAGGACGGCCACGGTATCGTCGGTCGAGCCGTCGTCGACGATGATGAACTGAAAATCCGTGAAGGTTTGCGCCAGCACGGACTGGACCGCTGTCAGCGCGGTCTGACCGTCGTTAAAGGTTGTGGTGATGCATGTCAGCTTGGTCATGCGGTGGTCCCGAGGTTCAAACAGTTCACGATGCATTTTTCGATAATATGATTTGATCGTCCGGGCAACGGGCTTTGGTCTGCATGAGCGGTAAAATGAAAGCTTCGTTAATGGTGGCGCAAAAAATAGCCTATTTGCGGCGTGATACGCTGTGCCCGCCCGCAGAGCAGCGGGCAAAGCGGCGCAAAGACCGGGGGCGATTGGGTGCGGCGCGCATTCGCCGGGTGGCAGGGGCGAGTTGGAACTTGAAAAACTGGCGCTGATCCTGTTCAATAGGATTGTGTTAACGACAAAGCGTTTGGCCAGCAGGATGGAGATTGGTCCATGATAGCGGTGGCGGCCCGTCGATTTGGGCGCAAGGAAGTGATTTGTGCGGTGATTTGCGGCGGTCTGGGTTGGTCCATGCCCGCCGTGGCGCAGAGCGTCGAGGAAAATCCGCCGGTTCGTCTGGTGGGACCGCAGGTGTCCAGCCTGAACGCGGGTGCCTTTGCCGACCGGCCAAACGATCCTACACCGTTTGGTGTGGCCTTGGCCGGGTTGGTTTTGGTCGATGGCAATGCGCAGGGTGGCAAGCTGGTGCGCCATGGCGGTACGGGCGGGATCGACACCAGTTTCGGCGGTCCAACGGCACAGAATGACGCCTTGCGGCGGCTGCTGGCCAAATATGTGGGCCAGCCGTTGTCGTTTCGCCTGCTGTCCGCCATTCAGACCGATGTGACGCAGTTTTACCGCGACAATGGCCGGTCACTGGTGTCGGTGACGGTGCCGCAGCAGGAAATCACCAGCGGCGTGGTGCAGATCAACGTGACGGCGTTCCGGTTGGCCACAACGGCGGTGGCGGGAACGGATCAGGCCACCAGCGGCTATGTCACCAGTCAGGTCCGGCTGCGGTCGGGCCAAGAGGTGGATACCGACCGGTTGTTGGCCGATGTGAACTGGTTGAACCAGAACCCGTTCCGCCACGTGTCGGTGGTGTTTGCACCGGGGCAGGCCGCAGGCAGCACCAATCTGACGTTGCAGGTGCAAGAGGCGGCGCGCCGGTGGTCAGGTTATGCCGGGGTGTCCAATGCGGGGACCGAGGATACCGGGGTTTTGCGACTGTTTGGCGGGGTCAACATCTCGGCCCTGTCGTGGAAGGATCAGCAACTGTCCTATCAGTTCACCGGATCGCCGGAAAGTCTGGGGGAGGGCAATCTGTGGGACACCGGGCGCGACAAGGGGTATCTGTCGCATGCGCTGACCTATTTCATTCCGGTCACCACCAGCAGCGGGTTTCGCACCAAGCTGACCTTTGGCGCCAGCCATATCTCCAGCTATTCGGTGCCGGGCGGGGTGTTCACCTCGGGCAGCGAAACCGGTATCCTGAACGCCGAATTGTCGTTTCCGCTGCCCAAATCGAACGGGCGGCTGACCCTGGTGCCCGAGATCTATGCGCAGGTCGAGTTGAACGACTATGACAAACTGCAATACTTTTTCGGCATCCCGATCACGCAGGAAACCACCCGGCTGGTGCATGGGGTTTTGGGGTTTCGGACCAGTCTGACCGGGCCGCTGTTTGGCAAAACCTCCAAGGGCAGTGCGGATATGGCCTATGTCACGGGTCGGCGCGAGACAGAGGGGTTTGCCGCCAGCACCTATAGCTATGCCACCATCGATCTGAGCGAGGAAGTGTTCATCGACCGCGAAAAATCGGTTGCAGTGCGGTTCAGCGGGCAGAGGTCCAAAGACGCGCTGCATGCGTTGGAACAGATGGCGCTGGGGGGGGCGGGGACGGTGCGGGGCTATCCGGTCAACGGGGTGGCCAGTTCGACCGCCGTGGCGGCCAGCATCGAGTACCGTGCGCCGTCGTGGTCGTTCAAGGTGGCCAATCAGGATGCCAGTCTGCGCCCGCATATCTTTGCCGATTTTGGCTGGGCCGAGGCGGAGGCCCCCTTTGCCGAACAAAACCTTGCCTCGGTCGGGTTTGGCGGGGACCTCGAGATTGGCAAGAATGTCGTCGGCAGCATCAACATCGCCCAGGCGTTGCGCGATTCGGCCACGACGCAGGCCAATACGACCAGCATCGCCTTTCAACTGACAGCGCGGTTTTGACATGAGGACCAGCTGTCGCAACGTCGTTTTGGCGCTGACGGTCATGGCACCGGCCCAAGCAATGGCGCAGGTCGCGCCCAGTGCCACCACCGCGACCTATGGCGCGTGGACGGTGACCTGTGCCGTGGCCGAGGCGGCCAAGGTTTGTCAGATGACGACCAAGCTGAGCGTCAAGGGCAATGACGGGCAGGTGCGCCCCCTGATCGAGGTGGCGGTGGGCCAGCCTGTCGGCGGGGCAGGCGCGCGGATCGTGGTGCAGGTGCCGATGGATGTGGCGCTGCGCGAGGCGGTTGCAATCAGTGTCGATGCGGTGGGTGGCGATGCGGCGCAGACGCCCGTGCCGCAGACCGAACTGGCGCAGGCCAGCTATTTCGCCTGTGTGCCCGCGGGCTGCATTGCAGATGCCGCCCTGACCGCAGGCACGATTGCGGCGCTGAGGGCGGCGGCGACGACCAATGTGACCTTTACCGCGCTGGCCGGGGCCAAAAAGATCACGGTGCCTGTGCCGATGGCGGGGTTTGGTGATGCGTGGGCGGCCCTTGGGGTGCCGGATCAATAATGGGCGTGTGATTTTACCCCCGGGTTGCGGCATTTCGTGCGAAGGTGGCGGTACGGCGATTTGATGACTTGGCTTGTCTGAACTGGACGAGGTGACCTTATGACGACCAGAATGTTTTGGGCCACGATGCTGGCCACCACCTGTGTGCTGCCGGGGGTGTTGCAGGCCGATGGTCCCCTGCCGGTCGACCCCAGCATTGTGGCCGGTGACATCACGATCACCCAGCCCAGTGCGACGCAGTTGCTGCTGCAACAGGCCGGGGCATACGGCATTGTCGATTGGGGCAGCTTTTCCATCGCGAACGGGTTTGGCGTCAATTTTCAAAACGGCGCGGGTGCCACGCTGAACCGGGTGACGGGCAATGATCTGTCGCAGATCATGGGCAATCTGGAGGCCACGGGGTCGGTGTATCTGGTCAACCAGAATGGCATCGTGTTTGGCGCAACGGGTGTGGTGAACACTGGCGGCACGTTTGTCGCGTCGACGCTGGACATTGACAATGCCGATTTTCTGGACGGCGGCGCGGCGGTGTTCGCGGGCGACGCCGACAGTTACGTGATCAACATGGGCACGATTTCATCGCTGGGCGGGGATGTGGCGATATTGGCGCGCAACGTGGCCAACTCGGGCCAGATTTCGGCCCCGAATGGCACGGTCGGGTTAGTGGCGGGGCGCGAGATCCTGATCCGCGATGCGGCGGTGGCGGAGGGGTTGTTTGCGGTGCGGATCGGCGGGTCGGACACGTCGGTCAGTGATGCGGGCACGATCCGGGCGGCGGCGGCGGAATTGCGGGCCAATGGCGGCAATGTCTATGCGCTGGCGGGCAACACGGGTGGTTCGATTGCGGCCACCGGGGTGGCGCGGGTCAAGGGGCGGGTGTTTTTGACGGCGGGTGACGGCGGCCGGGTGCAGGTCGACAAGGCGGTCCGCGCCGTCGAGGCGGATGGTGCGGGCGGTCAGATCACGGTGAATGGCGGTCAGGTCGATGTGGGCGGGCGTCTGGACGCCTCGGGCGGTGTCGGTGGGCAGGTGCGGATCAATTCCAGCATCGCCACGGTGTTCAGTGGCGAGGTTCTGGCCTATGGCAGCACCGGTCCGGCGAGTGGTGGTTTCGTCGAGGTGTCGGGGCGGCATCTGACCTTTGGTGGCAGGGTGGATACCGGGGGC
>JANNAF010000282.1:0-42564 GCA_031384005.1 Rhodobacterales bacterium | reverse complement strand
TCTGGGGCCGGTTATGGCGACAGCGGCGCTGCGGCCTTATCATGACGGGCCACGGGTGCATTATGTCTCAAACGTCGATGGCGCGCATGTGGCCGACACGCTGGCCGGGTTGGACCCTGAAACGACGCTGGTCATTGTGGCCTCCAAAACATTCACGACCATTGAAACCATGACCAATGCCGACACGGCCAAGGCGTGGATGGCGCGCAAGGTGGCCAATCCGGGTGCGCAGTTTGCCGCCGTATCGACCGCCGCTGATAAGACTGCCGCCTACGGCATTGATCCGTCACGGGTTTTCGGGTTTGAGGATTGGGTTGGCGGGCGCTATTCGCTGTGGGGGCCGATTGGTCTGGCGGTGATGCTGGCTGTGGGGCCAGAGGCGTTCGATCAGTTCTTGCAAGGCGGGCGCGATATGGACGAGCGGTTCGTGTCCGAACCCTTGGCGCAGAACATGCCTGCGCTGCTGGCGTTGGTTGGCATCTGGCACAACCAGATCTGCGGCCACACCACCCGCGCCGTGCTGCCCTATGACCAGCGCCTGCTGCGCCTGCCCGCCTACCTGCAGCAGTTGGAGATGGAGAGTAATGGCAAGCGGGTTGCAGTGGACGGGTCGGACCTGACCGTTGACAGCGGCGCCGTGGTCTGGGGCGAACCCGGCACCAATGGGCAACATGCGTTCTACCAACTGATCCATCAGGGCACCCGCATTGTGCCATGCGAATTCATCGTGGCCAGACAGGGGCATGAACCCGACCTTGCCCACCAGCACCTGCTGTTGGTGTCAAACTGCCTTGCGCAGTCCGAGGCGCTGATGCGGGGCCGTTCGCTGGAGGAGGCGACGGCAATCATGGCCAAAAAGGGTGTCACAGGCCCCGAATTGGACCGTCAGGCCCGCCACCGGGTGTTTCCGGGCAACCGCCCCTCGACCACGCTGGTCTATCCGCAACTGACGCCCTTTGTGCTGGGCCAGATCATCGCGCTTTATGAACACCGGGTCTTTGTCGAAGGGGTCATTCTGGGGATCAACTCCTTTGACCAATGGGGGGTGGAATTGGGCAAGGAACTCGCACTTGCGCTGCAACCGATCCTGGAGGGCAAGCAGGGCACCGAAGGCAAGGATGGGTCAACCGCGGCCCTGATCGCCTACCTGACGGCCTGACCCTTTCATCTGTCCCTAAATATCCCACGGGGGTCCGGGGGGTGTGAACCCCCCGGGTCGTTCAAAACGCGCCGCCATCTGGCCCATTCAACGCCGCCGTGACGATCACCTCGACCTTGTAATCGGGTGTTGCCAGCTTTGCCTCACCCGTGGCACGGGCCGGGGTGTGGCCAGCGGGGACCCATGTGTCCCAGACCGAATTCATCTCGGCAAAGGTCGCGATGTCGGCCAGCCAGATCTGGACTGACAGGATCCGGGTCTTGTCGGTGCCTGCGGCGGCCAGAATGCGGTCAACCTCGGCCAGGCAATCGGCGGTTTGCTGGGCCACGGTGCCGCCGGGGGTGCCGACCTGACCGGCCAGCCAGATGATCCCGTTATAGCAGGCTGCCTCTGACATGCGCGGGCCGACCCCGATGCGTTTGATTTCAGTGCTCATGATGTCCTCCGGTTTGATGAGGCGTTGCTAGCGGTTTCGCGGGCCGATGGGAACCGGTTTAGTAACCGAACGCCTGATGGTCGGCCGCATTGATCGCGGCGCTGCGGGCGCGTTTGGCCGGGGCGACGGTGAAATCTGAGGGCCGGGACCGGTTGTGCCGCTGGGTCATCAGGTCCGGTGTGGGAAAGTCGGCCTGCCCAATGGCGGCAAAGAGGCGCGCGCTATCGGCGTCACAGGTTTCGACCCGGCCGATCCGATCAAAGGTCAGATCGCCAAACGCCACATTGTCGACCTGTTGCCAGTGGGAGGATCAGGTTGCGGCAGGGGCTGCGCTGGTGGGCTGGTTCCTGTTGCAGGTCGGTCAGCACCCTGTAGCGCGCAAAGATGGGCGCCGGCACGCAGGTCAGCAGGGTACCTTGGTCGACGGGTGGCAAGAACCCGTCTGGTTCGCTGACACCGGGTTCAGGCGTTCAAACCTGTACGATCAATGCGGGAAGGAGTGGAGCGGGTGAAGGGAATCGAACCCTCGTCATCAGCTTGGGAAGCTGCTTCTCTACCATTGAGATACACCCGCGGCGGGGAGAGAGGTAGTCGACAGTTGGGCGCGCGTCAAGGCCGACGAATTTCAAACTGAAACACTACACTCGTGCTGGACACAGATGGTTTTGGCGTGGGGGGCGGTGGCGGCGGGGCGCGGCTGGTCGCACAGCCTCGATCGCCAAAAACGCGGGCCCCCGGTTTTCACACCGGGGGCCCACCGCAGGGTCAGGACGGGTTTGGGGACAACTCACCCGACCGGACCCTGTGGTACATACCCGGTGGGCGGGGTCGGGATAAACCCCCCTCCCACCGGCACCAGTCCGGGAGCCGAGCCTGGCCTTACATCTTGGGCAAAAGCACCGTGTCGATGACATGGATGACGCCGTTCGACTGTTTGACATCGGCGACGGTCACGGTGGCCATGTTGCCCATGCCGTCCTCGATCATCACCTTGCCGTCTTTGGTCGTCATGGTGAATTCGCAGCCGCCGACGGTGGCGAACTTGTGCGCGCCGCCGTCCGCCTCGATCATGCCCATGATGTCAGAGGCCATCGCATTGGCGGCGACGACGTGGCAGGTCAGGATCTTGGTCAAGGTGTCTTTGTTTTCGGGCTTGAGCAGGTTTTCGACGGTGCCTGCGGGCAGTTTTGCAAAGGCGTCATTGGTCGGCGCCAGCACGGTAAAGGGGCCTGCGCCCGACAGGGTTTCGACCAGACCAGCGGCCTGAACGGCGGCGACCAGCGTGGTGTGATCGGCCGAGTTCACGGCGTTTTCAATGATGTTCTTGTCTTCGAACATGGCGGCACCGCCGACCATCGGATTTTCGGCAAATGCCATGCCAGCGGTCAGGGCAAGGACGGCGGCGGAGAGGAAAAGAGACTTCATTTTGTGGCTCCCAGAGAGGTTCAGGGCGGGCCAATCCCGCCTCACATCAGGAAGAACGAAAACCGGGGGGGAAAAGTTTCACCGCTCACGCAGCCGTGACAGAAACTTTGTCACGCGTCGGTCAGCGGGCCCAGGGCGATGATCGGGCCATGGGGTATGCCATCGGGCGAGCCGCCGGGCTGTTCGACCGAAACCGCCAGAACCGCACCGGGGGCAAGGCCGGGCAGCGACAGGGTGGTGCTGTCACCGGGGATCACACCCAACGAGACGGGCGGGTTGTCGCCGGCGATGATCCACAGCTCGTGCACCGTTGCAGGGTCGGCGGCCGCGCCTGCAACGCGGGTCACCGTCAGGCGGTTGTTGGTCACCACCGCCTCGTACAGCAGTGGGCTGCCTTGGGACGACAGGGTGGCGATCAGGTCGGGTGTGGGCGGGGTCAGGGCAAGGTAGGCCATGACGGCAAGGGCGGCCGTGGCCGCACTGCCCCATGTCAGGGCCCGGTTCAGCCAGTGCCGTTTGGCGGGTGTGGGGAACAGCCGCGCCTCGATCTGGGGCATCAGGTTGGGGGCGGGGGCGTCGTCATAGGCGTCGTTCAGGCCTGACAGGCGCTGTTCCCAACTGGCGACACGGGCGGCAAAGCGGGGATCGTTGCGCAGGCGGGTTTGGGCCGCGGTGCGCCCTTCAAGGTCCAAAAGGCCCATCACGTATTCTGCCGCGATCAGGTCGTCGTCGGGATCGGTCATGGTCCCATACACTCCTTGAGGCGGGCAAGGCTGCGGCGCAGCCAGGTGCGCATGGTGTTGAGGGGAACACCGTGGCGGGCGGCAAGGTCGGTGTAGGACAGGCCTGCGATATAGGCGCCGCGCAGGGCGGCGGCGCGGTCGGGTTCCAGCGTGTCAAAGCAATCATTGATGCGCCTCGCCTCGCCCGTTGCGATCAGGCGGGTTTCGGCGCGGGGTGTGGGGTCGGCAGCGGCGTCCATTGCGGCGTCGTCATTCACGTGGTCGGGGCGTTGGCGCAGCCGGTCGATCGCCAGATTGCGCGCCATGGCGATCAGCCATGTCATGCCGCGCCCCTTGGTCGCGTCAAACTGGGCGGCTTTGAGCCAGACCCGTGTGTAAACCTCTTGCAACGCATCCTCACTATCCGAGCGATTGGTGAGAATACGCAGCAGAACGCCCATTAGTTTCGCAGAGCTGAGCGAATAGAGCTGCCGAAATGCCGCACGGTCGCCCGTGGCAGTTGTTGCAATCAGATCGGCAATCGGATCATCCATGGCGACAGGGTAGGGACATGGCGGCCAAGGTCAAGGGGTTTGGCGGGGCAAGAGGGGGTTTCACACCCCCTGCGCCACCTTGCCCAAGCGGGCAAGGCGGCTTCCCCCGTGGGATATTTGCGGACAGATGAAACCAAAGGGCAGGGTTCACCGGCGGCGGCGGCGGCTGCCGTCGGTGCCGGAATTGGCGTTGAAGTTGTTTTCGGGCAGGTTTGCCACGCCGACGAGATGCGGGAAAAGGTCAGTCGCGTGTGGGATGGCAGTTGCGTTGACGAAGTGTTCCTGAAAACGCGGTTCGATTGCGGTTTCGACCTTGTGGATGTGGTGGACGGTTTCCTCGATCTGGTTGCGGGCGGCGGTGTTGCACAGCGCGATGCGGGCACCGGTGCCGGCGGCGTTGCCGGCCGAGGTCACGCGGTCGAGGGGGGCGTCGGGGATCATGCCAAGGACCATGGCGTGTTTGGGGCTGATATGGGCCCCAAAGGCCCCGGCGAGGGTGACGCGGTCCACCCGATCAATGCCCATTTCATCCATCAAGAGGCGGGCACCGGCATAGAGCGCGGCTTTGGCCAGTTGGATGGCACGGATGTCACCTTGGGTTACCATGATGCGCGGCCCGCCCTGGTCGGTGGCGTCGTGGAGCAGGTAGGAATGGGTGCGGCCTTCGGGCACGGCGCGCAGAGTGCCAGTCTGATCGGGAGAGCCGATCAGGCCCTGCTGATCGACAAGGCCCGCCATGCGCATTTCTGCCACGGCCTCGATGATGCCGGAACCGCAGATGCCGGTGATGCCGGAACTGGCGGTGGCGGCGGCGAAACCGGGGTCGGTGGACCATAGGTCCGAGCCGATCACCTTGAACCGGGGTTCCTTGGTCGTCTGGTCGATTTCGACGCGTTCGATGGCGCCGGGGGCGGCGCGTTGCCCCGAGGAGATTTGCGCCCCCTCAAACGCGGGGCCGGTGGGAGAGGAGCAGGCAAGGACGCGGGTTTCGTTACCAAGCAGCAGTTCGGCATTGGTGCCGACATCGACGATCAGGACCATGTCCTTGGATTTGTTCGGCTCCTCGCTTAGCGCGACGGCGGCACAGTCGGCGCCGACATGGCCTGCGATGCAGGGCAGGATATAGACGCGGGCGGCGTGGTTGACGGCAGCGAGGTTAAGGTCACGGGCATCGAGGGACAGGCTGGAGGAGGTGGCCAGCGCAAAGGGGGCCTGGCCGAGTTCGACCGGGTCGATGCCAAGCAGAAGGTGGTGCATGACCGGGTTGCAGACGAACACCAGTTCATAGATCGACTTGGGGTCGGTTTTGGCCTCGGTGCAGATGCTTTGGATCAGGCCATTGATCGCGGTGCGCACGGCGGAGGTCATTTCGACATCGCCGCCGGGGTTCATCATAGCATAGGACACGCGGGACATCAGATCCTCGCCAAAGCGGATCTGGGGGTTCATGACGCCTGCCGATGCCAGCACGGCGCCATTGGCCAGATCGCACAGATGGGCGGCAATGGTGGTCGAGCCAAGGTCGATGGCAAGGCCCAAGAGCCGCCCCTCATGATAGCCGGGCCAGATGTCGAGGATGCGGTAGCGGGCGTCGTGGTTGCCTTTGTGCAGGGCCACTGTCACCTTCCAGTCGCCCTTGCGCAGGGCGGGTTGCAGGCGGCGCATCAAGGAGAGTTCGGCGGCCACACCTTCGACCTGCCATTGATCCTTGAGCGCCTGCCCCAGCCGTTCGAAATCGCCGGTGGGTTCGTGCATGTCGGGTTCCTGCACCTCGACGTAGAGAAGCCGGGTGGCGGGGTCCATCACGATGTCGCGCATGGTGGCAGATTTGCGGATGACCTGTTTGTGGACCTGCGATTCGGGCGGCACGTCGATCACGACATCGCCAAGGATTTGCGCCTGACAGCCAAGGCGGCGGCCATCGGTCAGGCCGCGGATGCGTTTGTAGCGGGCCTCGACCTCGTTCCAGTCCGACAGCGCGCCGTCTTCGACGGTCAGGCCATGTTTGGCAAACTCGCCGTGGCCGGGGGTGATCTGGCATTTCGAGCAGATGCCGCGCCCGCCGCAGACCGAGTCGAGATCGACACCCAACTGGCGGGCGGCGGTCAGGACGGGGGTTCCAAGGGCGAAGCGGCCACGCTTGCCAGAGGGAGTGAAGATGACGAGGGCGTCAAGGGTCAGGTCGGGGCTCAAGACGGGGGTCAGGTCGGGGGTCAGGTCGGTGGGCATCGGGCGGCTCCTGCTTTGAATGTCTTTTTAGGCGGGAAGGTGGGTTGTGCAAGGGCGGAATACGGCGCGTTCTTGTGTTCCTGCGGCAGGGCGGTGGATTTACGGGCGCAGTTTCATCCGTTAGGGCTGTCGTCATGGATATGGTGGTGACGGATCTGGGTGTGGCGCGCGGCGGGGTGACCGTGCTGGAGGGGGTCGGGTTCCGGCTGTCGCCGGGGCAGGTTTTGGTGCTGCGCGGCGCAAACGGCATTGGCAAGACCACCCTGTTGCGCACGCTGGCGGGGTTGCAGGTGGCGGTGGCGGGGACTGTGGTGGCGCCAGAAGTGGCCTATGGGGCGCATGCCGACGGGTTGAAGGCGATGCTGACGGTGACCGAAAATCTGGCGTTCTGGGCCTCGGTGAACGGGGTTGACGGGGTTGAGGTGGCGTTGGGGGCGATGAACCTGCACGCGCTGCGGCACCGCCGGGCGGCGGATTTGTCGGCGGGGCAAAAGCGGCGGTTGGGGTTGGCGCGGCTGATGGTGACCGGGCGCAGGGTTTGGCTGTTGGACGAGCCGACGGTCAGTCTGGATGTGGCGTCGGTGGCGCTGTTTGGCGCGGTATTGCGCGGGCATCTGGGGCAGGGCGGGTCGGCGGTGATTGCGACACATATCGATCTGGGTCTGGCAGAGGCTGTGACACTGGACCTGACGCCGTTCAAGGCGGCGCGGCCGGCGCTGGGCGAGGTGTTCGGGTGATTGCCCTGTTGGTGCGCGATATCAGGTTGGCGATGCGGGCGGGCGGTGGGTTCGGCCTGGGATTGGCATTTTTCCTGATGGTGGTGGTCTTGGTGCCTTTGGCTGTCGGCCCCGAGATGGAGGTCTTGCGCCGCATTGCGCCCGGCATCCTGTGGGTGGGCGCATTGCTGGCCTGTCTGTTGACGCTGGACCGCCTGTTCGCGTTGGATTTCGAGGATGGATCGCTGGACCTGCTGGCGACATCGCCCATTCCGATGGAGGGGGTGGTGGCGATCAAGTCGCTGGCGCATTGGGTGGTGACGGGGCTGCCGTTGACGCTGATTGCGCCGGTTTTGGGGTTGCTGATGAATCTGGCGCCGGCGGGGTATGTCTGGTTGGTGGTGGCCCTGGCTTGTGGCACGCCGGCGCTGTCGGTCATTGGGGCGTTTGGCGCGGCACTGACGGTGGGGCTGAAGCGGGGGGGGTTGCTGCTGAGCCTGCTGGTGCTGCCGATGTATGTGCCGACGTTGATTTTTGGCACGGATGTGGTGACTCGCGGGGCAAAGGGGCTGGCGCCGACAGTGCCATTGTTGTTTCTGGCGGGCATCACGCTGGCGGCGGTGGCGCTGTTGCCGTTTGCGGCGGCTGCGGCAATTCGCGCCAATCTGAAATAGCAAACTGACGCTAGTGTGATTTGAGTTTCTGCCGGCGAAAGGGATAGCCAAGCCAAATGTCGATCTGGGAATACGCCAATCCGAAGAAGTTTATGCAGACCTCGGCCTGGGCTTTGCCATGGGTGACGGGGTTGGCGGTGGTGCTGACGCTGGGGGGGCTGTTTTGGGGGTTTTTCCTGACGCCCGATGATTACAAGCAGGGATCGACGGTCAAGATCATCTATCTGCATGTGCCTGCCGCGATGATGGGGGTGTCGGCGTGGTTCATGATGTTGGCGGGGTCGCTGATCTGGCTGATCCGGCGGCACCATGTATCGGCACTGGCGGCGCGGGCGGCGGCACCGGTGGGGTTGACCTTTGTGGTGATCGGGTTGGTGACGGGGGCGATCTGGGGCCAGCCGATGTGGGGGACCTGGTGGGCATGGGACCCGCGGCTGACGTCATTCCTGATACTTGGGCTGTTTTATCTGGGATACATGGCCCTGTGGGAGGCAATCGAGGACCCGGACACCGCCGCCGATCTGACATCGGTGCTGTGCATTGTGGGGTCGGTTTTTGCGTTTCTGTCGCGCTATGCAGTCATGTTCTGGAATCAGGGTCTGCATCAGGGGGCATCGCTGAGCGTGGACAAGGAGGAGCATGTGTCCGATGTGTACGCATGGCCCTTGTGGACCTGCATCGCGGGGTTCTTGTTGCTGTTTGTGGCATTGGTCTTGTTCCGGACGCGAACGGAAATCAGGGCGCGGCGGATCAAGGCGCTGTTGGCGCGGGAGCGAGTATCATGATACCTGATCTGGGCAAATATGCTGGCACTGTGATGATGGCTTATGGCGCGTCGGTCGTGTTGTTGCTGGCGTTGGTGGCCCTGACACTGTGGCAGGGCGCGCGGGTCAAGCGGGCCTTGGCCGAGGTCGAAGCGAGGGCGAAGTCGGATGTTTAAGCCGTTGATGGTGCTGCCATTGGTGGTCGTGGCGGGGCTGCTGGCGGCCAGCTATGTCAAACTGGGCACGGGTGAGCAGAACCTGCCCTCCACGATGGAGGGGCGCCAAGCGCCCTTGGTCACGGTCACCCCGTTGGGGGAAGGGCAGCCGTTTACCCAAGCGGATCTGATGGCGCCGGGGGTCAAACTGGTGAACTTTTGGGCCAGCTGGTGCCAGCCCTGCCGGGTCGAGCATCCGTTTCTGGCCCAACTGCAGGCCGAGGGTGTGGTGATTTATGGCGTCAACTACAAGGACAAGCCGGGTGATGCGATGGGGCTGCTGGCCGAACTGGGCAACCCCTATGCCAAGATTGGGGCCGATCAGGGCCGGATGGCGCTGGATTGGGGGGTGTACGGTGTGCCCGAGACCTATGTGATTGATGGCACAGGCGAGGTCGTGCTGCGCTGGGCGGGGCCGGTGACCGAACAGGTGTTGGAGAGCACCATCCGGCCTGCGCTGGCCAAGGCTGCGCTGCAGAATTGAGTTTCTGAACGTGGGCGGCGCCACGGTCACGAATTTTCTGCGAAAATTCTACGTGAGTTTTCGCAGAAAACTCGGGGTCAAAAGCGCAGCGTGACTTTGCCGGAATGGCAGATAACCACCAGTTGCTGGCCCGCCTCGATCAGGTGAAATCCGCGGGCCCGTACCGTCTGTTCGAACAGATCCATCCCGATCTCTGCCTCGACCCAGCGGCGGTTGCGGCGTACCACGCCCCCGGTGACGGCGGATTTCGCCGAAAAGATCTGATCCAGCCAGACTTGCGGATTGGTTTCGCGGATGGTTTCCATGGGGCGACATTAGCGCCCCATGGTTAATAAAGGTTTACGCGATCAGCCGCGTGCCTTGCGGCCACCCCGGCGGCCCGAGGTCGCGGCAGAGGCGGCAGCCGAAGCCTCGGCAAAGGTGGCACCTGCCGTCACAGCCTCGATCACCTTGGCGAAACGGATCCATTCGCCGCCGTTGGCATCATGATCCATCAGGAAATTGGCGGCACGGATCGCCTCCATTTCGACCTGGCGAACCGGGTTCATGATGGCCGAGGTCATACCCGCACCGATGGCCATGGGCAGGAAGGCCGCGTTGATGCCGTGACGTAGCGGCAGGCCGAACGAGATGTTCGACGCGCCGCAAGTGGTGTTCACGCCCAACTCTTCGCGCAGGCGACGCACCAGGGTATAGACCTGACGCGCGGCAGAGCCCAAGGCACCCACCGGCATGACCAGCGGGTCAACCACGATGTCATGCGCCGGGATGCCGAAATCGGCGGCACGTTCCACGATCTTTTTGGCGACGGCAAAGCGGACATCGGGGTCTTGGGAAATGCCGGTGTCGTCGTTGGAAATGGCGACAACGGGGACATTGTATTTCTTGACCAGCGGCAGGATGCGTTCCAGACGCTCTTCCTCGCCCGTCACGGAATTCAGCAGCGGGCGGCCTTCGCAGGCGAGCAAGCCAGCCTCCAGCGCGCCTGGGACGGAACTGTCGATGCACAGCGGCACGTCAACGGTCTTTTGGATGATTTCGATCAGGGCCCGCATCAACGGCGGTTCCGTGAAATTGTTGTCGGCATAGCGCGGGTCGGCGGCCATGCGGTTGGTGAACACGGCGCCCGAGTTCACGTCCAGTACGGTGGCGCCACAGGCAACCTGTTCCAGCGCGTCGCGGATGACGGTGTCGAAATTGTCCAACTCCAGCTCGGCTGCCAGTTTCTTGCGGCCGGTGGGGTTGATGCGTTCGCCGATCACGCAGAAGGGTTCGTCAAAACCGATGATCACGGTCTTGGTTTTGGATTCGATAACGGTCCGGGTCATGGGCAGGTCCTTATGCGTTGGCCGGGACGCCTGCGGCGCCGCCGTTTTCGGTAACCCAGGCGGCATTGGTCTTGATGCCGCCGAGGGGGAAGAAATGCACCTGTTCGATGCCGAAAGTCGGGGTTTTGGCCGCATGGGTGGCCAGTTCAGTGACAAAATCGGAGGGCGTGTAAGGCAACAACAGCTTGGTCACGTCCATCGCGCGTTTTTGCAACACGCGCAAGCTGGCACCAACCCCACATGAGACGGCAAACTTGATCAGGGTTTGCAGTTTGGCGGGGCCTGCGACGCCAATGTGGATCGGCATGGTGATGCCTTCGGCTGCCAAACGGTCGGCCCAGGCGATCACGGGACCCGCCTCAAAGCAGAACTGGGTGGTGATGGCCATTTTCGCATCGGTGCGGTTGGCGAAATCCTGTTTCCATTTAAGGGCTTGCAGGATGACCTTGTCACCGCCGTCGTGGTCGATGTCGCGGTTTCCTTCGGGGTGGCCTGCGACATGCAGGCGGTCGAACCCGGCAAACAGCCCGGTTTCGATCAGTTGCATCGAGTTGTCGAAATCGCCTGCGGGCGTGTTGACGCCGCCGCCAAGCAACAGGGCCTGCTTGATCCCAGCCTCACCTTTGTACCGTGCGATCCAGTCGGCCAGCGTGGCCTTGTCATGGATGATGCGGGCCGGAAAATGCGGCATGACATCAAAACCTTCGCCTGCGATGCGTTTGGCCGTCGCCACCATTTCCTCGATCGGGGTGCCTTCGATATGGGCGATGTAGACGCGGGTGCCGCGCGGCAGGATGGCGCGGAAATCCTCGACCTTTTCGGCGGTGCGGGGCATCACCTCGATCGAGTAGCCTTGCAGAAAGGCCTCGTTCAGGGCGGGGGCCTCAGAGGATTGCGGGGCGGCGCGGCGGAAATTGAACAGGGCCATGGGGATATCCTTACTCGGGCTTTGCCCAGCCGTCGGCGTTGATCAGGGTTTTGAGGCGTTCGGTGTCATAGGTCGTCTCGATGCGGGCGGCCTCGGCGGCGGCGACGGCGTCTGGTTCGCCCTCGACCGCATAGGGCGGCGCCTTGCGCCATTCGGCGAGGTAGGCATCGGCATCCTTGGCGCCGATTTTCATGGCGCAGCGGTCGATGGCCTGTTCGAACCGTTCGGTCAGTTTGACCTTGGATCCGGTGCGGCCCTTGCCCACGATGATTTGCGCGGGAATGTCGCGCCAGTAGACAATGGTGACGTCAGGCATGGTGATTCCTCTGGCTGCTTATCCACCCGGTGTAGCGACATTGCCCGACCTGCGGTGTCGGTTTTCGACACTCAACCATCTGGTTGCGACCCCTTTATCGGGCGCGTTCTGACCCTTGTGAAGGGGGCGCATCGGCGTTAGCCTGTGTATAACCACGAATGGAGGGCGATGATGGCGCCCGAGCGTCCCCTGGGGGCGGACGCGATACCACTGGCGGTCGAGCCATCTGACGATGGCGCGCGCCTGATTGATACGTCAGCCCCCTTACCGACCGGATCCACGCAGCTTTATGCGGCGCTGGATCTGGGAACAAATTCCTGCAGGATGCTGATTGCCCAGCCACGGGGCAGTCAGTTTCAGGTCGTGGATTCGTTTTCCAAGACGGTACAACTGGGGGCCGGGCTGGAGGCGTCGGGGCGGCTGTCACGCGCGTCGATGGGGCGGACCATTCAGGCGCTGCGGATTTGTCAGAAAAAGATCGAAAAGCACGGGGTGCGGCGGCTGCGGCTGGTCGCAACCGAGGCGTGTCGCAGGGCGCGCAACGGCCGCGATTTCATGCGTCAGATCCGGCGCGAAACCGGGTTGATGGTCGAGATCATTGCCGCCGAGGAGGAGGCGCGGCTGGCCGTGATATCCTGCGCGCCGTTGGTGCAGCCCGGGACCGAGCAATTGCTGGTGGTGGATATTGGCGGCGGGTCGACCGAACTGGTGTGGATCGACCTGAGCGCCGTGGTGCCCGAGGACCGGCCGCGCGCGATCATGCGGCTGCATTCGGGGTTTCATGCGCAGGGGCCCACCGATGCGCGGGTGGTGGATTGGATTTCAGTGCCGCTGGGGGTTGCCACGCTGAAGGATCAGTTTGCCGATGTCGATGATGATGCAGCGCGGTTTGCGTTGATGTCGTGGTTTTTCGAAGAGCAGTTGGCGGCCTTTTCACCCTATAACTCGGCCCAGGCGCGGGCGGGGTTTCAGATTATCGGAACCTCTGGCACGGTGACCACGGTGGCCGCGTCTTTTCTGGGTTTGCGGCGTTATGACCGGGCCAAGGTGGATGGGTTGGTCATGACCAGCGATCAGATCGACTTTGTCATCCGGGAGTATCTGTCGCTGGGGCCGGAGGGGCGGCGGCATGATCCGCGCATTGGCCGTGACCGACATACGCTGATCATGTCCGGGGCGGCTATCCTTCAGGCGCTGATGCGGGTATGGCCAACCGATCAGCTGTCTGTCGCAGACCGGGGTTTGCGCGAAGGACTGCTATATGCACAGATGAGCGCCGATGGCGTGCTTGAGGACGGACCGTTCGAATGACTGAAAAGAACACATCAGGCCGGGGTCAACGCGAGTTGCGCGTCCGGGTCAAGACTGCCAAGGGGCGCAAGTTGTCGTCGACCCTGTGGTTGGAACGGCAGTTGAATGACCCCTATGTCATCCGCGCCAAGAAAGAGGGTTACCGGGGCCGCGCGGCGTTCAAGATACTGGAGCTGGACGACAAGTTCGAGTTCCTGAAGCCGGGCCTGCGGGTGGTCGATCTGGGCTGTGCGCCGGGCGGGTGGTGTCAGGTGTCGGTGGCGCGGGTCAATGCGCTGGGCGAAAACGCGAAAAAACCGGTTGGAACGGTTTTGGGCGTCGATTTGCAGGTGGTTGAGGCGATTCCGGGGGCCCAGATCCACCAGTTGGATTTTCTGGCAGATGGCGCCGAGCGCCAAGTCAAGGAATGGCTGGGTGGCAAGGCTGACGTGGTGATGTCTGACATGGCGGCATCGGCGTCGGGGCACAAGGGCACCGACCATTTGCGGATCATTGCGCTGTGCGAAGCGGCGGCAGAGTTTGCGTTTGACGTGTTGGAAGTGGGGGGCTGTTTTGTCGCCAAGGTTTTGGCGGGCGGGGCAGAGCAACAGTTGCAACTCACGTTGAAGCGCAACTTTACCAAGGTGGCCAATGTGAAACCCAAGGCCAGTCGGGCAGATTCGTCGGAAAAGTTCGTCGTGGCCCAAGGATTTCGTGGCCGTATGGACACCGAGGCACCAATGAAAGACGCCGAGGATCAGGTGAAAGACGCTGAGGATTAGGGCACAACTGGAAACGATCGTCAGGTCCGGACAGACAAAAGGCGCCCAAGCGGCGCCTTTTTCCAAAAGTTTGTATCAGTCAGGCGGTCAGCCGCCCCAACTGCGAACAGGTCCGCAATCCATGTGCACAAAGTTTGATCCGCTGTAACGACCAACGCCGCCGGCAGAGCACGCCTCGGCCGCGCGGGCCATCTGGCCGACGGAACGGGACTTGAGGCGCAGGTCGGCGGCCATACCCTTCATGTGCAACGAGTTGCGGGCAACACCGCCCGACCGTGCCCGCAGTGCAGCATTGGTCGCCGGACTGCGATAGCCGGACAACAGCATATAGGGCTCTTTGACATCCAGCAGGTTGTGGGTCGCGGCAATGATGTCGAGGTTGCCGGGGTTCATCTTGACCGCCTCGCCCGCCCGAAGGTCGCGCATGAAGTGGTTGATTTCTTTCATGACTTCCGGAATGTACTTGCCATCGATCCAGTAAATCGCATCGACAGTCTCACCCGAACGGCCCGAGTACATCTTGACCCGGCGAATGTCACCCGCACCGCGCAACAGGCCAAAAGCATTAGAGTAGGTCGGAGCCGCTGCTACCATTCCCGCCGCGAATATGCCCAAAAGGCCGCGCCGTGAAATGACAGACGAGTTGGAATTGGTCATATAGTTGCCTGTCCCATTTCAGTTTTCTACTGTCTATGCCGACAGCTTTTTTGGTGGCTTCATCCCTAAAGCGTCGCAAACATATGACACAGGTTAGGATGAAGCCCAACAAAGATTTGCCCGGCTTTGTGGCAGCATGGGGGCCATAGGCAAAAAATTGCTGAACGCGCCGCTTGAATCGGCCAAAAAAGGGGCGGGGGACATTGCGCCGCAAATTGCGACAATGACGGTTGACAAGGCCGTGACGTGGCAGGGTTGGCGGTTTACTTGGCCTTGAATTTCACGCAGATTTGACGCATGCGGCGGGTGTCCGCCGATACGCGCGATGAATTGACAGGGATTTGTGACCAGATGACGTTTGCCATTGACCGCCGCAGGGCCCTGCAACTGATCACGTCGGCAATGGGGGCTGTGGTGGTTGGGGGGCCTGCCTGGGCGGGGTCGTTGATTTCGGCCTTTGCGCAGGCGGTGTCGGCGGCGGCGCAGGATGTGGAGGCGGTGGCCACCTTTTACCGCGACCGCGACTATGCGACGCTGTGGACGGCCGAGAGCGACAGCGTACGGCGGCAGATCCTGTTTACGGCACTGGACACGGCGGCGGCGCATGGCCTGCCGGTGGCGCGTTATGACGCGGCGGGGCTGCGGGCACAGTTTGCGGCCGTTCAGACCGAGGGTGACATCGGGCGTCTGGAAGTGGCGATGAGCCGGGCCTATCTGCAATTCGTGCGCGATCTGTCGTCGGGCGCGCTGGAGCCGGGCAAGATCGAGGCCGGGATCAAGCGCGAAGTGGTTCGCCCCGACGAGGCGATGACGATGTACGCCGCTGCGCGGGATGATTTTGCGAGCTTTCTTGCGGAGCTGGAGCCGACGGCGCCGGAATATGCCCGGTTGATGAAGGAAAAATTCGCGCTGGAGGCGATTGTTGCGGCAGGCGGGTATGGGGCGCGGGTCACGGCGGGCAGTCTGGCACCGGGGGACAGCGGCGCAGCGGTCGTGCAGTTGCGTGATCGTTTGGGGACGCTGGGATATCTGGACCGGTCATTCACGCAAACCTATGATACGGTGATCGCCGAGGCCGTGCAGCGGTTCCAGCTGGATCATGGGCTGGGTGCCGATGGCCGCGCCGATGAGCGCACCGTCGAGGCGCTGAACGTCGAGGCCGATCAGCGGTTGCGGTCGGTTGTGGTCGCGATGGAGCGGTTGCGCTGGATGGGCAATGCGCCGCGTGGGGCGCGCCATATCTGGGTCAACCTGCCCAGTTTCATGGCGCGGGTCATGGACAACGGCAAGGTGAATTTCAAGACGCGGGTTGTCATCGGCAAGGCCGGTGTGGACACCGAAAGCCCCGAGTTTTCGGACCAGATGGAGTATATGGTGGTCAACCCGTCATGGTCGGTGCCAAGGTCGATCACGGTCAAGGAATACTTGCCCATGCTAAAGCGCAATGCCAATGCGCAGGGTCAGTTGCAGGTGATTGATCAGGCCGGGCGGGTTGTGCCGCGGTCTGCCATCAACTTTGCCGCCTATTCGCCGCAAAGCTTTCCCTTTGCGCTGCGGCAGCTGCCATCGGATGACAATGCCCTGGGCAAGGTCAAGTTCATGTTCCCCAACCCGCACAACATCTATTTGCATGACACGCCCAGCAAGTCGTTGTTCGACAAAGAGGTGCGCGCGTTCAGCCATGGTTGTATCCGGGTGGGGGCACCGTTTGATCTGGCCTATTTCCTGCTGACCCCGCAGACCACCGATCCAAAGGGCGAGTTCAAGACCCATTTGGACACCGGACGCGAGACGACGGTGACCTTTGCCAATCCGATCCCGGTGCATCTGGTCTATTTTACCGCATGGCCGACCGAACACGGGATGATCGGGTATCTTGGCGATGTCTATAACCGGGATGCCTTGGTTTATCAGGCGCTGGAGGCAGCCGGGGTGGTGTTGCCGGGCGTTCAAAGCTAGGGCTTGCCGACAGCGGTGAGGGGAACCATGGGCCACAGGGTCGGTGACATAGCGCAGGCCCTTGGGGCCGAGGCGGCGGGTGATCTGGACCTGATCATTGAACGCGCCGCTGAACCCGGTGCTGCGGGGCCGCAGGATTTGGCGCTTGCCATGGATGCGCGCTATGCGGGTGGGTTGGCGCAGGGTCAGGCGCAGGTGGCCGTGTTGTGGCCGGGGGCGGATTGGCAGGGGTTGGGGCTGCGCGCTGCCATCTTTGCGCCGCGGGCGCGGTTGGCGATGGCTGGGTTGACGCGGTTGTTGGACCCCGGTTTGGCGATCAGTCCCGGTATCCATGGGATGAGCGTCATTGATCCCACGGCGCAGATCGGGGCAGGGGCGGCGATTGGGCCGTTTGTCCAGATCGGGGCGCGGGCGCAGATTGGGCCCGGCGCGCAGATTGCGTCACATGTGTCGATTGGCGACGATGCCCGGATCGGGGCGGATGCGGTGATCTTGCAAGGGGTGCATATTGGCGCGCGGGTCACGATTGGGGCGCGGTTCATCTGTCAGCCGGGCGTGGTGATTGGCGGCGACGGATTTTCCTTTGTGACGCCGGAAAAGGGCGGGATCGAGGAAGTACGCGAGACTTTGGGCCAGCGTGGGGCGATTGTGCCGCAGGTTTGGCTGCGGATTCATGCGCTGGGGGCGGTCACGATTGGCGATGACGTCGAGATTGGTGCCAATTCCTGTGTCGACCGGGGCACGATCCGTGATACCCGGATTGGCCGGGGCACCAAATTGGACAATCTGGTGCAGGTGGGTCACAACGTGCAGTTGGGCGAGGATTGCCTGCTGTGTGGGCAGGTCGGGGTTGCGGGGTCAACGGTCGTGGGCAACCGCGTCGTGTTGGGCGGCAAGGCCGGGGTGGCCGACAATCTGACGGTGGGCGATGATGTGATTGCCGGGGCCGGGACGATCATCCTGAGCAATGTGCCGGGCGGGCGGGTCTTGCTGGGGTATCCCGCCGTCAAGATGGATGCCCAGATCGAGATGCACAAGGCCTTGCGCCGTTTGCCACGACTGGTTGCGCGTGTGGCCGCGTTAGAGGGCAAGGGACCTGAGGGCACCGAATGACCGATGCCGTCGCCCTGACTGTACGGCGTATCCTTGCAGCCCAGGCGATGATCGATCCTGAGGCGGTCACGCTGGAGGCGACGCCCGCCGAATTGGGTTTGGATTCGTTGGGTCTGGTCGAGGCGATTTTCGCTATCGAGGAAGCGTTCGACATCGCCGTACCCTTTAACGCCAATGACACCGGCGAGAACCGGTTTGACATGGCCACAGTGGCGGCGATTGTTGCGGCGGTGCGGGCGCTGATCGCTGATCAGACATGAGGCGCGTGGTCATCACCGGGGCGGGTACCGTGAACCCGTTGGGGATGGATGTGGCGGCGACCATGGCGGCCATGGCGGCGGGGCGTTCGGCCATCGGGCCTGTGGTGCTGCGCGATCTGGACCGGTTGACGGTCAGGATCGGGGCGCAGATTGCGGGCTGGCGGCCAGAGGCGCTGTTTTCCAAGGCTGATATCGCCCTGATGGACCCATTTAGCCAATTTGCCGTGGCGGCTGCCGCGCAAGCGGTGGCGCAATCTGGGTTGGTTTTTCAAGGCGCGTTGGCCGAGGCGGCGGGCGTCATCATCGGCAGCGCCGGCGGTGGGTTGCAGACCACGGATGACAATTACCGCGCGGTTTATCAGGCGGGCAAGTCGCGGGTGCATCCGTTTGTGGTGCCGCGCCTGATGCTGAATGCCGCTGCCGCACAGGTCGCCATTCGGCATGGGCTGCAAGGACCGGCTTATGCCGTGTCCTCGGCCTGTTCGTCGTCAAACCATGCGTTGGGCCAAGCGTTTCACCTGATCCGGTCGGGGGCCGCGCCGGTCATGCTGGCTGGCGGTTCGGATGCCATGTTGTGCTTTGGCGGAATCAAGGCGTGGGAGGGGTTGCGCGTTCTGTCCCACACCGGCTGTCGGCCATTTTCGGCGGACCGCGACGGAATGGTGATGGGCGAGGGGGCCGCAGTCTTTGTGCTGGAGGATTGGGACCATGCCCGCGCCCGTGGGGCGGAGGTGTTGGCCGAGGTGGCAGGTTTTGCCATGACCTCGGATGCGGGCGACATGGTGCAGCCGTCGGTCAGCGGGGCGACGCGGGCGATGCGTCTGGCGCTGCGCGACGCCGGAATGGCGTCCGAGGAGGTTGGGTATATCAACGCCCACGGCACGGCGACCACGGCAAACGACCGTTGCGAAGCGCAGGCGATTGCGGCGGTATTTGGGACGGCTGTGCCGGTTTCGTCGACCAAGGCCATGCATGGCCATCTGATGGGCGGGGCGGGGGCGGTGGAACTGCTGGCCTGTGTGATGGCGCTGCGCCAAGGCGTTCTGGCACCAACGCTGGGCTTTGTGCCGGGCGACTGTGCGCTGGACGTCATACCGAATACGGCCCGCACAGGGCATGTGCGGGCCGTTATCAGCAATTCCTTTGCCTTTGGCGGGTTGAACGCCGTGCTGGCACTGCGGTCGGTTTGATCAGCGTTTAAGTGCGGAATTGGCCTTGGCCACCGCCTCATACCCGGCGGTGAACCCCTTGAGCGTCAGGTCCAGGGTCACCTTTTGGTCGGGGGCCGCAGCGGGGACGATGGTCAAAACGGCCTTGACCCCCTTTTTAAAGCCAGCCAGTTCATCGGCGGTAAAGCCAAGCCGTGCCACACAGCCACCCTTGGTGCAAAAGGCAAATGGGTAAATCCGCTCTTTGCCGGTATCGACGCTGATCCGCAGATTGGCGGTCAAAAGCGTTTCCAACGGGGCAACAAAGGTCGCCCCCGCAGCGGCCTGACCACCATTCGGCAAATCGAACACCGAGATTTCCGCAACCGAGTTACCCTCGGCATCGAGGAGCAGTTGGTAGAGCTGGCACGGATCGCCGCCATCCGCCGCCTTGACGCAGCGTTGTTCCCATTTGTCAAAGCTCGCCACGATATAGGTCTGACCCACTTCGGCATCGGCCTGAGCCGGCAGACCGGGCAGCACCTCGGCCCCCATCGACAGATCGCTGGGCACAGCCGCATCGGCCGGTACGGTGGCGGGCGCCGCAGGTTCGACAGCCGGTGTTTCCGTTGTCTGGGCAAGGACCGGGGTCACCACTGTACCAAAAAACGCGGCAAGGCTGAAGCTGAGGGCAAGGTTTAGAAACGTCTTGGGCATCGCATCCGTCCATCTAGAGTTGCTGTGATCTAGCACGCGCAGAGCCCTGCCGTCAGGTCTGAAATGTGGGCCACCGCAGAAATCGCCGTAAACCCGCCGATCCGCCGGATCATCCGGTAAGCCACGGCCCTGAATGGAAAAAAGGGCCGACGAGCGGCCCCTTTAGATCGTGTTATTTTGCTCCCTGTCGGACTGGCCGACTTGATGAGTAGGACGCTACGGCGGTTTTACTTGGCCGTCAACTGTGAAATGTCGGGAGGCTGGTGGAAAAAAAGGCCGCACCGGTTAGGGCGCGGCCAGTCTGACAGGGAGGAAGTCACATCAGGCGGCAATCAGATCAGCAGACCCAATTGCAGGCCCGATGACGAAAGCCTGCCGCAAATAGGTTAACATTTTATTTTCAGGGTGAACGCCGCGCAAAAGACGCTATCAAGTTGCGGAAAAGCAGGAATGGGACGGGCAGATGTCGGATCGGATCTTTGTTGGTGGCGGCGGTGAAGGCTATGGCGTGGGGCAAAACCTGCTGCTGAAATACGGCAATCGGCATGGATTGATCGCGGGGGCCACGGGCACGGGCAAGACTGTCACCCTGCAAATCCTGGCCGAGTCATTCTCGGCGGCTGGGGTGCCGGTCTTTCTGGCCGATGTGAAGGGCGACCTTTCGGGCATTGCGGCGGCGGGATCGGCCACACACAAACTGCACGAGGCATTTACCAAACGGGCGCAAACCATTGGGTTTGACCTGCAATACCGTGCGTTTCCCGTGACTTATTGGGATGTGTTTGGCCAGTCGGGTCATCCGGTTCGCGCCACGGTGGCGGAAATGGGGCCGTTGCTGCTGGCGCGGATCCTGCAGTTGAACGACACCCAGGAGGGGGTGCTGAATGTTGCGTTCCGGTTGGCGGATGAAGAAGAATTGCCGGTTCTGGACCTAAAAGATCTGCGCGCGCTGCTGGTGTTCATCGCGCAAAACGCGGCGGAGATTTCGGGGCGGTATGGCCTTGTGTCGCCCACATCGGTGGCGGCAATTCAGCGGCAGTTGCTGGTTTTGGAAAATCAGGGCGCGGCGGCGATGTTTGGCGAGCCTGCGTTGCAATTGGCCGATTTGATGCGCAGTGATTCGGTTGGGGCGGGGATGATCAACATTCTGGCCGCCGACCAGTTGATGCAAAGCCCGCAGTTGTATGCGACGTTTCTGTTGTGGTTGTTGTCCGAACTGTTTGAAACCCTGCCCGAGGTCGGCGATCTGGACCGCCCGAAACTGGTGTTCTTTTTCGACGAGGCGCATCTGTTGTTCACCGATGCCCCCAAGGCGCTGATCACCAAGGTGGAACAGGTGGCGCGGCTGATCCGGTCCAAGGGGGTTGGGGTCTATTTCATCAGTCAAAACCCGGCCGATATTCCGCAGGTCATTCTGGGACAATTGGGCAACCGGGTGCAGCACGGGTTGCGGGCGTTCACGCCCAAGGATCAAAAGGATCTGGCGGCCGCTGCGGAAACCTATCGCCCCAACCCGCGGTTCGACACCAGTGCCGCGATCCGCGAGGTGGGCACAGGCGAGGCCGTGACGTCGTTCCTGGAGGACAAGGGCATCCCCGGTATTGTCGAGCGGACCCTGGTGCGCCCGCCGTCATCGCAACTGGGGCCGATCGATCCGGCCCTGCGCGCGGCGATCATGGCGGCCTCGCCGATGGCTGCGAAATACGGCACCGCGATTGACAGCGATTCGGCGCATGAGCGGTTGCGGGAGCGGGCACGGCGGGCGACGGGGCAGGAGCCAGAGGCGCCGCAAACCGCACCGCAGGGCCAGCCCGAGTTCAACAATGCCCGCCGCTATGGCGAAGCGGGCAACGAGCGGACAAGCACGAATGTGCCGAAAACCACCCGCACCACCACCAGCCGTAATGACACCGTCACCGATGCCTTTACAAAGAGTTTCGCGCGTCAGTTGGGGACCAAGACAGGCCAAGCCGTCGTGCGCGGAATTCTGGGCACGATCTTTGGCAGACGGTAAGGGGTGAATCCATGACGATCACGGCGGCAGAGCAGTATTTGTTGGAACTGATGAACCGGGCCCGGTTGGACCCGGCGGGCGAGGCGGCGCGGATGGGCACAACCTTGAACGCTGGTTTGACCTCCGGTTCGATCAGCACAGCCGCCAAGCAGGTTCTGGCCCCCAACGCGCTGTTGGATTCGGCGGCGACTGGCCACAGTTTGTGGATGTTGGCGACGGACGTCTTTTCCCACACTGGGGCGGCGGGGTCACAGCCGTGGGACCGGGCCAATGATGAGGGCTATTTTGGCGGCATCGGGGAAAACATCGCCGTTATCTGGTCCACCGGCCCGCTGTCGGTTGAAGGGTCGATTGATCGGTTGAACCAGAACCTGTTTCTAAGTGCGGGTCACCGGGCCAATCTGATGCGTGAGGGATACCGCGAGGTTGGATTGGCGGCCGAGGCGGGGCCATTTACCAGCGGGGGCACGACATTCAATTCGGCCATGCTGACCGAGGTGTTCGGGGCAACCGGCGCCTCGCATTTCCTGACCGGCGTTGCCTATCAAGACCGCAATGCCAACCAGTTCTATTCGATGGGTGAGGGGGGTGCGGGCGTGCAGTTCGCGGCCCAGGGCAGCCAGACCATGACGGCGGCGGCGGGCGGCTATGCGTTGGGACTGACCGCCGGGGCAGCGGTGGCGGTGACCGGACAGGCGGGTGCGCTGACATTCGCGCTGACGGTCGATATGCGGCCGGGGAATGTTAAGCTGGATCTGGTCAATGGCGATACGTTCTACACCTCGGGGTCAGTGGTTTTGGGCACCGGGGTCATGGATGTGGTTTTGCTGGGTGTGGCGTCCTTGAACGCCACGGGCACGGCGCAGGGCAATGATCTGACGGGCAATGCCGGGGCCAATGTGTTGACGGGCCTGGCCGGGCAGGATGTTTTGACCGGGGCAGGCGGGGCCGACAGGTTGCTGGGCGGGCGCGGCAATGACCGGATGAACGGTGGCGGCGGGGCGGATGATTTCGTCTTTGGCCAAGGCGATGGCCGTGACCGGATAGCCGGTTTTACCAATACGGCCGACGACGAACTGCATCTGAGCGCCCAGTTGTGGGCGGGCCAGACATTGGTGGCGGGTCAGGTTGTGCAACGATTTGCCACGGTTCAGGCCGACGGCGTCCTGTTCGACTTTGGCAGTGACGAGGTGCTGTTGGCCGGGGTGACCACGCTGGACGGTTTGGCAGACCAGATCGTCATTTTCTAAAGCTGGCGCACCTTGATCTTGGTCAGGCGGTTTTCACGGCGGGCGGTCACCTCGAACCGGTAGCCGTGAAAGCTGAAGGTCTGACCCTCGGCCGGGATCATCTGCGCCTCGTGGATCACAAGGCCTGCGACGGTGTTCGCCTCGTCGTCGGGCAGGGTCCAGTCGGTGGCGCGGTTCAGGTCGCGGATCGTCATGCTGCCTTCGACGAAATAGCCGCCATCCTCGGCCTTTTTCAGGGCATGGGTGGCGTCGACCACGTCAAATTCGTCGGTAATTTCGCCTACGATCTCCTCCAGGATATCCTCAAGGGTGATCAGGCCCTGCAGGGTGCCGTATTCATCGACGACCAGGGCAAAATGGGTGCGGCGTTTCAAAAACTCGCGCATTTGTTCGTCCAGCGTCGTGGTGTCGGGGATGAAATAGGGTTTCATCGCGACCTTGACGATATCAAGGGTGTTCAGGTCGACACTGGCCTTTTCCAGCCGGGCCACTTCGCGCAGCAAATCCTTGGCATGGATCACCCCAAGGATGTTTTCATCCGACCCACGGTAGACCGGCAGGCGGCTGTGCGACGAGGCGAGGACGCGGGCCACCATCTCGTCCGGCGGCAGGTCGGCGTCCAGCATTTCGGACGCGCGGCGGTGGCGCATGATTTCATCGACGGTACGGTCGGCAAGGTCCAATGCGCCCAGCAGTCGGTTGCGATTCTCTTTCTCAACGGCGCCTTGGGAATGGCCCAGGGCGATGGCCCCGGCGATTTCCTCGCGCAGGGCAAGGATCTTGCCGTTCGGGTCGGCGCGGATGCCAAACAGCAACAAGATGCCCCGCACCAGACTGCGGGCCAGCGCCACCACCGGGGAAAACAGCGCGATCAGGACGCGGACCAGCGGGGCGACGCGGGTTGCAACCGCCTCGGGGTGGGTGACGGACAAGGTTTTGGGCAAAACCTCGCCAAAGATCAGGACAAGCACGGTTATCACCAAGGTCGCAAGCATGACGCCATAGCCGCCCGCGAAGCGTGTCAGCAGGGCGGTGGCAAGGGCTGCCGCCAGTATGTTGACGATGTTGTTGCCCAAAAGCAGGGCGCCGATCATCCGTTCGTTATCCTCGGTCACCGTCATTGCGGCGCGCGCACCACTGGACCCTTTGTCGGCTTGGGTTTTCAGTTTGCCGCGTGACGAAGCGGTCAGGGCCGTTTCAGAGCCTGAGAAAAAGGCCGACATGACAAGCAACACCAAAATCGCGGCGGTGTTCAGCCAGAAGGTCAGGTCAAATTGGGCAAGGGTCATGCAGGGTCCATCCGGTCAGGGGCGCGGTTTGGCAAGGGGGTGGTGGGTCAGGACCAGTTGAGTCAGTTGATCCTCCAGCACATGGGTGTAGATCTCGGTCGTGGCGAGGTCGGCGTGACCCAGCAGGGTCTGGATCACGCGAAGGTCGGCCCCGCCTGCCAGCAGATGGGTGGCAAAGGCATGGCGCAGGGTGTGGGGCGTGACCTTGGCCGGATCAACCCCCCCGGCGGCGGCGATATCCTTGATCAGCAGATAGAAATGTTGGCGGGTCAGGTGGCCTGCGGCGCCGGGGCCGGGAAACAGGAATTTGGACGGGGGTTTGCTGGCGGTACGGTCCAGCGCGTCTTGGGCATCGCGCTGGGTCAGCCAAGCGGTGATGGCGGTTTTGGCGGGCGATGACAGGGGCACCATGCGTTCCTTGTCGCCCTTGCCGCGCACCAGAATCATCCGCGGATCACCGCGCACGGCGGCTGCGGGCAGTTCGACCAGTTCGGACACCCGCATTCCGGTGGCATAGAGCAGTTCGACCAGTGTGCAGTTGCGCAACCGGTCGCGGTCAGTGCGCCCAAAGGTGCGGGCGGCGTCAAGCAGGACTGTCACCTCGGCCTGCGACAGGGTTTGCGGCAGGTGGCGCGAGGCACCGGGGCCGGTGATGCGGAGGGCGGGGTTGTCATCACGCCAGCCCTCTTCCTTGGCAAAGCGGTACAACTGGCGAATGGCGGACAGGCGGCGGGTGCGGGTTGCGGGGGCCAGCCCCTCGCCCTCGCATCGCACAAGATAGGCTTCGACATGGTCGCGGGTGGCGGTGGCAAAACCTTGATCGTGATGGTCAAGGTAGGTGGCAAAGGCCAGAAGGTCGCGGCCGTAAGCCAATTGGGTGTTGGCTGCGGCATCCTGTTCGGCGGATTGCGCCTGCAAAAAGGTGGAAATCCAGCGTTTTGGGTCGGGTCCCATGGTCTAGCCGCGCCGGTCCAGCAACATCAGTTCCAACGCCGTGCGCCGCGCCGCATCCTCAAGCCCGATGTGGCGCAGCACAGCCAGACCGTCGGTCACGCCGCGCAGATCGCCGGCTGTGCCATGTTCGATGCGCGACATGGCCAGCAAGATCACCTCGCCGATACGGTCCTGGTCCAGCATGATCTGGAAATCATCCGGGATCACCGGATCGCCAAAGGCCCCGGCAATTGCCGAGGCCATGCCGTCCGGCGGGGTGACGCCGTCCAGTTTGCCGCGTGCCACGGCGGCCAGAAACTGGTCACGCGGCGACGTGGCAGAGCGAGCGGCAGACAGGCTTTCGTAATCCGACGACAAGAGGCTGATGTGAAACACAATCTCGGACGCCTCGGGGCCAAGGGTCAGTTTGGACAGTTTGTCGGCATAAATCGACGCCAGCGGCACCTCAAGCTCGGCCGCGCGCATTTCGACCCATGCGACGGGCAGGGCCTGTTCGATGGCGCGCAGATCGCCCGTACTCACCGACTGGTCCAGCCCCTGAAAGGCGGCGACGCGGTCCCAGACCCCGCCCGAGGCGGCGGGTTTCTGGCTGGTGTAAAGGCCAAGCAGCAGGTTGGGCGAAATCGCCCCGGCACGGGACAGGCGTTCGGCTGCCTCGATCTGCGCCTTCCAGCCGGCGTTGGCGGACAGATCGGCATAGCTGAAGGCCACCGGCAGGGGCACGCCGGTCATCGGTTCGCCAATCGCCTCGAACAGGCGCAGGGTCAGGGGGGTGACCGGATCGGGCAGCGTGGGGGGGATGTCGGTTTCGTCCAGTTCGGGGTTCATGAACCGGTCCAGCAGGGCGGCATCCTCGGGGGTGAGGGTGCCCAGACTGCGGGCGGTATCAAGGGTCAGGCTGGCCGCGTCAAAATCACCAGCGCGGGCAAGGCAAAAGATCCGGGTTGGCAGGGCAGGCGACAGGCCCGGCGCGTCGCTGAGGAAGCGACAGGCGCGCCCCTCGTCACCAATCAGCAGCGACACGTCAAAATAGCGGCGGAACAGTTCGGGCGAGGCGGTCGGACCTGCCGCATCCAGCAGGGCGCGGGCCTGATCCAACGCGCCGATGGCCAACAGTTTGTCGATGCGGGCCAGCAGCAGGTTTTCGCCGGGGGGGGCATCGCTGGGCGGTTCAGCCTCGGCCAACAACAGGGTCAACAGCAGGCCTTGCAGTGCGGGCAGGTCTTGGGGGGCCTGTGCGGCCAACAGCGCCGCGATATCCGCAGTGCGGCCCATGCCCCACAGGTTGCGCGGCAGGCCGGTGACCTGTTGCGGCAAGATGCCCACAGAATCGAGCGATGCCTGACCCAGAATCGATGTGGTCACCGCGTCCGGCACCGCTCCGCCTTGGCCCGTCACAGCGGGCTCGTCGGGTTTGGGCTGGGCGGCAGGGGTCACCAGCGATTTTGACAACCAGTCAATCGCGGACAACGGCGCCTCTGCCTGCAGGGGTTGGGTCAGGGTTGCGGCGGTCAGGACCGCAATCAGGACCTGCCTTGGGTCAATCGGCATTCAAAATCACCGGAATTTTCACTTCAACAACGGGTGGCGCCAGATCGGCAAGATAGGCATAACCCACCAGCCCGACGAAACCCAGTACCACCAACAGCAACAAAGCCTTGATCGCGCGCCCCATGCCCTATGCCTTTTGAATTGGGCTGGTCGGTCCAGCCTCTTGGTTTCATGCGCCCTGCGGCGTCGCAGCGATTGTATATGGTATTCGCCGCGACTTCACGCCATTCAAAGAAGAAAGTTGCGCAAGGCGGCGGCGGGATGCCAATAGTCACCCCGGATGCCGTTTGGACATGTGCAGGCAGGGCTTCAGACTGGAACCGGACAAGGCAGACATGCAACGGCTGAAAAAGACCGTGGTGATGGTGGGGATGATGGGGGCGGGCAAGACGGCCGTGGGAACGGCGCTTGCACGTTTGCTGTCTGTTGATTTCCTTGATTCGGACGAGGAGATCACCAGGGCTGCGGATCGCAGTATCGCCGAGATTTTCGAACGCGACGGCGAGCCGTTCTTTCGCGCCCGCGAATCCGAGGTGTTGAACCGGTTGTTGCGCGGGCAGCCTTGTGTCTTGTCGACGGGGGGGGGGGCTTTTCTGGCTGAGGCCAACCGCACCATGATCCATGAGACGGGGGTGTCGGTCTGGCTGCGCGCCGATCTGGAGCTGTTGTGGCAGCGTGTACGCCACAAGGCGACCCGGCCGCTGTTGCGCACCGCCAACCCGCGCGAAACCCTGCGCACCCTTTATGAGGCGCGGATGCCCCTGTACCAGCAGGCCGATTTGGTGGTTGACTCGGGCGCCGATCTGTCAGTTGAAGCCATGGCACAGCGTGTGGCCGAGGCTTTGGCCGCGCGGCCGGACGTGCTGGAAAGGACCTGAGGAATGATCAATGTGGTGCCGGTGGCGTTGGGTGCGCGCAGCTATGAGGTGCGTATTGGCACAGGGCTGATTGACACGATGGGCGCACAGGTCGCCCCCCTGTTGCGGCGGCGCAAGGTGGCCGTGGTCACAGATGAAACGGTTGCCGCCGAACACCTGATGCGGTTGGCCAAATCGCTGGAAACCGAGGGGATCGCGATGACCGCGCTGGCCCTGCCCCCCGGAGAGGCGACCAAGGGATGGGATCAGTTCAGCCGCTGTGTCGATTGGCTGCTGGAACAAAAGATCGAACGCCGCGATGTCGTTGTGGCTTTTGGTGGTGGGGTGGTGGGCGATCTGGTCGGTTTTGCCGCCGCCGTGCTGCGGCGGGGCGTGCGGTTTGTGCAGATCCCCACGACGCTGCTGGCGCAGGTCGACAGTTCGGTCGGCGGCAAGACCGGGATCAACACGGCGCAGGGCAAAAATCTGGTGGGCGCATTTCACCAGCCGTCGCTGGTTCTGGCCGATATCGGGGCGCTGGGCACGTTGCCGCGCCGTCATTTGCTGGCCGGGTACGGCGAAGTGGTCAAATACGGTCTGCTGGGCGATGCCGGGTTTTTCGATTGGCTGGAGGGGCATGGGCCCGCCTTGATCGACGGTGATCAGGCTGCCCGGTTGCACGCGGTGACCCGTTCGGTTGAGATGAAGGCCGGCGTCGTGTCGCGTGATGAGACCGAGGAGGGCGAACGCGCTTTGTTGAACCTTGGCCACACCTTTTGCCACGCGCTGGAAAAGGCGACGGGGTATTCCGACCGTTTGTTGCATGGCGAGGGCGTGGCGATTGGCTGCGCCTTGGCGTTCGAGTTGTCGCAGCGGCTGGGCCTGTGTTCGCAGGAAGCCCCAAGCCGGGTGCGTGCGCATCTGAAGGCGATGGGCATGATGACCGACCTTGCCGACATCAAGGGCGATCTGCCCGATGCCGAGGCCCTGCTGCGTCTGATGGGGCAGGACAAGAAGGTGGTCGATGGCCGGTTGCGCTTCATCCTGGCCCGAGACATCGGTTCGGCCTTTGTGGCCGAGGACGTGCCGCCCGATGTGGTGCGAGACCTGTTGGCGCAGGCGTTGGCGGGGCGCTAGCCCCTACGGATTGCGGTTTGGAACGGGGTTCGCGGCGCTGGATTGGCGCTGCAGGCCTTGTGCGTTTTACGCCCGGCACACAGACAACAACCGCCGGTAAAGGCGGCTATTTCGTCTGTCCATCTGAGAAGATGGCTGGGGCGCCAGGGATCGAACCTGGGAATGTCGGTACCAAAAACCGATGCCTTACCGCTTGGCGACGCCCCAACTGGCGGCGTATTTAGCCGCTGCCCGACGGGGCCGCAAGAGGGATTTTCGGGTAAAATCAATGTGCCGTTGCATGGGGCATGGGGCCGGGCTAAGCCGGGGGCATGACACAGGTGGATTGCATCATAATTGGCGCGGGTGCGGCGGGCATGTTTGCCGCCATCGAGGCGGGGCGGCGCGGGCGGCGGGTTTTGGTCATCGAACATGGCCGTGCTGCGGGCGAGAAGATTCGCATTTCGGGCGGGGGGCGGTGCAATTTCACCAACACGGGAATCAGCGCGGAGCGATTTCTGTCGCAGAATCCGCGCTTTGCGCTGTCGGCGCTGAAACGCTATTCGCAATGGGATTTCGTGACCCGGATGGACCGGGCGGGAATTGCCTGGCATGAAAAGACCTTGGGGCAGTTGTTTTGCGACGGGTCCGCCACGCAGGTCGTGGCGATGCTGCTGGCCGATATGGCGGCGGCGGGGGTCGAGCTGTGGCTGGGTTGCAGCGTGACTGAGGTGCGCCGTGTGGCCACCGGGTTCGAGGTTGAAACGCCACGTGGGCGGGTGCGGGCGGCGTCGGTCGTGGTGGCGTCAGGGGGCAAGTCGATCCCCAAAATGGGCGCGACCGGGTTTGGCTATAAGATTGCCGAGAGTTTCGGGCTTCCACTGGTCGAAACGCGCCCCGGACTGGTGCCGCTGACCTTTGCCGAGCAGGAATTGGCGTGGATGGTGCCTTTGGCCGGGGTGGCGGTGCAGGGCCGCGTGTCGGTTGGACGCGTCGGGTTTGACGAGGCGGTGCTGTTCACCCACCGCGGCCTGTCGGGGCCTGCGGTGTTGCAGGCCTCCAGCTATTGGCGCGAGGGGCAGGCGGTGCGGGTCAATCTGGCGCCGGGGGTCGATGTGGCGGCCCATCTGCGCGCGGCCAAGGCATCGGCCGGGCGGCAGGCGGTGCGGACGGCCTTGACGGAGCTGTTGCCGGAAAAGCTGGCACGGGTTGTGGGCGGCGATCTGGGGCCCTTGGCCGAGATGTCGGGCCAGCGGCTGGATGATGTCGCAGCGCGGGTGCAGGGCTGGGATCTGACCCCGGTTGGCAGCGAAGGCTACCGCACCGCCGAGGTCACCTTGGGCGGGGTCGACACCGACGCGCTGGACAGTCGCACGATGGAGGCCAAGGGTGTGCCGGGTCTGTATTTTGTGGGCGAGGTGGTGGACGTCACCGGCTGGCTGGGCGGCTATAATTTCCAGTGGGCATGGTCATCAGGATGGGTGGTCGGGCAGGCGGTTTGACACTGTCCACGCGTGGGACATTTTGCAAGCTATTGATCTTAAACCCATAAACCTGGCGCGTTAACCTTATCGAAACTTTTGCTCATCTGGCCCCGCTGGGGAACCAATGACGCAGCTTTGCGTTGTCTGGGTGTAAAACCACAGAACAGACGCAGGAGCGCACACCATGGACCATACCAACACCACCATTCTGAACCCCGTAGACTTTGTTCCCGAAACCCTGATCGACGCGGTCGTTTACGGCGCCGCCGATGAAAAGATCGGCACCATTTCCCATGTCCACGGCATGGGCACCGCATCGATGATTGTCGTTGATGCCGGTGGTTTTCTGGGGATGGGCACCAAGTCGGTTCTGATGCCGGCCTCGGATCTTGTGTTTCGCCGTGACGAGGATGGCAACGTGCATGGGATGACCGCTTGGACCAAGGATCAGGTTCTGGCGATGCCCGAGCATATGGACCACTGACACCCAGACACCAACAGTCCGCGCCGCACGACGATAGGGGCCGCGCTGATGTGTGAAGGCGCGCGCCCGGGTCAGGGCGCGCGATCCATGAGACGGGGTCGCATCAGACCTGAACCGGGGTCAGACCCGCAGCGGATTGGCCTTGGCCAGACGGTCGAATTGCATCAGGCTGTCAATCAGGGCGGCCATGTTGGACAGGTGGATCATGTTCGGCCCATCAGAGGGCGAATTGTCCGGGTCCTGATGGGTTTCGATGAACACCCCGGCGATCCCAACCGACACAGCACAGCGCGCCATGACGGGCGCAAATTCGCGCTGACCACCGGAACTGTCGCCCAAACCGCCCGGTTGCTGCACCGAATGGGTGGCATCCATGATCACCGGATAGCCGGTGCGCGCCATGATCGGCAGGGCCCGCATATCGGCCACAAGGGCGTTATAGCCGAAACTGACGCCGCGTTCGGTCAGCAGGATCTTGTCATTGCCGGTCGAGGCGACCTTGGCGGCGACATTGGCCATGCCTTCGGGTGCCAGAAACTGCCCCTTTTTGATGTTCACCACCGCGCCGGTTTCGCCTGCGGCCAGCAACAGATCGGTTTGACGGCACAGGAAGGCCGGGATCTGGATGACATCAACCACGGCGGCGGCGGCGCGGGCCTGTTCGATATCATGCACATCGGTCAGCACCGGCATCCCCATGGCGCGCACCGCCTGCAACACCTGCAACCCCCCCTCAATTCCCAGACCGCGCCTGCCCTTGAGCGAGGTACGGTTCGCCTTGTCATAGCTGGCCTTGAACACATATTGCGCCCCGGCAGCGGCACAGACCTGCGCCATGTGGCCCGCAATCATCTGGGCGTGGTCAAGGCTTTCCAATTGGCAGGGGCCAGCGATGACCAGCAAGGGCCGGTCGTTCGACACGGTCAGACCGCCGATTTTAACGTCTTTCATGCAGTTTCCTTAGTTCGATACCTGCTCGCGCAGGATCGCGATGGTCATGGAAATCATCAGATAGATGCCGCCAAAGATCAACATGACCACCAGCGTATTTTCAAAGGCGCGCGGATAGGACGGGTCATCAGGTGCGATGGGTTCGACGGCCACCGACAGATAGCGCGTCTGGCGCTGAGCCTCGATCCGCGAGGTTTCCATGGCGGTGGTCGCCTGACTGAGGACCAGTTGCCGCGTCATCACATCGGCCTGCGCAATGGCCAGTTCGGACTGCACCTCGGCAATCGAGGGGCCACCCTCGCCAGTTTCGGTCAGGCGCAGGCGCAACAGGTCAATCTGTTCTTGCAACACCGCGATGCGCGATTTGACGGGGGCCATCCGGGCCTGATTGGGGTTTTCGTTGGATTCCATCTGGGCAAGCGCCAGTTTTTCCTGCGTCAACTGGGCATCCAGCGCCCCGATCTGGGTGGTGACCAGCCCGGCCTCGACCTCGGACGAAAAGGTTTTGAACTTGGTTTGCAGGGTGACAAGGCGGCGCTGGGCCTCCTCGACCTTGGCCTGCGCCTCGGCGAAACTTTCGGCGGCGCTGACCTCTTGGTCGCCGCGCAGGCGGGCGGTCAACTGGTCAACCCTTATCTCGGCATAGGTCAACAGGGCGCGCGAAAAGGCGACGGCCTTTTGCGGGTCGGTGGCGGCCACCTCTAGTTTGATGACGCCTTCGGTCGGATCGTAAGAGATCTTGACGACCTTTTTGTACAAGGCATAGGCGGCCGAATTGTTGGCACCGGGGGCAAGACGTTGGATGGGGTCGATGTCGGGGTTGGAGAAGTGTTCCTTGAACCCAGTGTCCTGATCCAGAAGGTTCATCACGTCCTGGGATTGCAGATAGCCCTGCACGGCCACCGAATCCTGCGAGGTGGCAAAGGAGGTGCCCGAAAACATGCTGGAGACGGCAGAGGAGGCTGTGGCCTGCTGGATGATGAATTCGGTACGCGTGGCATACATCGGCGTGGCCACAAGGAAATAGTACCAGCCCGCAATAAAGGTGGGCAGCATCACGAAGATCGCAATCTTGGACCACATCAGGGCCAGTTTGCGGCGGCGGCGGGCGACGATTTCGGCCTGTATGCGCCGCACCTCGGCCACGTGGGAATGTTCGGCACGCAGGTCGGTGGACGGCAGGGCCGCAGGTTTGACGGTTTGCGGCAGGCGGACGCGGTCGGGCTGGACGGTCAGTGCGCGCGAGGCGGCGGCGGGGGTATTGGCGTCCTCTTGGTCGTCCTCGTCATCGCCGGCCACCAGTTCCATCAGGGCGGACCGTTGGAACGGGTCGATTCCGGCGCGGCGCAGCAGGCGCACGGCGTCAAAATCGGAGGTGGCGGGCAACCCGTGTTTTTGCGCCAGCCGGCGGGCCATGCGCAACTGACGGCCTGTCAGCCCCTCACGGCGGATGGTGTCGAGGTCCTGCGGGGCGTTGGTGAGGTCGGCAGGCTGTGCAGCGGGCGTGGCAGGGGAAGGCGTTGCGGGGCCAGACGATGGGGGGGGGCCAGATTGGGGCGGCAGAAAGCTTTGACCGCCAAATCCATCATCGGATTCGTCCGGCATAAACGCATCATCGCCGATGATGGGTTGGGATGGGACGGGACGGGCCTGCGGTTCGGGGCTGGCGCGGCGCTGCGGCGTTTCGCGGCGATCGGGGGCTTCGCGCTGTTCGGCGGGCGCGCGCCGATCGGGGCTGACGGGCCGTTCAGGCGTCAGCAACCGCTCGGGGACCGGGCCGGTCAGCGGATCGGGTTTGCGGATACGAAACCGGCTAACGTTGAGTTTCATAGTCATAAAGCTGTTTCGCCTCGAGCAGGGTTTCGAACATGTAAAGCTGGCCATTGCGCAGAACGGCGGCCGAGCGGCAGAATTTTTCCAGCGTTTTGGCCTGGTGGGATACGATGATCACAGTGGCACGCGACAGCCGGTCGCGCAGGATGGCCCCGGCCTTGCGGTTAAACTCGACATCGGTTGACGACGGCATGCCTTCGTCGATCAGGTAGATGTCAAATTCAAGCGCCAGCATCAGCGAGAAGTTGAAGCGCGACCGCATGCCCGAGGAATAGGTGCCGACGGGACGGTCAAAGTATTCGTCGATCCCGGTCAACCAGCGGCAGAACCCTTCGACATAGTCGGGGTCAAGGCTGTAGAGGCGGGCGATATAGCGGGCGTTTTCGGTGCCCGAATGTTTGTTGACGACGCCGCCCATGAACCCCAGCGGAAACGAGATGCGTGCGGTGCGCAGGATCCGCCCCTCATCCGGTTTTTCAAGGCCCGCCATCATGTTGATGATCGTGGTCTTGCCAGTGCCATTATGCGCAAGGATGCCCAACGAATTGCCCAATTCCACCTTGAACGATGCGCGGTCAAGGATGACCTTGCGCTGGGTGCCGGTCCAGAAGGATTTGCTGACATTCGTGAATTCGATCATGGCGCCCCTTGGCCCGTCTTTCCTGTCGTCTGGGTTAGCGTAACATCATTAACGCCAGATGCACGGCGTTTGGGCGTTCCTAAGCCTTTGCCGCTTTGGAAACAATACCACGGGTTTCGGGCGGGATTATGGCCGGTGCCGCAACAGTGATGTCAGCGCCGGATCACGCGGGATAAAAGAATTGCGATGGGTCCGGCCAAAAGACTGATGGCAAGGCCCAGACGCGCCGCCTCGGCCACGCCACCGCCGGGCAGGACGACGCCAGCGGCCAGCACGGGAACGGTGAATCCGGTGCCCGAAATGACGGCGATCAGCACCAGATCGGACAGGCGCAGATCGCCCGGCAGAACCCGCCCGGTGAAGGCCCCTGCCAACAATGCGCCGCAGACAAGGCCAAGCGGTTTGCCGACCCACAAGGCGGCCAACACCGCGCCCGTCGTGGCGCTGAACGCCTGAAAATCAACGCCGCCCCGCGTCAGGCCGAACAGGAACAGCACCCAAGGCAGCGGACGCACCATCAGATGGGTCAGCCGGTTCAAGGGGTCGCTGAGGTATTCCTCGGCCTCGGCGAACAGGCCAAAGCTGCGCTCGGCATGGGGGATAATCGGGATCAGCGGCAACAGGCCCAGTGTGGCGGGCAGGCCAGACAGGGCAACCCCAACCCAGCACAGCGCCCCGGCCAGAAGATAGGGCCACAGCGCATGGGCACGGCGCAGCTGGCGTTCTGTGGCGCCGGGCCGTGCCAGACGACCGACCGCGGCCCAGGTCACCAACAGCGCCACGACCGGCAGCAGCAACCAGACCGGACGGATCACAGCCAACGGATCGGACAAGCCAGTCAGCAAAAGGCCAAAGATATCAAAGGCTATGGTGATCAGCAGCAGAAGGTGCAGCGCCGGATGGTCGCGGCCAAAAACGGCACGGCCAAAGACGTAGCACAGCACAACATCCGACCCCAGCGGCACCGTCAACCCCTTGGGCCAGCCATTCAGAAAGAACGCCTCCTCGGCTGTCACGAACAGCGCGGACCAGATCAGCCAGACTGCCGCCGCCCCGATCAGACCGCCTGCCACGGCACCCAGCGGCATCATTCGCTGCACGCGCTGTGACAAGGCACCACGTTCCAGCACAACCGCCTCCCACAGCTCTTTGCCGATAAAGAACAAGAACAGCGCCATCAGCGCCTCGGACACCAGAGACAGGGGGGTCAGCGTCAGATCGGCAATGCCGACCCAATCTGGCAGGGGAACATCGGCAAGGCGCAGTTCGATGGCGTCGTAATAGGTCGCAGGGCTGAGATTGGCCCAGACCGTTGCCACAGCGACCCCGCCAATCAGGGCGCGGGCAAAATGTCGGACAAAGGGCGACACGCGGTACATAGGGGCAGTCCCGGAAATGGTTAAGTCTGGGGTCGAGGAGTAGCCGTCACGCGGGGGGGTGGCAACTGCGGTTGGACAATCCAGCGGCGGTGTTGCGCGGTTGCATGGGGGGCGGGGGGCCACAGCGGGGATTTACGGCTTGCCGCATCCGTCCTGGCGCAATATCGGCTGTGGGGGCGGGATGGTCACCAATCACTTGACCGGATCAGATACGATATATCTTGAACATATGCGGTGGTTTCGGGCGGGTCTGGTGCCCAAAATGCGCCCGGCACAGGCAACAGGCGAGGGCGACATGACGACATATCTGGACCGGGCCCATGCGGCGATGATGGCGGGCGGCGATGCCGAGGGCATGGCGTTTTACCGTGCCCTTGCCGATGCAGAGTTGTTCGTTCTGTTGAAAGACGAGGCGGAGGGCGAGGTCATGACGCCGCGCATCTTTGATCTGGAGGAAGGTCCGGTTCTGCTGGCCTTTGACAGCGAAGAACGGCTGGCCGGGTTTTCCGATCAGGTCCTGCCTTATGCGGCCCTGCCAGGTCGGGTCGTGGCGGGACAGATGGTGGGGGTAGGCGGGGGGCTGTCGTTGGGGTTGAACCTTGGGTCCGGGGCGGCGTCCGAGGTGATCTTGCCCCCCGAGGCGTTGGATTGGCTGATGACGATGCTGGATCAGGCTCCGGCGCAGGCGTCGCAGGCGCAGGTGGCACGGTTCGAACCGCCAGCGGTGCCGGTGCAGGTGTTGGATGCCTTGGCCGCGGGGCTGGCCGGGGTCGGGCGGGCCTATGTCGTGGGGGCGGTTTATGACGGCGGGCGGCGCGGGCAGATGCTGGTTCTGGTCGGTGTCGCCGTGGCGGCCGAGGCCAAGATGTTGCGCGCCGTCACCGAGGCACTGGCGTTTTCGGGCTTGGACGCGTCGGCGCTGGACACGGTGTTTCTGGCCGAGGGCGACAGTGCTTTGACGCGGTTGGCGGGGCCTGCGCTGATGTTGCAGGGCGAAGCGGTGGCCGAGGTTGCCGCACCGCGCGTGGCGCCGGGGATGGACCCGGCGCGGCCGCCCAACCTGAAATAATGGGGTATTCAGTTACCACATATTTCAACCACCTGTTTTTAAACGATTTATACTTTTTCCAGACCCTTGACGTGCAGCAAGGCATCAGCGATAAGCCCCCATCCGAGACACGGGCAGGGTTCTGCCTACTACCTATAGGGTTAAAAATGAAAACCTTTACCGCAACACCAGCGGATATCCACAAGCAGTGGATCCTGATCGACGCCGAAGGCATCGTTCTGGGCCGCCTTGCGTCCATCGTCGCATCAATCCTGCGTGGCAAGACCAAGCCGACCTTTACGCCGCACATGGATATGGGCGACAACGTGATCGTCATCAATGCCGACAAGGTGCAGATGACCGGCAACAAGCGCAAAGACAAGAAATACTACTGGCACACTGGCCACCCGGGCGGCATCAAGGTGCGCACGGCGGAACAGATCCTGGATGGCGCACATCCCGAGCGGATCGTCGAAAAGGCTATCGAGCGTATGATCAGCCGCAACCGTCTGGGCGCGGTCCAAATGACGAACCTGCGGGTCTATGCCGGTGCAGCGCACCCGCACGAAGCCCAGCAGCCCGTCGTTCTGGACGTAGCTGCCATGAACCCGAAGAACACGCGGAGCGCCTGAACATGTCCGACATCAAATCCCTTGACGATCTGAAATCGGCCGTTGGCGCTGTTGCCCCCGCCGTGACCATGGCCCCCGTGCGCGTGGCTGTCCGTGACAAGCTGGGCCGCGCCTATGCCACCGGCAAGCGCAAAAACGCGATTGCCCGCGTCTGGATCAAGCCGGGTACCGGCAAGGTCATGGTGAATGGCAAGGAAATGGCCGCCTATTTCGCCCGCCCCGTGCTGCAGATGATCCTGCGCCAGCCGTTCACCGTCGCAGGCCGTGAAGGCCAGTTCGACGTGATGGCCACGGTTTCGGGTGGCGGTCTGTCCGGTCAGGCCGGTGCGGTCAAGCACGGCGTGTCCAAGGCGCTGCAACTGTACGAGCCCGCCCTGCGCGGCGCGTTGAAGGCCGCAGGCTTCTTGACCCGCGACAGCCGTGTGGTCGAGCGTAAGAAGTACGGCAAAGCCAAGGCGCGTAAGAGCTTCCAGTTCTCCAAGCGCTAAATCGGTTCAATCGAATGGCAAAGGCCCGCTGGAAACAGCGGGCCTTTTGCATGGGTTTTCCAGGTGGATGCGGCGGGTTTTTGCGGATGTCCACGGGTTGTCTTGCGGCAATTATCGGGGGCCGGGGATCAACGCAAAAAATAGGGCCGGCGAACCGGCCCAGTTGGGGAAAAGAGTGTGATGGCCTCAGGCCCGCCAGAACGGCTTGGCGGCCTCTTGTCCGGCGGCGTGGGGGTCAAGGCCGATATCAGCCAGCATGTGATCGGACAGCTTGCGCAGATCGTGGCGGGTCTTGCGGCGCATTTCCCAAGTGACCGCGATCAGCGTCGCGCGCAGCATCACGCGCGACAGCGGCGGCAGGGGATGCGTGGTCAGGGCAAAGGCTTGGGTCATGACTTTCTCGATTGTATGGATACAAGTTGCATTGGTGCGTAGAGTAATGGTACAATGCAGCAAGGCGAACTGCCAGAGGAACATTGTCATGGATACAATTTGGCGCCCAGACCTAAGCCAGGACGGCGGGCCCAAGTATCTGGCCCTTGCCCGTGCGCTGCGCGGGGCGATCGAAGCGGGGATTTTGGCGCAGGGCGCCCAGTTGCCAACAGTGCGTGATCTGGCGTGGCGGTTGACGGTGACGCCGGGAACGGTCAGCCGGGCCTATCAGATTGCAACCCAAGAAGGGCTGTTGCAGGCCACGGTGGGGCGCGGCACCTTTGTCGCGGCGCGGACCCCGCAACTGGGTCAAAAAGACCCGATGTTTATCGAACGCAACGTCCGGCTGATCGAAGGGCGCATCGACATGCGGTCGCCCTCGTTGCCTGATTTCGGGCAGGCGCAGGCCGTCGCCGAGGGGCTGCGCCGGGTTTCCCAACAAAATGCAATGGATTGGCTCGATTATCCCAGTCAGGCCCAAGAAGCCCCGCTGCGCGAGGCGGTGTGTGATTGGCTGACCGAGCGGGTGTTGGGGCCGGTCGGGCCGCAGGACATCATGCTGACGCATGGCGGACAAAACGGCATCGGGTTGATCCTGAGCTGTTGTCTGCGTGGCGACAAGCCCGTCGTTTTGACCGAGGAGCTGTCATATCCCGGTTTCCGCTATGCAGCACGCGCCGCCCGGGCCGAGGTGATCGGGGTGGAAATGGACGCCGAGGGCGTGGTCCCCGAGGCGTTGGAGGCGGCCTGTCGGCGCCATGGGCCACAGGTTTTGTGCCTGACACCGGCCGCGCAGAACCCGACCACTGCGCAAATGTCCAATGCACGCAAGGCGGCGATTGTATCAATTTCCCGTAAGTACAATTTGCAGATCGTCGAGGATGAATGCTATCCCAGCGCCGCCTCTGACGCGCCGACGCTGCGGGCCTTGGCGCCGGAACGGGTGTGGTACATGGGGTCACTTTCCAAAACCGTCTCGGCGGCGTTGCGGTTTGGTTACGTCATCTGCCCGACCGGTCTGGGCGAAATGGGGCGTTTGACGTCGCAGCACAGCTATTTCGCGCTGTCACGGGTGGTGGGGGCGCTGTGTCTGGACCTGTTTGCCAGCGGTCAGGCCGCAGCGATCCGCGACCGGGTGATGGCGGAGTATTCGGACCGTTTGCAGATCGTGGTCAACCGGCTGGGGGTTTTTGATCTGTCCTGGCAGGCCGGATTGCCCTTTGTCTGGTTGCGGTTGCCCCATGGCTGGCGCGCGTCAACCTTTGCCACAGCGGCCGAGGAGGCTGGGGTATTGATGCGGCAGGCGGACCAATACGCCATGGTGCATGGCCGCGCCCCCAATGCGGTACGGCTGGCCGTTGCCTGCGCCCTGCCACGGACCGAATTGCAGCGTGGTGTCGACATTCTGGCCGGGCTGCTGGCGCGGCCGCCATCGGATATGGCGGTCTGAAGGGGCAATTGTGGCGAAAGGGTGGCGGCTTGGTGGCGGGGGTGTGTCGGGGGTGGCGATCTGTTGCGCGGAGGACTCAGGCCCCGCAGTCATTATTGGTTATCCTATTGACGTGATGCTGGAGCCGTCGGCAACATTCCGCCTTGAGGCACTCTGTCGAACAAAAAGGATGACCCAAATGGGCAGGCAAACCACATTCCACGCGCCGGGACATGGCACAGACTTTCTGGGCTGGCGCATCAACCGCAGCGGTGCAACCGAGATCGTTTATGAGGACGGCGCCGCACGCCGTACAGTTTTCCGCGTTTGCACCAATGCCGGCGACGAGGATAGCATGGCCGAGGCGATGCAACTGGCGGTTCGGGCCATGCGGGTGGTGCCCACCTTGATTGACGAGCTGAAAAAACGGGCAATCGATGTGGAACGGCTGACGAATTAACCGGGCGGGCTTGTCAAGACGGGGCCCGCTGGTCACTCTGATCGAATAAGGACGCTTGCTTTGCGGCAAGTAATTCGCTTAATTTGATCAAACGCTGAAAATCAGCACAGCCGACGGGGAAAAACATGTCTGAACCGCGCCGCTTTTGGGGGTCAGAGGCTGCAGGCGGGCTGGCGCTGATCAGTCCGACTGCGATTTATGTGATCCTGCTGTTGGCCGTGCCTTTGGCCGCGACGCTGCTGTATTCGGTGTTTACCGACGGCTATCTGGTGATTGAACCGACGTTGACCTTGGACAACTACACCAAGGCGTGGTCCAGCCCGGTCATGCAATCCATCATGGCGCGGTCCTTGCTGGTGTCGATGCTGGTGACGGCTGCGACGGTCCTTTTGGCCTATCCGGTTGCCTATTTCGTCAGCTTTAACGTGGCACCTGACAAAAAGGGGCTATGGCTGTTCCTGATCACGATCCCATTCTGGACGTCCTATGTGATCCGGGTGTTCATGTGGAACGTGATGCTGGGGCGGACCGGGGTGATCAATTCGGCGCTGATCGGGTCTGGCGTGATCGACACGCCGTTCGACCTGTCGTTTTCGGTCGAGGCGATGGTGGTCACACTGGCCCACGCCTATGCCCCCTTTGCCATTTTGCCGATCTATGTTGCGCTGGAAAAGATTGACCGCAGCCTGCTGGAGGCGGGGCAGGATCTGGGCGAGACGCGGTTTACCACGTTCCTGCGGGTAACCTTGCCTCTGTCGATGTCAGGGGTGGTGGCCGCGGTGCTGATCGTGTTCATTCCGGTGATCGGCGATTATGTGACGCCCGAACTTGTCGGTGGCGGCAAGTTTCCGATGATCGCCAATGTGATCGAAACCCAGATGCTGAAGGCGGACAACAAACCGCTGGGGTCGGCCATTGCGGCATCGGCCATGTTGCTGGTGGCGATGGTGTCGCTGTTGTTCATATTCGCCAACCGCCGCTATCTGAGGGCCACGAAATGAAGATCCCGTCGCTGCGGATATACGCGATTGCCTATCTGGTGTTCTTGTACACCCCGATCGTCATTCTGCCGATCTTTGCCTTTAACAACGCCACCGTGATCGCCTTTCCGCTGCGTGGGTTCACGACCGATTGGTTTGTTGCGGTGTGGCAGGATGTTGAACTGCGCGGCGCCTTGATCAATTCGCTGATCGTGGCGGCGTCGACATCGGTGCTGGCGACCACTTTTGGCGTCTTTGCCGCACGGGCCAGCACGCGGTACAATTTCCGCGCCAAGGGGCCACTGATGGGGCTGATCATGCTGCCCATGGTGCTGCCCGAGATGATTTTGGCGATGGCGCTGTTGGTGGTGTTGTTGTCACTGGGGATCAAGCTGTCGCTGTTCACGGTGATTTTGGGCCATGTGCTGGTCTGCACGCCATTTTCAGTGGCGATCCTGTCATCGGCGTTCCAGAGCTTGGACAAGTCGCTGGAGGAGGCGGCCTATGATCTGGGCGAGGGGCCGGTGTCGACCTTTCGGCTGGTGATCCTGCCGCTGGTTCTGCCTGGCATCATATCGTCGTTGCTGATCACTTTTACCATCTCGCTGGATGAGTTCATCATTTCGAACTTTTTGAAATCGGGTGAAGAATTGCTGTCGACCTATATCTACAGCAAGCTGCGGTTCCCCAAATATGTGCCCAATATCATGGCGTTGGGCACCATTCTTGTTGGGGTTTCCATCATGCTGCTGGCATTGGCAGAATATTTCCGTCGCCGAGGTCTGGCTAAGACCGGTGGCAAGAATACCGGAGGCTTCCTGTGACAACTGACAAAAGAACGATGTCCGATCAGACCATGATCGAGTTCAAGGACGTTCACAAATACTATGGCGATTATCATGCGCTGCGCGGGATCACGGCCACGATCCGGGCAGGTGAGTTTTTCAGTCTGCTGGGGCCGTCGGGCTGCGGCAAGACCACGCTGTTGCGCACGATTGCGGGGTTTGAGGGGATATCGTCGGGCGTTGTGCTGATTGACGGCAAGGATGTGGCGGACGTACCTGCCAACAAGCGGCCCACCAATATGGTGTTTCAGTCCTATGCCATCTTTCCGCATCTGACCGTGGCCGAAAATGTTGGCTTTGGTCTGCGGCGTGATCCGCGGCCGGCGGTGGATAAGGCACGCGCGGTTGAGGACTCTTTGGCGATGGTCGGCCTTGCCGGCTATGGCAAACGGGCGGCACATGCGCTGTCGGGTGGCCAGCGGCAACGGGTCGCTTTGGCGCGAGCGCTGATCTTGAAGCCCAAGGTGTTGCTGTTGGACGAGCCCCTGTCGGCGCTGGACAAGAAGCTGCGCGAGAATATGCAGATGGAATTGATCAAGCTGCAACGGCAGGTTGGCATCACCTTTATTCTG
>JANNAF010000227.1:0-1812 GCA_031384005.1 Rhodobacterales bacterium | reverse complement strand
GTGTCCAGCCACCAGTCCGGCAAGATTGCGGTGTTTGTCGGTGGCTACCGCTGGCATGGCCATGAATTGCGTGAAACCGGCTTTCGCAGCTATTTCCGCGAACATGCGCCGCAGTTCACCGTGCTGGACACGCTGGTCAACCTGGAGACGCGGCAGTTGACCTATGAGGCGACGCTGGATCTGTTGAACCGTCACCCCGATCTGCGCGGCATCTATTGCGCGGGAGGCGGGATGGAGGGGGCGATTGCCGCCCTGCGCGAGGTGCGCGGGCCCGGCGAGGTGGTGTTGATCGTCAACGAACTGACCCCCGAAAGCCGGGCCGCGCTGGCGTCACACCATGTGGGGATGGCGATTGCCACGCCGCTGGGCCGTTTGTGCGCCGATCTGGTGGCCCTGGCCGCCGAGGCGGTGCAGGGTGGCATCACGCCGCTGCAGGGCCAGCACTTCCTGCCGCCTGACCTGTATCTGCCGGAATCGGTTTGACGGGGACTGTTTGGCGGGGTCGGTCTGACGAAAAAACCATCACCGGCTTTCAGCTTTCCGTCATTGCTGATGGAAAGCCCCGCCCCCCTGATTGACCTGCGACGTTTTGACCCGGATGGTCTGCCTTATATTCGGGGGGGCAATGATGACGCAGTTTGCACTGAACCATATGACGGTGGCCCGGCTTGGCTATGGCCAGTTGCTGGATCTGGCCGCCGATCTGGGCTGCGTCGGTGTCGAGGTGCGCAATGACCTGCCGCAGGCGCTGTTTGACGGCATCGATCCTGCCACCGCCGGTGCAATGGCCCGCGCCAAGGGTCTGCGTCTGCTGGCCGTAGCCGAGGTCAAGCGGTTCAACGATTGGTCCGACGCCAAGGCCGCCGAGGCGCTGGCCCTGATGCAGATCGCCCGCGCCGCCGGGGCGGAGGCGGTCAGCCTGATCCCGCGCAATGACAATCTGGGCATGGGCAACGGCGAACGCCAGGCCGCCTTGCGGGTCGCGCTGAAGGCGCTGTTGCCGATGCTGGAAGATCACGGCCTGTTGGGCATGGTTGAACCTCTGGGTTTTGAAGTCTGCGCCCTGCGCTATAAATCCGAGGCGGTCGAGGGGATTGAAGGCATCGGCGGCACCGGGCGGTTCAAGCTGGTGCATGACACATTCCACCACGCCCTTGCCCATGGCGGCCCCTATTTTCCGCAGCACACCGGCATCGTGCACATCTCGGGCGTCACCAATCAGACCGTGACGCTGGGCCAGATGACCGACGCGCACCGCGTTCTGGTGGATGGCGCCGACCGTTTGGGCAATATCGACCAGATCGCCGCCTTGCGGGCAGGCGGATGGGACGGGCCCATCAGTTTCGAGGCTTTTGCGGCTGAGGTCCATGCGCTGCCCGAACCGGGCCCCGCGCTGCGCGCCAGCATCGACCTGATTGAAAGGGGCATGAATTGAAAGGGGGACCTGTCCTGACGCCGTCCCGCGCCGCCGATCCGCCTTTTTGCAACCGGTTGCAAGAATCATTGACGGACGGCGCCCCGCGATACAATCCTACCCGGACCCACCGGATGGCCGACCAAGAGGCGTGACAAGACGCCCCGCGAAAACAATCGAAACGACCCTGCCGTATAGTGCGGTCAGGGCTATTCCTTGGAGGAGGAACCCATGAAAAAGACCCTGTTTACTGTTGGTTTCGTTGCACTGATGTCCACCACGGCGCTGGCCGAAGGCATCGGCGTGTCGATGGCCGCATTCGACGACAACTTTCTGACCGTTCTGCGCAACGGCATTCAAACGCAGGCCGATGCTGCCGGGTTGTCGGTGCAGATCGA
>JANNAF010000212.1:0-2059 GCA_031384005.1 Rhodobacterales bacterium | reverse complement strand
CCCACTTGGGGCGGCATGATATCCGAGGGGCGCGCGTCCATCCATCAGGCATGGTGGGTGCTGGTGTTTCCGCTGATCACGCTGTTCCTGACCGTCTTGTCCTTCAGCCAATTGGGCGAGGGGTTGAAGAACCGTTTCGATCCGGTGCTGCGGTGACCTATCTGTCGGTACAAAATCTGTCGGTGCGGATCCGGGGTGGTGGGCCCCTGTTGCGGTCGGTATCGCTGGATGTGGCGGCAGGTCATGTCCACGGGCTGGTCGGTGAAAGCGGCGCGGGCAAATCGATGATCGGCCGCGCCATCCTTGGCATCTTGCCAAGGGCGGTCGAGGTGGTGTCGGGTGCCATTCTGTTGGACGGGGTGGATTTGATGGCCCTGCCCCCCACCGAACGGCGCACCAAGGTCGGCGCCTGTTGCGCCCTGATCCCACAGGATCCGCTGACCGCGCTGAACCCCTCACGTCGGATCGGCCCGCAGATGGCCGACCGTCTGGTCGATATCCTGGGCTGGACCCGGGCTGACGCCGCTGCCCGCGTGCGCGCCCTGCTGGCCGAGGTTCAGATTGCCGATCCTGACCGGGCGTTGCGGCAGTATCCGCATGAATTGTCAGGCGGGATGCGACAGCGCATCCTGATCGCCTCGGCCTTTGCTGCCGAACCCCGGCTGATCGTGGCGGATGAACCGACGACCGCGCTGGATGTCACGGTGCAAAAACAGATCCTGCGGCTGATTGCGGGCATGCAGGCCCGGCATGGCACGGCGCTGTTGTTTGTCACCCATGATCTGGGCGTCGTCAGCAAGGTGTGTCAAAGCCTGTCGGTGCTATACGCGGGCAAGGTCGTTGAAACCGCCGCCGTGCGACCGTTCTTTGCCGCGCCCCAGCACCCCTATTCCGCCGCCCTGCTGGCTGCGACGCCAAGATATACCGACCCCGATGCAGGCCTGCATCCCGTGCCCGACGCCGTGATTGCGGCCGTCAGGGCAGAGGTGGGTGGCCATGACTGACCTGATCACGGTACAGGACCTGCGCCTGTCGCTGGCCGACATGACCCGCAAACCGCTGCTCGGCCCCGCCCCGCGGCTGGAGATTTTGCGGGGCCTCAGTTTCACCATCCCCAAGGGTGGCGTTCTGGGCATTGTTGGCGGATCAGGTTCAGGCAAATCGACGCTGGGGCGCGCACTGGTGCGGCTGTTGGAACCGTCTGGCGGCAGCATCCGGTTTGATGGCACCGATATCACCCATCTGTCCGACGCGGCCCTGCGACCACTGCGGCGGCGGTTTCAGATGATCTTTCAAGACCCGATGAGCAGCCTGAACCCACGCCACCGGGTTGGCACGCTTTTGGCCGGGCCGCTGCGCCTGCACGGGTTTGACGGGGTGGGGGCGCGGGTTTTGCGCGCGCTGGATCATGTCGGCCTGCCGCGCGATTTTGTCGACCGCTATCCGCATGAATTGTCAGGCGGCCAACGGCAGCGGGTCGGGATTGCGCGGGCCATCGCGATGGAGCCGGACTTCATTCTGGCGGATGAGATTGTGTCGGGCCTTGACGTCTCCAGTCAGGCACAGGTGTTGAACCTGTTGGAGGCGTTGGTGCGCGAGATGGGTCTGACACTGGCCTTTATCAGCCATGACCTTAGCGTGGTGCGCCGTCTTTGTGCCCGGGTGATCGTGCTGCAAAACGGTCAGATCGTCGAGGACCGTGCGACGGCGGACCTGTTTGCCAGCCCGCAGGCGCCGTACACCCGTGACCTGCTGGAGGCCATTCCGCTGCCTGACCCGGATCAGATATGGACCTGACCGGCGGGGCCGGACAGGTTAAGATCAGGTTAACTTGAAACGTTAAGTATATGATTTATAACATTATTCAAAAGTGTCCGCGCGCGGACATTCACGCCCGCGGCAATTCGAACTCCGGTGCGGCCAGTTCAAATCCGTCAAACCGGAACCCCGGACTGACCGTGCAGGTCACCAGTGTCCACGGACCTGTTGTCCGCGCCGCCTGCCACCAGCCCGCAGGCACCACCGCCTGAACAACCTGCCCGGACAAAACCTGCGGCCC
>JANNAF010000484.1:0-6949 GCA_031384005.1 Rhodobacterales bacterium | reverse complement strand
GGCAGGACGGCGCGCGCGACACGGTCCGCATCTTCCCGCCCTATGGCCCCGCAGCACCCGGGGTCCGAGGGGTGGGACTTCGACGCCGCCTCCCCCCGAGCCGCATGCCTACATCGGCGAACGCTTCGACCCCGGGGCCGGGCTGATTTCGGCGGGCAAAACAGCCCCCCGGACTGTTTTCCCCGCCTCACTCAACGCCCGCTACTACGACCCCAAACTGGCCATGTTCCTCCAGCCCGACTGGTGGGAGGTCACCGAAGCAGGGGTGGGGACGAACAGGTATGCGTATAGTTTCAACGATCCGGTCAATCTGAGCGATCCGGGGGGGGCATCAATCTTTCGAGGATTGGATAAAGCAGGCATTCACAATCATGTTCACAGGGTCTCCGACGGGCACACTTCAGCAAGCTGAAGTCAATGCTCAAGGCACTGCGACGATGATGAAGGATTCCGTGGTATCGGGCGCTAAAGCAGCAGGAAATCTTGCCGTGGACTTGTCCCCGATAGGTTCAGCACGTGACACGATTTACGCAATCGAAGATGGCGATCCCCTCGGCATCCTGATCGGTATCGCTAGCATCGTCCCACAAATCAAGGCCGCCTCCAAAGCAATAGGAAAGGCAAGAACCTTAGAAAAGACCGCACAAGTGCCTAGGTTTCTGCCGGATTCGGCACTAGTTTGTCGCGGGGGCGTTTGCACAGCCGATAAGTTTGCGAACGGAAGCGGAGTTATCAAGAATGCCGATGGAACTCTTTCCGGTGTCTCAACACAAAGCAGAGAGGGGGCTTCCTTGGAAGAGCTATCAGCGCCATTTATGAATAACCAAGTAGGTCAGACGACAGCAGGACAAATAAGATCCGCAGGCGGAAGGATTACGTCAGACGGAACATCCCTCAATCCAAATCACGCAACGGTTGACGGATTGACCGCTGAGCAACTGAAATATCTATTCACTCCGACGATCCAGAACCCCGTTCCCCCTTCAATGCGTGGCCTGAGGTGAATTGAAATGCAAAAAAAAGATAGAATACTTGTCGATTTCAACGAGATGCTGCAACGAGACTTGGTTCTTCTTGCTTCTACGGACACGGTTCTTGATTCAAGTGGCCATCAAGTGACTTTGCATGAAGGACTAAGGGTTGAAATTTATGAAGAGGATTTCAACGCAAAGGGCGGGCGCGATGACCTGGTAGCGAGAGGGCTTGTTGAACTTAATAGGCAAGGCGGCTGGTCGGCCAATGCCAAATGGAATTGCAGGATAGATCAAGACGGGATTAGGCACGAGTCCGATATTTCCTAGCTGTCACATCCCGGAAGATAGCAAGCCGTAGGGTGGGTGAAACCCACCGCTCCCGCCAGCTTGGCTGTGGTCAAGTTCATATCAGCAAGAACCGTGCCAACTCCCTCAAAATTCCCTAAAATGTGATTAACAAAAATCACTAACCCCTTGTAACTGATAAATATTCACCTCTCTCTCAACCTGAGACGCTCCCCAACATCCCCCTCGCCTTCACCACCCCCAACGCCACCGCCGCCACCTTCACCGTCCTGCACCGCGATGCTCAGGGGTCGGTGCGCGGGGTGACCGGGCCGGATGGGGTCAAGGATGAGATCCGCATCTTCCCGCCCTATGGCCCCTTCGCACCGGGGTCCGAGGCGTGGATTTCCGCCTGTCAGGCCAACCTCTCCCCCGACCCGCACAGCTACATCGGCGAGCGCTTCGACCCCGAGGCCGGCCTCCTCTACCTCAATGCCCGCTACTACGACCCCAAACTCGCCATGTTCCTCCAGCCCGACTGGTGGGAGGTCACCGAGCCGGGGGTGGGCACCAACCGCTATGCCTATGCGGGCGGCGACCCGGTGAAGGGGCGCGGTCCGGGGGGACGGGTCAGAGGGGGGCCGCTCCGGCAGTCCATCATATTTGGGACTTGCGGCAAACCTTTCCACTATATGAATGTATAATTCCAACCTGTTGATCTGGAACGATTTCCGATTCTGTCCACGCGTGGACACTCAAATCCCTTGGCGGGGCGGCGGAAATCCTGTATCTCTGGCCGCCATGAGAACGCTTGCACCCAGAATTTGCTGCATTACCCGCTGACGTGTCGTCGCGCGGGCGTTCTTCTGTTCCCTCAAACGAACGAAGTTGCCAGACCCGCTGCGGCCTTGTCCTTGGCTGAACAAAGGTCTGAACCATGGTCACCCTTCGCCTGCACAACACCAAATCCCGCGTCAAAGAGGTTTTCACCCCGATTGATGCCATGAACGTGCGGATGTATGTCTGCGGCCCCACCGTCTATGACCGCGCCCATCTGGGCAACGGGCGGCCGGTGGTGGTGTTTGATGTCCTGTACCGCCTGCTGCGCCATCTGTACGGCGAGACCCATGTCACCTATGCCCGCAACTTTACGGATGTGGACGACAAGATCAACGCCACCGCCCAAGCCCGCAAGGCGGCGGGCGACCCCCGTCCGCTGGAGGCGCTGATCCATGAGCGGACGCAGGAAACCATCAGCTGGTATCACGCCGACATGGACGCGCTGGGTGCGCTGCGCCCGACCTTTGAACCCCGCGCCACTGAATACATCGGCCCGATGATCGCCATGACCGAAACCCTGATCGCGGGCGGCCATGCTTACGTACAGCAGGGCCACGTCCTGTTCCGCGTGCGGTCCTATACCGAATACGGTGCCCTGTCGGGCCGGTCGGTCGATGACATGATCGCCGGGGCACGGGTCGAGGTGGCACCGTTCAAAGAGGACCCGATGGACTTTGTCCTGTGGAAACCCTCGGACGCCGATCTGCCGGGCTGGGACAGTCCCTGGGGCAAGGGTCGTCCGGGCTGGCACATCGAATGCTCGGCGATGAGTTATGAATTGCTCGGCGGGTCGTTCGACATCCACGGTGGCGGTCTGGACCTGCAATTCCCGCATCATGAGAATGAGATCGCCCAGTCAGCCTGCGCCCATCCCGATCAGGAGTTTGCCCGGGTCTGGATGCATAACGAGATGTTGCAAGTCGAGGGCAAGAAGATGTCCAAGAGCCTTGGCAATTTCTTTACCGTGCGGGATTTGCTGGATCAGGGCGTACCGGGCGAGGTGATCCGGATGGTGTACCTGGGCACGCATTATTCCAAACCCATGGATTGGACGACCGAGAAGGCGACACAGGCCGAGGGCACCCTGCAAAGTTGGTATGCCCTGTTGCACCAACATGGATTTGGGCCGGGTTTGGTTGCCACCCTGCGGCAGGCCGGTGTGTGGGAACCCGATACCGAGTTTCTGGGCGCGCTTGCCAATGATCTGAACACGGCAGGTGCAATCGCCCGCCTGCATGCCCTGTCCGGCAAAACCACCGCAGTCACATTGGCGCCGTTTGCGGTTGGACTGGAAATGCTGGGGCTGGTTCATGATTGGTCGGATTTGGCAGATCTTGCAAAACTGGGGGGTGGTCAGGTTGGCGGCCATGAGCCTTGGCTGGAAACAGTCGTGACAAGTCTGCTCTTTCAACGCCAAGAAGCACGCGCAACGCGGGATTTCGCCGAGGCGGACCGGATACGGGCGGTGCTGACGGATGCCGGTGTTCTGGTGACCGATGTCAGCGGCAGGGCAAGCTGGCAACCCGGCCCCAACTTTGACCCGTCAAAGCTGGAGGCCCTCAAATGACCCGCGAGCGCCTTTACCTCTTTGACACCACCCTGCGCGACGGGCAGCAGACCCAGGGCGTCCAGTTCTCGACCGCTGAAAAGCGGCAGATCGCTGTGGCGCTGGATGCCCTTGGCGTCGCCTATATCGAAGGCGGCTGGCCCGGCGCGAACCCGACCGACAGCGAGTTCTTTGCCAGCCCGCCCGCCACCCGCGCCACCATGACCGCCTTTGGCATGACGAAACGGGTCGGCCGGTCGGCGGCGAATGACGATGTGCTGGCAGCGGTTCTGAATGCGGGCACGCCTGCCGTCTGTCTGGTGGGCAAGACGCATGAGTTTCACGTCACCACTGCGCTGGGTGTGACGCTGGAGGAGAACCGTCAGGCGATTGCCGATAGCTTTGCCCATGTGGTGGCACAGGGGCGCGAGGCGCTGTTTGATGCCGAGCATTTCTTTGACGGTTACCGCGCCAATCCGGGCTATGCGCTGTCCTGCCTGCGGGCGGCGCTGGATGCGGGCGCGCGGTGGATCGTGCTGTGTGACACCAACGGCGGCACCCTGCCGTCCGAGGTGGGGCGCACCGTGCGCGCGGTGGTCGCGTCTGGCATCCCCGGCGACCGTCTGGGCATACATTGCCATGATGACACCGGCAATGCAGTTGCCAATTCGCTGGCGGCCATCGACGCCGGGGTACGGCAGGTGCAGGGCACGCTGAACGGCTTGGGCGAGCGGTGTGGCAATGCCAATCTGACGACGCTGATCCCGACGCTTTTGCTCAAGGAACCCTATGCCAGCCAGTTTGACACCGGGGTCAGCCGCGACGGCCTGAAAGGGTTGCTGCGCGACAGCCGGATGCTGGATGACATTCTGAACCGGGTCCCCCTGCGGTCAGCCCCCTATGTCGGGGCGTCGGCCTTTGCCCATAAGGCGGGCTTGCATGCCTCGGCGATCCTCAAGAACCCCACGACCTATGAACATGTCGACCCCTCGGTGATCGGCAACGACCGGGTCATCCCGATGTCCAACCAGGCGGGTCAGTCCAACCTGCGGGCGCGATTGGTGGCGGCAGGGATTGTGGTCGAGCCGGGCGACGCGCGGCTGGGGCGGATCCTTGAGGTCGTGAAAGAGCGTGAGGATCAAGGCTATGCCTATGATGGCGCGCAGGCCAGTTTCGAGTTGCTGGCGCGGCGCGAGCTTGGCCTTGCCCCGGCGTTTTTCGAGGTGATCCGCTACCGTGTCACCGTCGAACGCCGGGCCGGCATCCCGATGTCCGAGGCGGTGGTCGAGGTGCGCATCGGCGATCAGGTCATGCTGTCGGTCAGCGATTCGGTCGATGATGCCGGGTCGGACCGCGGGCCCGTCAACGCGCTGTCCAAGGCGCTGGCGCGCGACCTTGGGCCCTATCAGTCGGTGATCAACGACCTGCATCTGGTTGATTTCAAGGTGCGCATCACCCAAGGCGGAACCGAGGCCGTGACGCGGGTCATCATCGACAGCGAGGATAGCGCCGGGCACCGTTGGTCAACGGTCGGGGTCAGCGCCAATATCGTGGATGCCAGTTTCGAGGCGTTGCTGGATGCCATCAACTGGAAACTGGTCAGGGATGTCGGGGGCCGGGGATGAAGGGCGTTTTTGCGCTGATCTTGGTGTTGGCAGGTTGCGCCGTCGTACCCGCGCCAGAAAACAATGCCGCGGTCATCGTGTCGTCGGCTGGCGAGTTGGGCCATTTCACTGTGCAGATCTTTGGCGATGACCGCGTCGTGATAAGCCGTCATACCGGCATCCCGGGCGAGCCTGGGCCACAGCGCCGGGTCATCGCGGGCGCCTATGCCCGCGCCCTCGATGTGGTGCGCAGCAACGGCCCCGCAGCCCTGGCAGCGGCGGGCCCCGATGTGCCACCCTGCCTTGCGTGGGGCAATGATATCGTGCGGGCAGATCCGCCCCTGCCCGAGTTTGACATGTTCATGCGGGAATGTCCCAGCCCGGCCCTGACGCGCCTGATGGCCGAGGTCCTGGCCGCAGTCCCGGTCACACCATGACGATCGACGCCTGCGCTGCACTGGTCGAACGCGGCGACCCTGACCGCTTTGCCGCCGTGATGGCGGCCCCCGTGGCAGACCGCGCCCGGCTGTGGCCGCTTTATGCCTTCAACCTGGAGGTGGCCCGTGCGCCTTGGGTCACCAAGGAACCGATGATTGCCGAAATGCGCCTGCAATGGTGGCGCGATGTGGTGGCCGAGCCCGCGCCCCGGGCGCATGAGGTGGCGGGGCCGCTCTATGACCTGATCCGCACAACGGGCTTGCCAGTGGCGGTGTTGGACCGCATGGCCGCCGCGCGGCGCTGGGATGTGTACCGCGACGCCTTTGCCGACAGGTCAGCCTTTGACGCCTATCTGATGGACACCAGTGGTGGATTGATGTGGCTGGCCGCGCTTGCGCTGGGCGCACCACCCGAGGCGGAAGCGCAGGTGCGCGACCTTGGTTGGGCGACCGGGCTGGCCAATTTCCTGCGTGCCGTGCCGGATCTGGAGGCGCGGGGACGGGTGCCGCTGGTGGATGGGCGTCCACAGGCCGTGCGCGATCTGGCCGCCGAGGGCTTGGCGCGGTTGCGTGCGACGCGTGGCGCGCGGGTCGGGGCAGGGCGGGCGGCCCTGCTGGCCGGGTGGCAGACCGCGGCGCTGTTGGCCCAGGTTCAGCGGGACCCGACTGTCGTGGCCGAGGGGCGGATGGGTCTGTCCGAGTTTTCACGGCGCGGACGGCTGGCATGGCAGGCGCTGGGCGGGTCATGGGCATGACCGGGATCCGCCGCGCCACATTGGCTGATGTCGGTAAGGTCACCGCCCTGACGCGGGCCGCCTATGCCGCATGGGTGCCCGTCATTGGCCGCGAGCCGATGCCGATGACGGTGGATTACGCCGTGGCGGTGCAGGACCACCAGATCGACCTGTGGCACGAGGATGGGGCGCTGGTGGGTTTGATCGAAATGGTGCCGATGCCAGATCATCTGTGGATCGAAAACCTCGCCGTCGCACCGCAGATGCAGGGTCGCGGTCTGGGCCGCCGCCTGATGGCCCATGCCGAGGCCGTCGCTGCGGCCATGGGTTTGGCAGAGATCAGGCTGCTGACCAATGCCGATTTTGCCACGAATTTGCAGGTCTATCTGGCGCTGGGGTTTGCCGAGGATCGCCGCGAACCGTTTCGCGGCGGCACGACGGTCTATCTCAGCAAACGCCTGGTCCCATAGGGCGAAACCGCACAGCCTGCGCCCACCGCGCGTCAGCGCTCATGGGAAACGAGGGTGGC
>JANNAF010000146.1:0-5178 GCA_031384005.1 Rhodobacterales bacterium | reverse complement strand
ATGCGGGCCTGATCGGCGCCCTCGGTCCGGTACAACTCGCGGTAGCGGCGAGGCGGGATGGGGTCATAGCCGGGGATATAAAACACCCGGCGGCGAAACGGTTTGGCAAAGGGGGCGGCATGCGGGGTCATCGCAGGCCATATTGGCGACGGATTGTGGCTTGTCTAGGACTTCGCGCCCTACGGTTCAGCCCAGCATCGCAAGGAATGGGACATGTTCCAACAGCCAATACGACATTTTGGAAAAACCACCCGTCAGCATCAGGATCCCGATGGCGACAAGAAGGACGCCCGATGTCTTTTCGATCACGCCCATGTGGCGTTTCAGGAAAGTCATCAGCGGGGTCAGGCGGTCAAAAAAGGCAGCAAACAGCAAAAATGGGATGCCAAGGCCCATGGCATAGACACCCAGCAGCAAGGTCCCACGGGAGGCCGAGTCCTGTTGGGCGGCAATGGACAAGATCGCACCCAGTTGCGGGCCGATGCAGGGTGTCCAGCCAAAGGCGAAGGCTAGGCCAAGCAGATAGGCGCCAACCGCCGAGCCGCCCTGATCGGGGGCCTGCATGCGGATGTCGCGGTTCAGGAAGGGCACCCGCACGAGCCCCAGAAAATGCAGGCCGAACAAGATGACCAGAAGGGCGGCCCCGGTTGAAAAGACGTTGGAATTGGTCAGAAAGAACGACCCAAAGAGCGAGGTTGTGAACCCCAAAAGCAGGAACACGGTCGAAAGGCCAAGAACAAAAAAGCAGGCGGCCAACAGGGCCGAGCGGCCCTGGCGCAATTCACCCATGGAAATCCCGCTCATATACGCCAGATAGGGTGGCACGATGGGCAGGACGCAGGGCGACAGGAACGACAAAAGCCCGGCGAACAGGGCGATGGTCATGGCAGGCACAAGGCTTGCGTCCAGGATATCGATGCCGAACATGGTCACTCCTTTGCGGATGGTCTACTAGGTTGCGGCGGCGGCGTCACCCCGCGCGATTGTCACATTGGAGTGTGGATGAACTGGGATCAGGTGGTGGATTGCGAGGGGCTGCTGTGCCCCCTGCCCGTGTTGCGGGCGCGCAAGGTTTTGCTGGGGATGCAGGCGGGGCAAGTGTTGTGCGTGCGGGCGACCGATGCGATGGCGCGGATTGATCTGCCGCATTTCTGCGGTGAGGCGGGGCATGAGTATCTGGAGGCCCGTGACGAGGGGGCGGTGGTGCTGCATCTGATCCGGCGGGGGGATGAGAGTGGTGCCGTGTCTGAGGGGTAGGTCCGGTGGTGGCTGTGCCGTCTTGGGCAAAACGCCGATCATTCAGTCACCAAGGTGGCTTGTGCCCGATTGGTGACGCGATGTTTGGTGCGCCACGCGCGGTCTGGACCATTCCTGTGCCGCGCTGATCAACCCCATGGGCCGGGCGCGGCCACACCCGACCTTTTGGAGGGACCCAGACCGACGCAGGGCAGTAGGCGCCCCAAAGTGGTGAAGGGGCAGCGCGAACCTTATTATTTTCCAGATCAACGAGTTGCAAATCAAGGGTTTAACAGCGACTTAACCGGGCAGGTGGCGCGGTTCAGGGGCGGTGCGGGCCTCGGGCCATGGCGGTCACCTTGGCTGGCACAAAAAGCAGCCGCTGGCGCAGGCCACCGCGCGGCGGTTGGGTGCCATCCTCGGCCAGGTTCATCACGGCGATGGCAAATTGCACACCGGCAAAGACGACACCATTGGATACGAAAAACAGGAAACCTGCGATCCAACCGCCTTGCGTATCCAGCACCAACCGGCGCAGGCCCACCACATCCAGCGCCAAGATCAGCCCAAGAAACAGCCCCGATATGGCAAAACCGATCAACACGCTGACGATATAAAGCCTGATGAGTTTGGGCATCTGGTCCTCCGTTTCCGGCAGGTTAGGCCGATTGTCCCCCCGCGCCAAGGGGTGACGGGGGCCTGCGTCACTGCGACAGACGGCTTAGGCGGTGCGTGTCGGCAAACGCCTCTCGAACCACCGGAACACCAGCACGATGACAGCGGTGATGGCCATGTAGATCACGGCCAGCAGCAGCAGGGGTTCATAGACGATGAAGGTGTCTTGGCGGATGCGGCCCGCGACGGCGTAGGTTTCCATGATGGTGATGGTGGAGACGAGGGGCGTGGATTTCAGTTGCAGCACGGTTTCGCCGCCGATGGTGGGCAGCACGCGGTGCACGGCCTGGGGCAGCCAGATTCGGCGCAGGATGGTGAAACGGGACATGCCCATGGACTTGGCCGCCTCTAACTGGCCATGGGGCACGGATTTGAAGGCGCCGCGCATCACCTCGCCCTCGTACCCGGCCACGGACAGCGACAGGGCGACGACGGCATAGGGCCAGGCTTGGCGCAGGATCGGCCACAGAAAGCTGTCACGGATGCCGGGGATCATCGGGAACAGCGATCCCAATCCGTAGTACAGCAGCCAAAGCTGCATCAGCAGCGGTGTGCCACGGATCACGGTGCAAAAGATGCGTGCAGGGGCGGCAAGGTACCATGGCCCAGCGGCCTGCGCGAGGCCGATGGGAATGGCCAAAATCATGCCAATCACCATGGTCAGAGCCATGATCCAGATGCTGCGCCAGATGCCCAAAAGCAGGGCCTGTTGATATTTCGGTTCCGCCAGCCAGCCCCACTGCAAATACGCGACGCAATAGGCGACCAGTGCCAGACCCAAGGCCATCAGAACCAGACGGTGGGGTTTGAGATAGGCGCGCATCAGCCCCTCATGTCCCGCTGGCCGCGCCGCGCCCAGCGTTCGATTTTGCCGATCAGGTAGGTCGAGATCAGCGTGACGCAAAGGTAAAGCACCATGGCGGCAAGGAAAAAGGTGAAAAAGGCCTTGGTGGTCGAGGCGGCCTGTTTGGTGGCCTGCGTCAACTCGCTGAAGCCGATGACGGCCAGCAGGGCGGTGTCCTTGGTGGCGTTCAGCCACAGGTTGGCAAGACCGGGGATGGCGTTGGAGGCCATCAGCGGCAGGGTAATCCGGCGGGCGAGGGTGGCGCGGGGCATGCCCATGGCGCGGGCAGCCTCGATCTGGCCAGCGGGCACGGCGAGGATGGCACCGCGCAAAACCTCGGTGGAATAGGCGCCCTGGACGATGCCCAGAACGGCGATGCCGGTCAGCAGGGGCGAGATCACGACGCGGTCATATCCCCAGTCCAGCAGGATGGCGTTCAACATGCCGGTAAAGGCGTAAAACAGGAACAAGATCAGCACCAGTTCCGGAACAGCGCGGACGATGGTGGTGTATATCCCCAGAATATCCTTGAGGATTTCGCCGCCATAAAGTTTGCCAAAGGCTCCGCCAAGCCCGATCAGCAGGCCAAGACTGTAGGCCCCCAGCGCGATGATGACGGAATTGAGCAGCCCGGCAAGCAGTGTCGCCCCCCAACCGGGGGGCGAAAAGGCCAGAAGATCCAGCGTTGAGGCCGAAATGGCCCCGAGGCCAAAGATCACTTGGCCGGACCGTAGATGTCAAAGGCGAAGTACGGCTTCGAGATGGCATCATAAGTACCATCCGCGCGGATCGCGGCAATTGCGGTGTTCAGCGTGGCCAGCAGCGGGTCACCCTTGCGCAGGCCAAAGCCGACGCCGTCGCCCAAGATGGCCGGATCATCCGCAGCCATACCCGCCGATTTGCAGCACGCCTTGCCGGCATCGCTGTCAAGGAAGGCTTGCAGCGCGATGCTGTCCGCCATGATGGCATCGACACGGCCGGCAGCAAGGTCCTGGTTCGCCTCGTCCTGGGTCTGGTAGGTTTTGATCTCGGCTGCGACGCCAGCGAATTTGGCCTGAACATAGGCCTCATGTACGGTGGAGACTTGCACGCCGATGATCTTGCCGGTCAAGCCAGCCTCGTCCGGGGTGGCGGTGCTGTCGGCAGCGACCATGATCATCGCCGGCGTATTATAGTATTTGTCAGAGAAATCGATCGTCTGCTTGCGCTCTGCGGTGATCGACATCGACGACATGATCACGTCAATCTGACCAGCGGTCAGGGCGGGGATGATGCCGTCCCAAGCGGTCGGGGTGATCACACAGTCAAGGGCAGCCTGTTTGCAGATCGCGACCATGAAATCCACTTCCCAGCCAACCCAGTTGCCGGACGCGTCGGGCGAGGTGAACGGCGGATAGGGTTCGGCGGCGACGCCGATCTTGATGGGTTCGGCATAGGCGGCGGTGCCAAGGGCCAGCGTGGCCGCAAGCGCGAGAGCGATTTTCTTCATTCTTATCTCCTAGTTGGCAGTTATCGTGGTTTTATCCCACGGTCTTGAGGAACTGTTTCAGTCTGTCGGATTTGGGGGCGCCGAATAAATGATCCGGTGGGCCCTCCTCCTCGATGACGCCGTTGTGCAGGTAGATGACATGGGTGGCCACCTCGCGTGCAAATTTCATTTCGTGGGTGACCAGAACCATCGTGCGGCCTTCGTCGGCCAGACCCTTGATCACTTGCAAGACCTCGCCCACCAGTTCTGGGTCAAGGGCAGAGGTCGGTTCATCAAACAGCATGGCCTTGGGGTTCATGCACAGGGCACGGGCGATGGCGGCGCGCTGTTGCTGGCCGCCTGACATGAAGGCGGGATAGGCGTCCTCCTTCTCGGCCAGACCGACGCGGGCCAAAAGGGTGCGGGCGCGGTCTATAGCCTCGGCTTTGGGGGTTTTCAGGACATGAACCGGAACCTCGATCAGGTTTTCCAGAACGGTCTTGTGGGTCCACAGATTAAAGTTTTGAAACACCATGCCCAGCGACTGGCGCAGGCGTTCGATCTGGCGGCGGTCGGACGGGCTGCCATCGGCATGCATCGCGACCTTTTCGCCGCCAATTTCAATGTCACCGCCCGAGGGGGTTTCCAGAAAGTTGACGCAGCGCAGCATGGTCGATTTGCCAGAGCCAGAGCCGCCGATGATAGCGACCACGTCCCCTTCGCGCGCCGTCAAGGACACGCCTTTCAGCACCTCATGCGCGCCAAAACTTTTGCGCAAGCCGCTGACACGTATGGCTATGGGCTGTGAAGCCCCTGTCGTTCCCTGAACCGGCATGTGTTCCCGCCGTTGTTTTACCAGTTGTCGCGCGACCATCATGGATTCGGCAAGCAGGTAAATGGGCAAAACGCTACGGCACGTGACCAATTCGTCATCAAGATTGCACAAAACGGGCAA
>JANNAF010000136.1:0-8599 GCA_031384005.1 Rhodobacterales bacterium | reverse complement strand
AGCTTTGGTGCCATGACCGGGCGGAGGCGCTGACATGCATGCCGCCACCCTGAAATCCGCTCGGTTAAGACGCATCCTGAAGGTGCTGTCTGATGGTCACCCGCATTCCACGCGGGAGATCGTGCGCCGGGCGCGGGTGATGGCGGTGAGCGCCTGTATGGCGGAACTGCGTCAGAACGGCGCGGAGATCGTCTGTGTGCGCGAAACGGACCCGGTCAGCGGTGCGCTGCGGTGGAATTATACAATGACAAAGGCCCCGGAAGCATGAAGTCCCCGACCCTTATGAGCCTGTCGAAAGTGCGGATCGCCGACGTGATTGTGGCCGAACGTCTGCGTCCCGTGGGCGATGCCGGGGTGGCCAGCCTGATCGCCTCGATCACCGAAACCGGGGTCATGAAGGACGCGATACACGTCCGTAAGAAGAAGGACGGCAAGCTGTACCTGATTGCTGGCGGTCATCGCCTTGAGGCGGGCAAGCAGCTGGGCTGGGATGAAATCGAGGCCAAGGTCTGGACGGATGTGACCGACGACTGGGCACGGCTCATGGAGATCGACGACAATCTGGCCGGGGCCGAGATGAATGCGCTGGATACGGCGATCTTTCTGGCGCAGCGCAAGGAGGTCTATGAACGGCTGCACCCGGAGGCGAGGGCAAAGACTGGAGCAGCTCTAGCGGCCGCCAGATGGAATGCGGCGGACATAATGTCCGTCGCATCGTTCGCGAAGTCGACGGCAGAGAAATTCGGCATGACTGACCGCCATGTTCGGCGGATGATCGCGGCAGGCCACACGCTTACAGCGGCTGACGTGTCCCACTTGAGGGCTGCGCCGCGCCCGGTAACACTCAAGGACTTGGCGGACATCGCCAAGATCGGTGACGGGCAAGAACGGTCTCTGGTCGTGTTTCGTTTGGCTTGCGGCAATGCGAAATCAGCAGCTGAGGCCAGGCGGACGTTAAAGGTCGAGGCCTCCGGCGTCTTGCCCACCGTTAAAGACCCTGTTGAAGAGGGCTACAAGGCCCTTGTCAAACTGTGGTCGCGCATGCCTGCCGCTGCCAAGCGTCGTTTCATTGCCCAGATCGAGGTCGAGGCCAGCAAGCTGCTGACGGACGTCCGCGATACCAAGGTCATCAACCTGAAACTGGGCAAGGCAGAGGATGATGTCGCTGGTCAACAGGTTCTGGCCGCCCACGCCCGCAGAGTCGGGGGCGCTTCCGAATGAAACCCGACCTGACCTCAACCCAGACGTGGTGGACTGCCGGCGAGATCGCCGCCGCAAGCCTGCCGGACATGCCAAGCACCCGTCAAGGCGTCGAGGCTGTCATCGACCGTCTGGGGTGGCGTGGTCACCCGCGCCATTCTGTCGTAAGGAGCCCCGGCCATGATCATTACCTCGACCTCTCTTCAGGCCCTGCGTGCCGGGTTTCAGACCCAGTTTCAGGGCGCCTTCGATGTCACCCCCAAGCTGAAGGACCGGGTGGCGATGACTGTGTCGTCGACCGTCGCGTCCAACACCTATGGCTGGCTGGCGTCCATGTCCGGCATGCGCGAATGGGTCGGCAGCCGCGTCATCGACAACATCTCGGAAGCCTCCTACACGATTGCAAACCGGCATTTCGAAAAGACCGTGGGTGTCGACCGCAACGACATCGAGGACGACAATCTGGGCAACTATGGTCCGATGTTCGCCATGATGGGGGACCTCGCCGCATCTTTCCCTGAGCAGTTGACCTGGGATCTGCTGAAGGCGGGCTTTGCGACCAACTGCTGGGATGGTCAGTTCTTCTTCGATACCGACCATCCGGTGATCGACAAGGATGGCGTCGCCACGACCTATGCCAACACCGATGGCGGTGCGGGTACCCCCTGGTTCCTTCTGTGCACCAACCGGCCCTTGAAGCCGATCATCTACCAGGAGCGCAAGGCGCCGATGTTCGTGTCGAAGGATCGCGAAACCGACGACAACGTCTTTGACCAGCGCCGTTTCGTCTATGGCGTCGACATGCGCTGCAACGTGGGCTACGGCCTGCCGCAGCTGGCCTGGGGTTCGAGGCAGACGTTGAACGGTGCCAATTACGGCATCGGTCGCGCGGGCCTTGCCGGCATGAAAGGTGATGGCGGTCGTCCACTGGGTCTGATGCCGAACCTGCTTGTCGTGCCGCCCGCACTGGAATCGGCCGGCCGGCAGCTGTTGAATTCGGAATACGGCACCGGCGGTATCACCAACGAATGGAAAGGCACGGCAGAATTGCTGGTCGTGCCGTGGCTTGCCTGAGCCGCACTCGGTTTTCTTCGAAGGGGCGGTACCGCCGCCCCTTTCAGCAAACCGAGAGGAGCCCATCATGGCCAAAGCCCCGAAGCCCGAACCCACGCCCGACGAAACCACGACCACCCCGCCCGCGCAGGACACCTTGGTTGGGCAGGACACCCCGCCCGCTGGGGATGCGGTCTTGGCCTTGCCCGAGCCCGTCTTGGGCCCAGTCGTGATCGAGGTGCCCGTGCTGCAGGTCGTGGGACCGGCCAAGGGGCGCTGGCGCATTAAGCAGAAGTTCACACCCGAGGTGACGGTGCTGGTCCTTGCCGACCTGACCGATGCCCAGGTGCGGGACCTGAAGGCTGACCCGGAGCTGGTCGTGATCGACACCACGATGTCGACGGTCGCATTGACCACCTGAGCAATACCAGAGGGCGGGGCCGCAAGGCCCGGGGGAGCCCACCCGCCACGGGTAAAAAGTGGCAAGCCGGGGAGAGAGGGGAAAGGCCCTCTCTCCCCAACGACCAGAGAGGACTGACCGATGCCCGTCTATGCCACCGTCCAGCAGATGACCGACCGCTTTGGTGCGGGCATGCTGGTTGCGTTGACCGACCGGGCTGCCGTGGCGACCGGGATGGTGGACAGCGCCCTGGTGACCAAGGCCCTGACTGATGCGTCCGAGGTGATCGACGGCTATCTGTCCGCGAAATATGTCCTGCCGCTCGTCACCATTCCGGGTGTCATTGCGGATCTGTGCCAGTCGGTCGCGATCTACAAGCTTCACACCAGCGATCCGGATGCCAAGATCACCCGCGACTATCAAGATGCGATGAAGACGCTGCGCGACATCGCGGACGGACGTCAGCGCATTCCGGTCGCAGGCCTGGACCCGACCCTGGCCGGCGGATCGGGGGCGCAGATCGTCGATCGTGAACGCCCCTTCACCGCCGAAAACATGACGGGGTTCATCTGAGATGATCGCCGATGTCATCACCCGGCTGAAATCCCGCGCCCCGGTGTTCGGGGGCCGCATCGAGGGGGCCATGGAACTGGCTGATTTGATGCAGCGCAAGGCCCTGCCGCAGGTGACCCCGGCCGCCCATGTCGTGCCCCTGGGGATGCAAGGCGGTTCGCCCAATTCGGCCAACATGTTCTTCACTCAGGAGTTCGACGAGGCGGTCGGTGTGCTGATCACGCTGCGCACCTATTCCCAAACCGGGGCCAAGTCGGCGGACCTTCTCGAAACCGCCAAGCAAGAGGTGCTGAGCGCGCTGTGCGGCTGGGGGCCTGACACGGCCGTCGGCGTGTTCCGCCTGCTGCGCGGCCAGCTTGTCAGCATGGAAACCGGCACCGTCGTCTATCAGATCGACGTTGCCCTGATGGATCAGATGAGGATTTCGCCATGACCAGTATTCCCCACACGACGCCCCATCAATCCGGAACGCATATCCAGATGCCGGATGGCAGCCTGGTCACGGTGCATCCGGAACGGGTCGAGGAACTTTTTGCAGCGATGCGAGAGGCGGCGGCGCTGAAGCGGCCCATGACCACAGACGAAATGATCTGGTTCGCCGAGGCACCGCCCCTGTCCGCATCCGACGCAGAGGATGCCGCCATTCAACCCCCCATTGAAACGCCTGTTGAAGATGTGCCCAAGGTCCTGCGGACCCGCACGGCGAAGGAGACGTAAATGCCCTATTTCTGGAAAACCAAGATCCTGCTGGCCAGGCTGGAGACGACCTACGGCAACGATCCCGCACCGGCTGCGGTGGGAGGCATGCTGGCCCGCGATGTGGCACTCGTCCCGATGGACGGTGGCGAAGAAGTTCGCGACCTCGAGACCGGCTTTATGGGCAACCAAGGGTCGCTGCCCAGTGGCCTGATGATGAAGCTGAGTTACAAGGTAGAGCTGGTAGGATCTGGCACCAAGGGCGTGGCGCCGGAGTGGCGCCGCCCCCTGATGGCGCTGGGCTGTTCGGAAACCATCGTCGCCTTGACATCGGTCACCTATGGCCCTCTGTCGCCCGGTGCGACCGTGCTGCCATCAATCACGCATTATCTGTGGATTGGCGACACGCTCTACAAGTTGATCGGCGGGCGCGGAACTGGCAAACTGGCCTATTCGGCCCAGGGCATCCCCTATCTGGATGTCGAGTTCACGAGCCTGTTCGCAGTGCCGGCCGAATCGGCGCGGATTCTGCCCAACAACAACACTTTCCTGACCCCCGAACTGGTGACGGCCGGGAAAACGACCCTGACCGTCAACGCAGTCGCGCTGAAGTTCCGCGAGGCGACCTTTGACATCGGCAATACGATCGATGGGCGGTTCCTGGCGGGAACCGGCGGCGACTCGATCGAGATCATTGACCGGGACGAGCGGTTTAACGTGACGGTCGAGGCGACGCCGCTGACAACGATCAACCCCTTCTTGCTTGCGCAGGCGGCAACCCGGGTGCCCGTCATCCTGACCCACGGCACAGCCGACGGGCGGCGCACGATCCTGAACATGCCCACAGCACAGATGATGCGCATGAAGGGCCTGACGGATGACAAGGGCATCAAGGCTTGGCCGCTGGAAATCCAACCAATCTCGACCCTTGCCGGCAACGATCAATGGACGCTGGCTGTGACCTGATCGGGGCGGGCGCGCGCCGCCCGGTCCATCCAATCCCCCCAAATCGAAAGAGGTCATCCCTTGTTCAAAGTCATCGAAAACCCCGAGTTCAGCCGCAAGGTCACCGTTTCAGTCCCCGTCGACGGCGGCTTTGAAAATCAGGTGCTGGGCGTTCGGTTCCGCGTGCTGCCGCAAGACCGGATCAACGAGATCGCTGCGGCCACGCCTGGCGATTACCGGGGTCTGGTGGGCGCGATGGTCGTCACGTTGGAGGACATGGTCGATGGCGCGGGTGCGCCGCTGACCTGCAATGATGCAGTCCGTACCGCCGTACTGGACTGGCCCTATGTCCGCACCGCCATTCTGGGTGCCTATTCCGAGGCGACGTCGGGGGCCAAGCGGGGAAACTGACCTGGGCCGGGCGAGCCTGGGCAAGTGGCCGTCTGGATGTGTCCCCGGACGACAACGACACCAGGGACGATGCCGTCAGCGATGCCGCCAAATGGGGCATCGCGTTTGACCCGGCCCTGGTGGACGGACGCGACGGCGACGGGGTCTGGGGCTGCCATGTCGCCGCGGTCCGGGCGTTTCTGACCGCCACAACCCAGTGGCGGGCCGTCGCGTTGGCCGATGGCCGGACCCGAGCGCTGGGGTTGGATTATGCCAGCGTGCTGGCGGGGTTCACGGCGGCCGGGATCGAGGTGACGCCGCGACTGTGGGACGAGGTGAGGTCGATTGAAATCGGCGCACTGTCAGAAATGAACGGGACTGCATCATGACCGCCGCCTTCAAAGTCCAGATGACCATCGGCGGCAATGCCAGCGGGGCCAAGGCTGCTGCCGCCGAGGCCACCACCGCCGTCAAGGGGTTGACCGTCGCGACCAAGGATGCAGCGGCGGGCGCGCAAACCCATGTGCTGGCGCTGCAATCCGAGGCGAATGCCGCCGCGCGCCTGACGTCGATCGAAGGGGCCGCAGCAGCCGCCATCATCAAGTCCGGCAGCGCCCAGCAGGCGGCGGCGGCCAGTGTGGCGTCGATCACCAAAGCCGCGCAGGCCGCAACAGTGGGTCTGGGATCCGCGCTCACTTCGCTGTCGGCGACAGAGGCCGCGGTCAGCGGGGCGACCCGTGGCCTGTCGGCGGACATGGCCAAGCTGGCCGGCGTGGACATGCAAGTGCGGTCCGCAACCGATGCCGTGGTGCAGGAACTGATCCAGCAATCCCATGCCCTTGACGCGCTGCGCGCCGAGGTTGCCCCGGCCATCACTGCAGAACAACGCTTCGCCGCAGCACAGGATCAGGTCACGGCTGCCGTTCGGGCGGGCCTGATCACCCAGCGCGAGGCCAATGTGGTCGTGGATCAGGCGCGGGTGAAGTATCTGGGGCTGCCCGCTGCGATGGGTGGCGTTGAACGGGGGGCATTCGCAGCCGGCGGCGGAACCCGGATGCTGGGCCAGCAGCTGAGCCAAGTGGCGCAGCAAGGAGCGGTGACCGGCGACTATCTGGGTGCGCTGGCCGTCCAGTTGCCGGATATGGCGCTGGGCTTTGGCGGTGTCGCGATCGCGGCGTCCATCGTAGCGACGGTGGCCCTGCCACTGTTGATCACGGCTTTTGGCAATGGCGAGTCCGCAGCGGACCGGATCACCGGGGCAACCGACCGGCTGGAGGCTAGTGTCGATGCCTTGCGGGAGAGTGCGGCACAGACGGCCTCGGGCGGGTTGGCTGGTCTTGAAGAGAAGTACGGCAAGATCGACGCCGCACTGATCGGACTGATTGCCAACCAGCGGGCCTATAACCAAATTCAGGCGGAAACGGCTGCGACGGACGCGATTTCTGGGGTCAATGACGAATTCGGCCCGATGCTTAACACCATGTCGCAGCCGAGCAAGGCAGGCCTTCAAGCGGTAACGCAGTTGAAGATGGAGTTGGGGCTGACCGCTCGAGAAGGTCGAGAGTTGAAAGAGGCCCTGGATGCGGCTTTAGATGCCGACGACTTTGAGGGCAAGGCGGCGGCAATGGCCCGCGTCGATGCCATTCTATCCCGCAGTGCAATCAGCGGCAGCGACTTGGCCATTTCGGTCAACGAGGCAGCCTTTGCCATGCGCGCGGCGGATGCCGCCGGTGCTGGAGCCGGCGTATCGATTGGCGGTGCTGCGGCAGGCGGAACGACCCTTGCACAATCTCTGCAATCGGTGGGTGCCTGGGCCTTGCAGGCGGCCAATGACGTCCGGGGGTTTTCGCTACCGATCACGGTCGCTTCCGGCGAAGCGGCGGGGCTGGCCCAGCAGCTGCGCAATGTCGGTGCCTGGGCAATCGAGGCCAAGGATAATGCGGCTGACATGGCTGCGCGAAACTCCGAAGCTGCCGAATCTGCCAAGCTCTTTGCAGACTGGCTGAAGAGTGCCGATGCTCCGGCCGATGCGCTCGGCCAGTCCCTGATGGTTGCCGCGGATTCGGCGTCGATCCTGGCCGGGGCGGGCCCCGTCAGCGGCTGGATGGCCGGCGCGATTGCGGATGTCGATTCGCTGATCGGGAAATTGTGGAATGCCGTGACGCTGGCGTCCCAAATGAAAAGCCCGCTGGAGGCCTATAACGCCCGTGAAGCCGCGATGGAGATTGGTGGCAAGGGGCGCGGGCAGACCCCTTCAAGCCCATCTCCGGTGTTCCACCGGGCGGATGGAACGGTGTTTGACCCGAACCCGCCGCCGGCGGCGGGGGGTGCATCCGGCGGTGGCGCATCCGCCCCACAACCCGATGCGATCCAGCGCTTCCTTGAAAAGCAGCAACAGGAACTGGACCTGTTGCGCGCGATTGACCCGGTTCAGAAGGAAATGATCCGCAACCGCGAGATGCTGGCGACGGCCACCGAGGCGCAGCGCGCGGCGATCGAGGCGTCGCTCCGCACCGGGATCGACGAACAGGCGCAGATCGAAGCCACGGCCGACGCTTGGGATACCTTGGGCAACGCCGCCGAGCAGGTGCTGGAGGACATCTTCCTGAACGGCAAGAAGGCCAGCGACATCGTTGCCGATCTGGGCAACCAGTTGGCCTCGGCCACGCTGAAGGCCGCCATTCTGGGTGAGGGGCCACTGGCCGGGTTGATGGGCACGGCGGGTGGTGGCGGGTTGATCGGGGGCTTGCAGGGGTTGTTCGGGGGCGGAGCCCTTAAAAAGGCCGGGGGTGGGATGATTTCGGGTCCGGGAACGGGCACGTCCGATGACATCCCGATCTGGGCATCGAATGGCGAGTTCATGGTCACCGCTGCAGCCACGGCCAAAAACCGGGCCGCGTTGGAGGCGATCAATGCCGGGGCCGTCCTGCCCGCCGCAGCGCAAGGCTTTGCGGCCGGTGGTTATATCGGGCGGGGGCCGTCAGGTGGCGCAGCGTCGGGCATGTCCGCGATGTCCCGAGGGGCAGCGGCCGCCATCGCCCACAATCATTTCTACATCACCACGCCCAACCCGCGAGCCTTTGCCGAGGACCGGATTTCGGTGGCGCGCGGGGCGCAGCGGCTGGTGGCACAGGCGGGACGGTACAGCTGATGGTCGATACAAGCTTCATGGATGATGTGATCTTTCCGGTGAACATCAGCCGGGGATCGTCCGGCGGGCCAGACTGGATGGTCGATATCGTCGAACTTGCTTCGGGTCGGGAAGAGCGCAACACGCCCTGGACCGCGCCCTTGCGCAGCTATGACGCCAAATACGCCGTCCGGACCCATGACGAGATGTAT
>JANNAF010000130.1:0-6898 GCA_031384005.1 Rhodobacterales bacterium | reverse complement strand
GTGTTGGGTGCGCCGGTGCCCAAGGGTCTGGCCGGGCATTTCGGTGAGGCGGCGCAGTTGCGCCTGTCACGCGATGTGGCCAGTGCTTATGGCTATGACTGGAGCCGGGGGCGGATTGATCTGGCGGTGCATCCGTTCAGTTCGGGGTCGGGGTCGGACAGCCGGATCACGACGCGGGTGGTCGAGAGCGATCCGTTCAACTGCATATACTCGACCATCCATGAGGTGGGTCATTCCAGTTACGAATTGAACATCGACGAGGATTACAAGTTGAGCCCGCTGGGGCGCGGCGTGTCGATGGGTGTGCATGAAAGCCAGAGCCGGATTTACGAAAACCAGATCGGGCGCGGGCGGGGGTTCACGGCCTATCTGTATGGCGAGATGGTCGAGCGGTTTGACGATTTCGGCATCGGGTCGGCGCAGGATTTTTACCGTGCCGTCAACCGGGTTCAGCCCGGGTTCATCCGGACCGAGGCGGATGAGGTGCATTACAACCTGCACATCATGATGCGGTTCGATCTGGAGCGGGCGTTGGTGCGTGGTGATCTGGCCGTGGGCGATCTGGAGGCCGCGTGGAACGACCGGTTCCACAAGGATTTCGGGGTGGCGGTCGATCGTCCTGCGCATGGGATGTTGCAGGATGTGCATTGGTCGGTTGGGCTGTTTGGCTATTTCCCGACCTACACGCTGGGCAATGTTTATGCCGGGTGTCTGTATCAGGCGTTGACGGTGGCGGTGCCGGATCTGGACGACCAATTGGCGCGGGGCGATACCACTGCGGCGGTGGGTTGGTTGCGCGAGAGCCTGCAGCGCCATGGCGGGTTGCGCAGTCCGCGCGAGACGATTGCCCATGCCTGCGGGTTCGAGCCGACCGAGGGGCCGCTCTTGGATTATCTGGAGGCCAAGTTCCGGGGTTTATACCAGTTGTGAGGCAGGTGGGTGAGCGGGGGGCCGTCTGGCTGTTGGCGATCGGCCAGACGCTGACCTATGCCGGGGTTTACTATAACTTTCCGGCGTTGTTGCCCCAGTTGGAGGCGGCGACGGGTTGGACCAAGGGTCAGTTGGCGGCGGGGCCGACGTTGGCGTTTCTGGTCATGGCGGTGTTGACGCCGTTCACCGGCCGTCTGGTGGACCGGGGCTGGGGCGGCGAGATGCTGGTCTGGTTGCCGGTGGGTGCTGCGGCCGGGGTGGCGGCGCTGGCCTTTGTGGCCACGCCGTTGCAATGGCTGGGGGTGTGGTTTTTCATCGGGATCACCCAGGCCGGGATGCTGTATGAAAGCTGTTTTGCCTTTTTGACGCGGCGGTTGGGCGACGGGGCGCGCGGGGCAATCACGCGGGTCACGTTGGTTGCGGGGTTTTCGGGGACGCTGACCTTTCCGCTGGGGCATTACTTTGGTCAGGCTTTTGGCGGGCAGGGGGCGTTGCTGGCCTTTGCGCTGATCATTCTGCTGGGGTCGGTGCCGGTCAATTATGTGGGGGTGCGGGCGCTGCGCCGGTTGGAGCGGCGGGGTGAACCCCGCGCGACCCCTGAATCCGGGGCGTTGCGGGTGGCGATGGGGCGGGTCGAGTTCTGGGCGATTTCGGGGATGTTCGGGCTGATCTGGCTGAACCACGGGGTGCTGTTGACCTATGTGTTGGAGCTGTTTCAGGACCGGGGTGCGTCACTGACGATGGCGACGCTGGCGGCCAGTTGCCTGGGGCCTGCGCAGGTGTTGGGGCGGTTGGTGTTGATGCTGAACGAGGCGCGCACGTCGAACGCGGTGGCGACGCTGGTGTCGCTGGGGTTGATCCTGGTGGCGGGGGTGGTGTTGCTGCTGGCCGGGATGGCGCCGGGGTTGGTGTTTTTGATGGCGGTGGTGCAGGGCGCGGGTGTGGGGTTGCTGTCGATCCTGCGGCCGGTGCTGGTGGCGGAGATTCTGGGGCGGCGCGGGTTTGGCGCGGTATCGGGGGCCGCGGCGGTTGCGCCGATATTGGCCAGTGCCGCGGCGCCGTCGGTTGGGGCGGTGTTGTTGGGGTGGGGTGGGCCGGATCTGGTTTATGACGCCTGTCTGGCGATGGCGGGGATCGGGTTTGGGGTTGGGGTCTGGCTGTTCACACGGCCGCGCCCTGTGCCGGGCTAGGCCCAGTTCGGCGGGCGTTTGGCCAGAAACGCGGTGATCCCCTCATCCGTGTCGCGGTTCATCAGGTTTTCCACCATCGCCGCACTGGCCTGCGCATAGGCGGCGGTCAGGGCCGGGGCGGTTTGGGCCGCAAAGGCGCGTTTGCCCAAGGCAAGCGCCGAGGGCAGTTTGCCCGCAAGGATTTTGGCCAGACCAAGCGCCTTGTTTTGCAGGTTGCCGGGTGAGGTGATGTGATTGACAAGGCCGAGTTCGGTCGCGCGGTAGACCGTCATGAATTCGCCGGTTGCGGCAAGGTCGAAGGCCTGCGCGGCGGGGATCTTGCGTGACAGGGCAACCAGCGGGGTCGAACAGAACAGGCCGATGTTGACACCGTTGACCCCGAACCGGGCGGAATCGGTGGCGACGACCATGTCGCAGGAGGCGGCAAGCTGACATCCCGCCGCCGTGGCAATCCCATGCACGGCTGCGATCACCGGTTGGGGCAGGGCGGTCAGTTGCAGCATGACCTGCGAACACAGGTCGAACAGCGTGGCAAAGGCGGCGGCACCTTGATCGGGGTCGCTGCGCAGCGCCTGAATTTCCTTGAGGTCGTGGCCCGCGCAAAAGTTGCGGCCTGTGGCGGTCAGGATCACGGCGCGCTGGGTCGAGCCGGCAATATCGGTCAGCGCCGCCGACAGCGCGGTCAGCATGGGCGTCGACAGGGCGTTCAGGCTGGCGGGGGTGTTCAAGGTCAGGATGGTGACGGGGCCTTGATCGTCACGTAGAAGGACAGGGTCGGTCATGATCGTTCACCTTTTGTGCTAATTACGCCAAACAGGGCACCCCGCCTGACCCGGCCCCTGCCCGGCTGGGGCAAGAGAGAGACACCAGAACATGCGTTACTTGTTCAGGGAAAACTTGCCTTCGATCTGCGCGCCGCTTTCGATCACAAGGCTGGTATAGGACACGTCGGCCGCGACCTGAGCCGTGGCGCGCAGGGCAAAGGCGTGGGTTGCGACGCGGCCATCCAGTTTGCCTTTGACCTCGACCGTTTCGGCCGAGACGGTTCCGGCCATCCGACCCTCGATGCCGACGATCAGGCCGCGTGCGGTCAGGTTGCCCTCAATCTCGCCCAACACTTCGATGGTGCCGGTGGAGGTGATTTCGCCGGTGATCCGCAGATCCTGTGCCAGCACCGATTTGGTCTGACCGCTGGTCGCAGGTTTGGGCGCCGAGGTCGCAGGGGCGGGGGTCGCGTCTGGGGTCTTGCTGAACATCGGTCGTTCCTGAAATGCTGGCCACACTGTGCCCGAGAGGCACCCGAGCGGGGCCCGTGGGGGGTTGTGCAGGATAAGGACCAAAAGCGGGCTGCGGGTCAAGGGCCGGGCGTCAGTTGGCGGGCGTGGGGTGCAATTTCGCGCCGTGCCGTGTCGCGTTCGGGCCTGCGTCGCGGCTGTCATGGTGGTTGGATGCGGCAGAAACTGGATCAGGGGGCATAAAATGGCAGGTGCAGGGGACGGGTTCTTTACCCCGGTGTCGGGGTTCGATCTGCCGCGATTCGCAGGGATACCCACCTTCATGCGGTTGCCGCATGTCGGCTTTGATCATCCCCGTTTTCCTGAGGTGCAGATCGGGTTGATCGGCGCGCCGTGGGATGGTGGTACGACCAACCGCCCCGGGCCGCGTCACGGCCCACGCCAGTTGCGCGATCTGTCCACCATGATACGGGCGCAGAATGGTGCGACCTGGGTCGCCCCGTTCGAATTGGCGCGCTGCGCCGATCTGGGCGATGTCGCGCCCAATCCGGGCGATCTGATGGATTCCTTGGCGCGGATGGAGGCATTTTATACCAAGGTGCGGACGGCGGGGATTTTGCCGCTGACCGGGGGTGGGGACCATCTGTGCACGCTGCCGATCTTGCGGGCCCTTGGGAAAGGGCGTCCGCTCGGGATGATCCAGTTCGACAGTCATACGGACCTGAATGACGTATACTTTGGCACCAGCCGCTATAACCACGGCACCCCGTTTCGCCGCGCGGTGGAGGAGGGGCTGCTGGACCCCAAACGCTATGTCATCATCGGGATCCGCGGGACTGCTTACGGCCGCGAGGATTGGGACTTTGCGGCCAGCGTTGGCATCAGGATCATTCCGATTGCCGAGTTCCATGCGCGCGGGGCCGAGGACGTGATGGTCGAGGCGCGCGAGATTGTCGGGCAGGGGGACACATATGTCACCTATGACATCGATTTTGTCGATCCGACATTCGCGCCGGGGACGGGGACGCCCGAGGTGGGCGGGCCGACCTCTTGGCAGGCGTTGCAGGTGGCGCGGGGCTTGCGCGGGTTGAATGTGGTGGGGGCTGATCTGGTCGAGGTGTCGCCGCCGTTCGATGCCAGTGGCGGGACGGCTTGGCTGGGGGTCAGTTTGATGTTTGAGATGCTGTGTGTGATGGCAGAGCGGGTTGCGGGCTGAGAGACCCGGGGACGCTGCCCCCGGACCCCCGGGATATTTAGAAACGGATGAAAGGCAAGAACATGGACATGATCATCACTGGGGCGCGGGTTTTGACGATGGACAAGGTGCTGCCACGGGCCGAGGCGGTGGCGCTGGCCGCAGGGCGGATCGTCGCCGTCGGGTCGGACGCCGAGGTGATGGCGCTGGCTGGCCCCCAAACGCGGGTGATTGCGGCTGGTGGGCGGACGCTGTTGCCGGGGTTTGTCGAAAGCCATCTGCATCTGGTGTTGGGCGGCAATGAGTTGACGCAGTTGCAATTGGGCGGGGTGATGGGGTTTGACGCGCTGCGGGCGGCGTTTTTGAGGTATGCGGCGGCCAATCCGGGGCTGGCGCTGGTGATGGCGCAGGGGGCGGCCTATGAGATTTTGGGGCCGGGTGTGACGCGGCAGGATCTGGACCGCATCATCGCGGACCGGCCGGTTGCGATGACATCGCCCGATCACCACACGGTTTGGGCCAATACCATGGCGCTGACGGCGGCGGGGCTGTTGCACGGCGCGGACATGCCCGCGGGGCATGAGGTGGTGATGGGGCCCGATGGTACCGCGACCGGCGAGTTGCGCGAGTTCGAGGCATTTGGCCCGATATTGGAGTTGGGCGGCGCGGCGCATCTGCAGCTGGGCATCGCGACGGGCGGCGAGCCTGCACCCTGGCCCGACGCCGCACAGCGGGCGCGCGACAAGGACATCGTGGCGGCGGGGCTGGCGCATTGTGCCGCGCAGGGCATCACCTCGATGGTGAACATGGATGGCAACCGCTATACCTGCGTGTTGCTGGCCGAGATGGAGGCCGAGGGCCGATTGACCGCGCGGGTCAAGGTGCCGTTCCATTTCAAGCCGCATATGGATCTGGCTGAATTGGACCGGGCGTCTGCCATGGCCGCCGAGTTTGCCGGGGAGTGGGTCAGCAGCGGGTTCGTCAAGATGTTCATGGACGGCGTGGTGGACAGCCGCACCGCCTATATGCTGAACGACTATCCCGGCACGACCGCGCGCAGCGAACCGCTGTTCGCCCCAGAGCGGTTCAAGGCGATCTGCACCGAGATTTCGCGGCGGGGTTTGCAGATTGCCGTCCATGCGATTGGTGATGGCGCGGTCAGGACCACGATTGATGGTTATGAGGCGGCGGGGCGGCCTGATCTGCGTCACCGCATCGAACATATCGAGCTGATCGACCGGGCCGATGTGCCACGGCTTGCCGCGTTGGGGATCACCGCCTCTGTCCAGCCACCCCATCCGCCGGGGGCGATGGGTTTTCCGCTGTCGACCATGGAGACGGTGTTTGACAAGGCGCGCTGGCGCGACGCCTATCTGTGGAAGACCTTGGCCGACGCCGGGGCGCATCTGGCCTATGCCAGTGACTGGCCGGTCACTGATGTGTCGGTGATGCGCGGGTTGCGGGCCGCCCTGATGCGGGTGCCCTTTGAGGGGGCGCAGGATGAGCGGTTAAGCCTTATGGAGAGCCTGCACGCCTATACCGCAGGTGGGGCATGGGCCGCGCATATGGAGGGGCTGACCGGACGGCTGGTTCCGGGGCTGGCGGCCGATCTGGTCCTGCTGGACGGCGACATCGAGGCGGCAAACACGCAGGATCTGGGCGATATGGCGGTGGCGCTGACGATTGCCGGGGGCCGGATCACCCATAAGGGCATCGGATTGGCCTGAGGTTCGCCGGAGATTCGGGCTTTTGGCCCCGAAGATTCGGCGGATTGGCCGGGTTTTCGGGGTGGGCCTTGTGGATAAGCTGCCTGTTGTGCAGGCAGTCAGCGTGAAAAACCCCAGTAAACATTGAGCGTAACAAAAAAATGTCAAACCATGCGATTTTTCCTCTTGCGGGTTTTGGCGTCGGGGCCTAGATACCGCTTCACCGAAACGATGCAGACGCGGAAACGCAGACGGATCGGACGGCGCGGCGGTGAGAGACGCCACAGAATAATTGGATACACGACGGCACATACGCCCGAAGTTCGGGTGTGTTGTGTGTTTTGTGTCCGCGCTCTTTGAAAAGTTTATGTATGAAGAGATATGTGGGCGGTTTGGACGCATCGGCGTTTAACTGGTTGCATATCGGCTTGGTAGGGTTTCGGCCCGATGATCCAAGTGAAAGCTTCACGGTTTGTGGGTTTTTGTTACTTCGGTAACTTGAGCACATGAATTGTTAAGACCTATATTCGTTCCGAGTATAGGCAGATGTGCGAAGGTTCGACGTCAAGGATAGTTCTTCGGAACTTTCAACTTGAGAGTTTGATCCTGGCTCAGAATGAACGCTGGCGGCAGGCCTAACAC
>JANNAF010000088.1:0-11560 GCA_031384005.1 Rhodobacterales bacterium | reverse complement strand
CGCCATCACTTATGCCCGCGCCGGTCAGGTCCGACCGCAGGACCAACTGGTCATGGCCGCCATCAGCGCCGTGGCCGGGGCAGGGGGCGCGCTGGTCGCCCACCTGATCCCCGCCGAAATCCTGCGCCTGATCATGCCCGTCGTCCTGATCGCCATCGCGCTGTTCTTTGCCCTGAAACCCGGCCTGACCGATGCGGCACGCACCGAAGCGCTGACGCCCGCCCTGTTCACCCTGACCGCTGTCCCGCTGATCGCCGCCTATGACGGCTTTTTCGGCCCCGGAACCGGGTCGTTCTTTATGATGGCCTTTGTGATGCTGGCCGGGTTTGGCGTGCTGAAGGCGACGGCCCATACCAAGATGCTGAACTTTGCCTCCAATCTTGGATCGCTTTTGGTCTTTGCCACCACCGGGGCGACGTGGTGGGCCGTCGGCCTTGGCATGGGTGTGGCGCAGGTGGCTGGGGCGGCCATTGGCGCGCGGCTGGCGGTGCGGGTGGGGGCGCGGGTGATCAAACCCCTGCTGGTCGTTACCACCACCGCCATGGCGCTGCGCCTGCTGTGGCAGGCTTTCGCTTGACCCAGCACCCCGAACTGGGGATCATTGATGCGCCGTCACCCGCCGTCGCCTGTCAAATACCGGCATACCACTCATACCCCCGGTCAGCCCAGTAACTGCCCCGCCCGGCCCCCAAACCTGCGAGACTGTCCACCAACTCGATCCGTTTCACGAACTTGGCCATCTTGTACCCCAACTGCCGTTCCACCCGCAGACGCAGCGGCGCGCCGTTGACCACTGGCAACGCACGATCGTTCATCCCATAGGCCAGAATGGTCTGCGGATGCCGCGCATCCACCATGTCGATGCTTTCGTAATAGAAAACCTCACCCGACAGCCCCTTTTCGATCGCATCAAAACAGTGAAACACGACATAGCGCGCGGCCAGCAGGGGCCGCGCCTGATCCAGTATCAGCGCCAACGGAACCCCGGTCCATTTCGCGATGCACGACCAACCCTCGACGCAGTCGTGCCGGGTGATCTGGGTCCGGGCGGGCAAGGCGGTCAACGCGGCATAGGGGATCGACATGGGCCGCTCGACCAAACCGCCCACCTCCAGCCGATACTGGGCGAATCCCCCGGCCTGCAGGGCGCTGTATTCGGCACTGTCCACCGCGACGGACCCGTTGGGATGCTGGCCCTGCCGGATGTCGGCGGCCGTGAACTCGGGCGCCAGCGCGTCCCCCATCAGCAACCGCTGCGCCGCCATGGTCAGATGTTCCGCGCTTTGCAGAAAGGCCCGCATGGCGCTGTCACGCGTCAGCCCGTCCAACAGGGTGCATCCGGGCAAACTCGCCGCTGCCCCCAACAACAGATTACGCCGCGTGATCATCGCTGTCCCCTCCGACCCGGTACCATCCCGTCACAATCGACCGGATTTCATTCAGCGGCCCCGCCAGCAAAATCATCGCCATATGAACCACAAAGAACAAAACCAACGCCAGCATCAGCCCGAAATGCAGCGTCCGCGCCGTCTGCCGCCCGCCAAAGATGTCCAGCAACCACGGCGCCACAGCGTTGAACCCCGGTGACATGGTCAAACCGGTTGCCACGATCCCGGGCAACACGACAAACAACACCCCGGCATAGGCCAGCTTTTGCAACACGTTATAGTCGCGGCTGTGGTGAAACCGCAGGCGGATATGGTCCGCCACATTGCGCGGCAACGCCCGCAGGTCGGCCAGCGTCGGGATCAGCGCACGGAAATGCCCGTTCCAGATGCTGGCCACCAGCCACACCCCCAACGTCCCCACCAACACCCAGCCGAAAAAGAAATGGATCACCCGCCCCGTCGCCAAACTGCGCCCCGACGGCATGGTCAGCGCCGACGGCACCTCAAACCGCGCAATCGCGTTATCATAGTCAAAACCCGATTCTTGCCCGATCTGCAGCACAGGATGGGCGTTGAATATCTGCAACCCGCTGAACAGCAAAAAGAACAGGCAAACCGCCCACAGCCAATGTGTGACCCGCGTCGCGCGCCGCTGTCGGTAAATCAACTCTCCCTTTGGCATGACATCCCCTTTTGTGTTGCCCAAATCTACGGGCGCAGCGGGACAAAAGTTTCAACGCGCCGCAGCATATTCGCGCCAGCCGCAAAATCATGGACTGTCGGTGCCCTTGCCCTGACCGTCGCCCCCTTCACCTGACCCGATTGCATTTCATTGCCCGCCGCCTTATCTGAGACACGTCGACGTGACCAAAAGGGCTGCCCATGAACTGGATCTCCAACTATGTCCGCCCCAAGATCAACTCGCTGTTTTCCCGGCGCGAGGTGCCTGACAATCTGTGGACCAAATGTACCGAATGTGGGACCATGCTGTTTCACCGCGAACTGTCGGACAATCTGAACGTCTGCACTTCCTGCGATCATCACATGGCGATCAGCCCGCGTGACCGCTTCAAACACCTGTTCGACGGCGGTATCTTCACCGAGGTCAAGGTCCCCGATGCCGTCGTGGACCCCCTGCATTTCCGCGACCAAAAGAAATATCCCGACCGCCTCAAGGCCGCACAAAAGGCCACGGGAGAGAAAGAGGCGATGCTGGTCGCCGAGGGCGAGATCATGCGCACCCCCATCGTTGCCGTGGCGCAGGATTTCAGCTTCATGGCCGGATCGATGGGCATGTATGTCGGCAATGCGATGATCGCCGCCGCCCAAACCGCCGTGAAACACAAACGCCCCATGGTGGTGTTCTCCGCCGCAGGTGGCGCGCGCATGCAAGAAGGCATCCTTAGCCTGATGCAAATGCCCCGTACCACCGTCGCCGTCCAAATGGTCAAAGAGGCGCGGCTGCCCTATATCGTCGTGCTGACCCATCCCACCACAGGCGGTGTGACCGCCAGCTATGCCATGCTGGGCGATGTGCAAATCGCTGAACCCAACGCCCTGATCTGCTTTGCCGGTCCCCGCGTGATCGAACAAACCATCCGCGAGAAATTGCCCGAAGGGTTCCAGCGCGCCGAATATCTGCTGGACCATGGCATGCTGGACCGCGTCACCCACCGCAAACAATTGCGCGACGAGTTGACGACGATCCTGCGCATGCTGACCAACCAGACCCCGGCCATCAAGGGCGACCTGCCCGCCCCGGTCGCCGTTCCCGCCAAATGACCGACCCGACTGGTTCCGACGCCGTCCTTGAACGGATGATGACCCTGCACCCCAAGGTCATCGATCTGACGCTGGACCGTGTGCATCGCCTGCTGGCCGCCCTTGGCAACCCTGAACTGCGGCTGCCGCCCGTGGTGCATATCGCGGGCACCAATGGCAAGGGGTCGACCCAGGCCATGATGCGCGCCGGGATGGAACATGCCGGGGCCACCGTCCACGCCTATACCTCGCCCCACCTTGCCCGGTTCCACGAACGCATCCGGCTGGCAGGCGATTTGATCTCGGAACCCGCCCTGACCGCGTTGCTGGATGAATGTGTGCAGGCCAATGGCCCGGACGAGATTACGTTTTTCGAAATCACCACCTGTGCCGCCTTTCTGGCCTTTGCCCGCACCCCCGCCGACTGGACCCTGCTAGAGGTGGGCTTGGGCGGCCGCCTTGACGCGACCAATGTCATGACCCCGCGTGTGTCCATCATCACCCCGGTGTCGCTGGACCATCAGCAGTTCCTTGGCGAAACCCTGCCCGAGATTGCCTTTGAAAAGGCAGGCATCATCAAACGCGGCGTGCCCGTCGTCATTGGGCCGCAGTCGGATGACGGCATGGCCGTGATCGAACGTCAGGCCGCACGGATGGGTGCCCCGGTTCTGGCCTTTGGTCAGCAGTGGCATGTGATGCAGGAACATGACCGTCTGGTGTTTCAGGATGAAAACGGTTTGCTGGACCTGCCCCTGCCCAACCTGCCCGGTCCCCACCAGATCCAGAACGCCGGTGCCGCCCTTGCCGCCCTGCGCCATCTGGGCTTTGACGCCGCCGCCTGCGAGGCCGCCGTGACCCGCGCCGTCTGGCCCGCCCGGATGCAACGCCTGCGCACCGGACCATTGGTTCAGGCTGCCCCCCAAGTCGAACTGTGGCTTGACGGCGGCCACAACCCCGCTGGCGGCCAAGCCATCGCCGCCACGCTGGCCCGCATGACCCCGCGCGACACCCACCTGATCTGCGGCATGCTGAACACCAAGGACGTGGCAGGCTATATGGTGCCCCTCGCACCCCAAGCCACCACCCTGACCGCCGTCTCGATCCCCGGCGAGAAAAACACCCTGCCCGCCGAGGTGACCCGCGCCGCTGCCGCCGCCGCAGGCATCCCCGCCACCACCGCCACGTCGGTGGCCGAGGCGCTGGCCACCATCGCCGCCCGCGACCCCGCCGCCCGCGTCCTGATCTGCGGCTCGCTCTATCTGGCAGGTTCGGTGCTGCGCGAAAACGGGTAAGGTGGGTCGCACCCACCCGCCACGCGTTGACCACCCACCGCATGTGCCCCACCCGGCACGGTCGGCCATTGGCGCTCTGTCCCGGTAACCAGCGCCAAAGGGTGCGCAGATCGGTTGCACACAGAACCCCGCCGCCGCCGATTTGAACAGTTAACACCTGGTTAAAATGAAAACGTAACACGCTGTTTTTAATAGGTATTCACTTTTGTCCGCGCGTGGACACTTCCCAACCCCCCTTGCCCATGCTGCAAACCTGCGCCATGCCTGTAGGCCAGCCTGTCAGGATGCCCCATGACCCAGACCCCTCTGGACACCTTCCTCACCCCTCTTGCCCGCCTTGCCGCCAAACACCCCGCCGTCGAAGGCTCGGTCGTCTGGGCCGAGGGTGAGGGCTGGCAGGTGCAGGACGACACCACCGAAATGCTGGACGCCGAGGAAATCGCCTTTTACGCCGAAGGCCTGCTGATCGAGGGGTTCAACCTGATCTGGCAGGCCTTTGCCACCACCGAACGCCCACGCGACCCTGACCACATCCTGCTGATGTTCTGGCAAACCGGCGCCCCACCTCCGCTGCCCGATCCCCAGCAAGGCTGGGTCGTCATGGCCGAGGGCCAGTGGAACGGTGGCCCACCGTGACCCCGTGGTGGCAAGGCTATGGCCCGGTCCGGCTGCACTTGCCGCCGCTGGTCTGGGCCCGCGCGGCCATTGGTGCCGGACTGGGGCTTTGGGTGGCCCACCTTGTCCTGCGGGGCCTGGGCAGCGGCCAAACCGCGCTGATTGCCCCCTTTGGCGCGACAGCCTTCCTGATCTTTGTGGTGCCGGGCAGCCCTTTGGCCCAACCTTGGCCCGTCGTGGTCGGCAATACCGTTTCTGCCTTGGCCGCCCTGTTTGTGCTGCAACTGGGCCTGCCACAAGTTGCCGTGATTTGCCTGTCGGTTGCCCTTGCCGTTCTGGCGATGGCCCTGACCCACGCCATGCACCCCCCCGGCGGGGCCGTCGCCATCGCCACCGCCTTGGCCGCCCCCAGCCTGAACTTTGTCCTGACCCCGGTCGCTGTGGGCAGTGCGGTGCTGGTGTTGGCGGGCCTGATCTGGCACCGTACCAGGGGACAGCCCTACCCCTACCGCCACTCGCCCTGATCCGCAAAGGCCGCGCCATGTTCCCCGCCCATGCCGCCCTGCATGCCGATTGCGCCGCCCTTGGCACCCGCCTTTTCACCATTTCGGTCGTCGATACCCGGGCCGCCCTGACCCGCCGCGCCTATACCTCGCACCCCGCCCAATACCCGACCGACGGCACCAAACCGATGCTCCATGACGGCTGGTACGACCATTGCATCGCGGGCCAGCAAACCTTTGTTGCCAATACCGCGCCCGCGTTTGCCCGCTACTTCTTTGACCATGCGCTGATCACCTCGATGGGGCTTGGGTCCTGCATCAACGTGCCACTGATCCACGACGGCGCCGTGCTGGCCACAGTCAACCTGCTGGCCGAAGACCACCACTTTACCCCAGACCGTCTGACCGCCTACCACACCGTGATCGCGCGCCATCATGCGGCCCTTGTGAGGACCCTGACCCCATGAAACAGACCCGCATCCCCAGTGCAGACGGCCTCAACCTTGCGGTGTACGAGGCTGGCAACCCCGACGGCCCGGCAATCTTGTTCCTGCACGGTTTCAATCAGGCCTCGCTGTGCTGGCACCTGCAAACCGAGGACCGCACCCTCTTGTCCCGCTTCCGCATGGTCGCTTGTGATATCCGCGGCCATGGCGCTTCGGACCAACCCGAGGATGTGACGCGCTATGCCAACGAGGCTGACTTTGCCGCCGATATCCACACGGTCATTACCGCGCTGGGCCTGAACCGGCCGGTGCTGGTCGGCTGGTCTTATGCCGGTCGCCTGATCAATGACTATGTCCGCCATTACGGCACAGGGGCGATCAGCGGCATCAACTATGTCGGCGCGAAACTGGACAGCGACCCCGCTTTCAACGGCCCGGGCAACGACCATTTCCGCGACATGCTGCGTCCCGACCTTGCCCGCGAACTGGTGGCCGTGGAACGGTTCCTGCGCGCCTGCTTTTTCCTGCCGCCGCCAGAACGGACCCTTGCCCAAGCCCGGCTTTACAATATGCGCGTCACCCCCCGCACCCGCCGTGCCCACCTGACCCGCAGCCCCGACGATGGCGCGGTGCTGGCCACGCTGGATGTGCCTGTCCTTTTGACCCAAGGCACCCGGGACACACTGGTCCTGCCCGGCCTTGCCCAGTCCCGCGCACCATTGATCCCCGGCGCCGAACTCTCGCTCTATCACGGCATCGGCCACATGCCCTTTGCCGAGGACCCAGCCCGCTTTAACCGCGAACTGGCCGCCTTTGTGACCCGCTGCGCCACCCCCGAAATTTCGATTGCTTAACGCCACCAACCCTCTAATTTGATCATATGACCGCAAAACGCGGCACCACCCGCACGGGGTGAACTCAGGGAGACTGCACATGAAAACCATGAAATTGATGGGCACATCCGCACTGGCCTTGGCGATTGCGACCATGCCGACGCTTGCGCAGGTCACAGCCATTGGCGAGGGCGAAGGCGAGGTGTCCATCGTAGCCTGGGCCGGCTATATCGAGCGCGGCGAAACCGACAAGACCTTTGACTGGGTCACCAAGTTCGAGGCCGACACCGGCTGCAAGGTGTCCGTCAAGACCGCCAACACCAGCGACGAAATGGTTGCGCTGATGAACGAAGGCGGCTTTGACCTTGTCACCGCCTCGGGCGATGCCTCGCTGCGGCTGATCGCTGGCGGGCGGGTGCAACCCATCAATATCGACCTGATCCCGTCGTGGGGCACCGTCGATGACCGGCTCAAGGATGCGTCCTGGCATACCGTGGACGGCGTGCATTATGGCGTGCCCTACATGTGGGGCCCGAACGTGTTGATGTACAACACCGAGGTGTTCAAAGAGCCGCCAACCTCGTGGAACGTGGTGTTCGAAAAGATGGACCTGCCGGATGGCAAGTCGAACGAGGGCCGGGTGCAGGCCTATGACGGTCCGATCCACATTGCCGATGCCGCGCAGTACCTGATGTTTCACAAGCCCGAACTGGGCATCACCTCGCCTTACGAGCTGAACGATACCCAGTACAAGGCCGCGCTGGATCTGCTGCGCGTCCAGCGCACGCTGGTGGGCCGCTACTGGCACGACGCCTTCATCCAGATGGACGACTTCAAGAATGAGGGCATCGTCGCCTCAGGCTCGTGGCCGTTCCAGGTCAACCTGCTCAAGGGTGAGGGGCTGCCGATCGCCTCGACCATCCCGCAGGAAGGGGCCACCGGCTGGGCCGATACGACCATGATGCATGTCGATGCGGCCAATCCGAACTGCGCCTACAAATGGATGGAACATCAGCTGTCCTCCAACCTGCAGGCTGACCTTGCGGTCTGGTTCGGGGCCAACCCCTCGGTTCCCGCCGCCTGCACCGATGGGCGCGGCATGGCCACCGCAGAAACCTGCACCGCCAACGGTCTGGACGATTTTGCCAAGATCCGGTTCTGGACCACGCCAGTATCGAACTGCGCCCAAGGTGATGGCGCCTGCACGCCCTATTATCGCTGGGTGTCGGACTATATCGGCGTGATCGGCGGACGCTGATCCCAGCCAATGGTGGGGTTAACCCCGCCCTACCGTAGGGCGGGGTTAACCCCGCCTTACCTGCCCCATACCCGGACCCCTCCCCAATGACTGCTGCTGTCGAATTCCGCGCTGTTTCCCGGTCATTCGGCCCGGTGAAGGCAGTTGATGCCGTTGACCTGACCATTGCCGAGGGGGCCTTCTTTGCCATGTTGGGCCCCTCCGGGTCAGGCAAGACCACCTGCCTGCGCCTGATATCCGGCTTTGAAAAACCCACCTCCGGCCAGATCCGCATCTTTGCCGAGGATGTGTCCGCCGTCCCCCCCCACCTGCGCCATGTGAACACGGTGTTTCAGGACTACGCCCTTTTTCCCCATATGAATGTGCGCGACAACGTGGCTTACGGCCTGATGGTCAAGGGCATCGCCCGCACCACGCGCTATGCCAAGGCCGAGGAAATGCTGGCCCTCGTCCACTTGGATGCCTACGGCGACCGCAAACCGGCGCAACTGTCCGGCGGCCAGCGCCAGCGCGTCGCCCTTGCCCGCGCCCTGGTAAATGAACCCCGCGTCCTCTTGCTGGATGAACCCCTGGGTGCGCTGGACCTGAAACTGCGCGAGGCGATGCAGGACGAGTTGAAATCCCTGCAACAGCGCCTTGGCATCACCTTTGTCTTTGTCACCCATGACCAATCCGAGGCGCTGTCGATGGCCGACAGCCTCGCCGTGTTCAACAATGGCAAAATCGCGCAAATTGGCACGCCGGCGCAGATCTATACCCAACCCAAAACCCGCTTCGTGGCCGATTTCGTTGGATCTTCCAACGTTCTGCCCCCCGCTTTGACCCAGTCGCTCGGCGGCCCCGCCCGCTGGTCATCCCTGCGCCCCGAGGCGCTGCACCCCGCGCCCTTTGGCCCGATCAGCGGGACCGTCACCGCCCTGCGCTATCTGGGCGCAGGCAACCGGGTGACCGTCACCACCCAAGGTCAGGATATAGCCGCTTACCTGCCCGCAGGCACCCCGCCCCCGCAGATCGGCGCGCCTCTGACCCTGTCCTTTGACCCCGCCGCCCTGCATGTGATGGACGAGGCATGACCGCCCACCCCCCCGTTATCGCCCCCGCCATCATCGCCCCGCGCGGTCTGGCAGACCAGCTGACCACCCTGTTCTGGCGCCACCCCCGGCTTCTTTTGGCCCTGCTGATTACCCCGCCGCTGATCTGGCTGGGTGTGATCTACCTTGGCTCGCTCGTCGCCCTTCTGGTACAATCCTTCTTTTCGATTGACGAATTCTCGGGCCTGATCCTGCGCGAATTCACCCTGAAAACCTACGGCGAACTCCTCCGCCCCTCCAATGCCGACGTGATCTTGCGCACCCTTGGCATGGCGGCCGCGGTCACCCTCGCGTCGGCGTTCCTTGCCTTCCCGCTGGCCTATTACGCCGCCCGCTACGCCAAGGGCCGCTGGAAGGCGGCGTTCTACCTGGGCATCATGCTGCCCCTTTGGTCGTCCTATCTGGTCAAGGTCTATGCCTGGAAACTGATCCTCGCCAAAGAAGGCATCCTGACTTGGGCTGCCGAGGCGACCCACACCTCCTGGGCCATTGACGCCGCCCTTGCCTTGCCATGGGTCGGTGGCAACTCGCTCTCCACCTCGTTCATCGGCACGTTTGTGGTCTTCACCTATGTCTGGCTGCCCTACATGATCCTGCCAATGCAGGCGGCGCTGGAACGCGTGCCCACTTCGATGATCGAGGCGTCTGCCGACCTTGGCGCCACCTCCCGCCAGACCTTCCGCACCGTGATCCTGCCCCTTGCCATGCCGGGGGTGATTGCCGGGTCGATCTTTACCTTCTCACTGACGCAGGGTGACTACATCATCCCCCAGATCATCGGCACCTCGGCCAATTTCATCGGCATGGCGGTCTTTCAGCTGCAAGGCACCGCCGGGAACATCCCCTTGGCCGCCGCCTTTGCCGTGGTGCCCATCGTCATCATGCTGGTCTATCTGACCATGGCCAAACGCGCGGGGGCCTTTGATGCGCTCTGACGCCTCGCCCCTGCTGAAACTGGCGGCCTTTGGGGGGCTGGCCTTCCTGCACCTGCCCATCCTGCTGATCTTCCTTTACGCCTTCACGACCGAGGAACGCAGCTTCGCCTTCCCGCCGCCAGGCCTGACCACCAAATGGTTCGCCGTCGCGTGGGAACGCCCCGACATCTGGCCCCCCCTGATCCTGTCGCTGCAGGTGGCAGCCCTCGCCACCGCGCTGGCGTTGATCCTCGGCACCCTGATCTCCGCCGCCATGGCCGGATCCCGCTTTTTCGGCCGCGATCAGTTAAGCCTGCTGATCATCCTGCCCATTGCCTTGCCGGGGGTCATCACAGGCATCTCGATGCGCTCTGCCTTCGGCTTTATGGACATCCCGTTTTCGACTCTGACCATCGTTCTGGGCCACGCCACCTTCTGCATCGTCATCGTCTACAACAACGCCGTCGCCCGCTTTCGCCGCCTGTCGGGCGGCATACTCGAGGCGTCAGCCGACCTCGGTGCCAACAGCTTCCAGACCTTCCGCCATATCCTGCTGCCCAACCTTGGCTCCGCCCTCCTCGCCGGCGGCATGCTCGCCTTTGCCCTGTCCTTTGACGAAGTCATCGTCACCACCTTTACCGCAGGCCAACAGGCCACCCTGCCGATCTGGATGCTGGAAGAACTCGTGCGGCCAAGACAACGCCCGGTCACCAACGTCGTCGCCATGGTGGTGTTCATCGCCACCTTTTTCCCCATCCTGATCGCCTATTACCTGACGCGGGAAGGCAGCGAGACGGCGGGTGGCGGCAAGTAGGGTGGGTGAAACCCACCGCCCCGGCAGACCCCGCCCCGGCAGACCCCACCCCGCCGCCGCTACCCCTTCGCAGCCGCCCGTCCCGCCGCCCGCCCGGTCGCTAGACACCCGGTCAACAAATAGCCGCCCGTCCGCGCCACCCAAACCAGCATCACGCCGCAGACGAACACGCCGGGCAGGGCTGTCAACTCCAACCCCTCGGTCACACCGGAAAACTTGACGCCACCTGACACCGAAATCGCCTCGTCCAGCGGCCTTGGCCCCTGATGGCGGATCGGCAATTCCTTGGCGGCTTTCAACGGGTCCATGCCGCGGCCAAACTCCAACGCCAGCGCCAGCGCGACCGGCGACAGGCCCAGCTTGCGCAAGCGGTTGGCGAATGTCTCGCCCGGCTGCATCTTTTCCAGCTTTTCGCGAACCTTGTGTTCGGACTGATCCGGCAGGAAATCCACCACCAACTCCGCGCCCTCGCGCATGTCGCGCGACACCGAATATATCCCGCCACCCTCCAGCCCCTTGGCCGACACGACAAACTCGCCCATCTCGCGCTTGCGGCCCACACACAGCGCGGCCCCTTTCACAGGCTGGCCGTAAAACTTGTGCATATAGGGCGACCAGTCCACCACAAAGCCCATGTTGGCCGGG
>JANNAF010000081.1:0-2641 GCA_031384005.1 Rhodobacterales bacterium | reverse complement strand
ATAAGGCGTCGTCCTGTCGCCCGGTGCGTCGGTGGTTTCGGTGATCGTGGCCATGACCCCTCCGGTGGTTCAGCTGCGCAAAGGGGCCATTCCCGGCTGGAAATGGCCCCTGATCACGCAACCAAACACGCCGCGCCTTGCGATTTGCCTTATACGATCAAATCATCTGCCCGGTATTTTGGGCAAACTGTCGGCAAAAACCGCGCGGGCCGGCAGAATCATTCGTCGTCGTCATCCTCGTCATCATCGCTGTTGGGCAGGTTGAAGAAGCTTTCGGCGTCCGAAAAATTGGCCGGCTTGTTCTCGCGCGCTTTTTCCTCGCGGGATTCGCGGGTGAACGCCTCCAGCCCCGAGGGCATTTTCGGCTCTTCGCCCATGGTCAGCGATTGTTCGGTGGACACCAGTTTGCGGCGTTCATCATCGGACATCACGGTGCCTTCGGATGCCTTTTTGCGGGCGGCGGCCTGAACGGCGGTGTCCAGTTCGGATTGCCGGCACAGGCCCAGCGCCACCGGGTCGATCGGGGTGATCTGGCCGATGTTCCAATGGGTGCGTTCGCGGATCGACTGGATGGTCGGCTTGGTCGTGCCGACCAGCTTGCCCACCGCGCCATCGCTCAGCTCGGGGTGAAACTTGACCAGCCACAAAATGGCGGCGGGGCGGTCCTGCCGTTTGGACAAGGGGGTATAGCGCGGGCCACGGCGCTTTTCCTCGCCCACGGCGGACTGGATGAATTTCAGTTTCATGCGGTACAGCGGGTCGGCCTGCGCCCGCTCGATCTCGATCATGTCCAGCTGGTTGTTGCTGACCGGATCGAAACCCTTGACCCCGGTGGCGACGTCGCCATCGGCAATCCCTTGCACTTCCAATTCGTGCATGCCGCAGAAATCTGCGACCTGGCGGAATGTCAGGGTGGTGTGGTCCACCAGCCAAACGGCGGTGGCCTTGGACATCAGCGGCTTGCTCACCTTGATCACTCCTTTACAAATCTGTCTCGGGCCGGGAAAACGGCTGCGACCCTGGTCGCGGTAGATACGTTTTCGGGGAAGTTGCGCGTCTATAGTGTGGATTTGTGTCAGAGGAAAGTGAAAATGCGCCTGCTGTGTCTGGTCTTTGTCGCCCTGTGTGCCGCCCTGCCCCTACGTGCCCAAAGCGATCAGGCGGGGGAGTTCGATTATTATCTGTTGGCGCTGTCATGGTCGGCCAACTGGTGCGCGTTGGAAGGCGACGACCGGGACGACCCGCAATGTGATGCCGGGCGCGGTTTGACATTCACGGTCCACGGGTTGTGGCCGCAGTATGAGGACGGTTATCCCGCCGATTGCCGGACCGTTGAACCCGACCCAACCCGCGCCGACACCGCCGCCATGGCCGATATCATGGGCGGGGCGGGGCTGGCATTTTACGAATGGAAAAAGCATGGCCGCTGTTCGGGCCTGTCCGCCCGCGACTATTTCGCGACGCTGCGCCGGGCGTGGAACAGTGTCACCATTCCGCCCGTGTTCGCCCAGATCAACCGCGACCTGCGGATTGACGCCAGCGTCATTCAGGACGCGTTTTTGGAACGCAACCCGCGCCTGAGCGCCGATCAGGTCACCGTGACCTGCAAGCAGGGCATGATCCAAGAGGTGCGCATCTGCCTGACCCGCGATCTGGCGCCGCGCATCTGTGGCGATGATGTGATCCGCGATTGCAGTCTGCCTGATGCCGGGTTGGAGGCGGTGCGGTAATTTCCGACGGAAAGAATCAGATTTACATTCCCGACTAATTCCGTCAGGTTATACCCACGCAGTTTCGGGGTCGCTTGCCATGACGTTTTTCACCGCCAAGCCAGAGTTTGACACAGCCTTGGCCGCCACGCGTGGCGGGGCGGCGGTGGGCATGTTGCAAGAATTGCCACTGCTGGAATATGGGGCAATCGTGCTGCTGCGCCACTGGTGCGATGGGGATACGGGCCGCGCGGCGGTCGAGGCCGACTTTGCCGCCTTGGGGCCACGGGCCGACGCGGGGCTGGCCCTGCTGGCCGAATTGGTGGCGCTGTTTGTCGGGCATGGCCGCCGACCGCTGATGCGGCACGGGGTCAGTTGCGCCTGTTTTGGCGGGGACGAGGCCGCCTTTGCCCAGATGATCGCCGCCGCCACTGTGGGCGACCGGGATGACGCGCTGGGCCTTGCGCTGATCTTGCTGCCGATGGCGCAGGCGTTTGTGGCGGTTCAGGCTGCCGTGCGTCTGGGCCCGATGATCTTGCACCTTGCGCGGGCTGCCGCCTTGACCCGCGCCACACCAACACATCACTGAAAGGTTCATTGCCATGCGCTTGTCGCTGATTGCCACCCTGTCGCTGACCGCACTGCCCGCCCTTGCCGCAGGTCCCGCAGAGGTGGGCCAGACCTATGTTGCCATCGCCGCCGCTGCCTATGGCGATGCGCTGACCGGGGCGCAGGCGCTGCAAGGTGTCGTGGCGGCGCTGATCGCGGCACCGTCAGACGCCAACCTGCAGGCCGCCCGCGCCGCATGGGTCGCCGCGCGCCCCGCCTATATGCAGACCGAGGTGTACCGCTTCGGCAATGCCATCGTCGATGATTGGGAGGGCCGGGTGAACGCCTGGCCGCTGGACGAGGGGTTGATCGACTATGTCGCC
>JANNAF010000038.1:0-9764 GCA_031384005.1 Rhodobacterales bacterium | reverse complement strand
GCCGCCCCGGTCTTTGCGGCGGGCACCGAGGATACGGCCACCGAAACCACCGCCTCTGCCTATGACGAGGCCAAGGCGATGGTCACCGCAAAAAACTATGTCGCTGCCCTGCCCGCCCTTCTGGCCCTGACGGCCGAGGATCCCAGCAGTGCCGACGCGTGGAATCTGCTGGGTTTCACCCACCGCAAGCTGGACCAACTGGATGACAGCGCCGTCGCCTACCAGACCGCATTGACGCTGAACCCCGATCATCTGGGGGCGCTGGAATATCAAGGTGAGTTGTTCTTGCAGACCGGTCAGCCCGACCTTGCCAAGGCCAACCTGGCCCGCCTGCAGGGCCTGTGTGGCGATTGTGAGGAATATCAGGACTTGGCCGAGGCGATGAAGGCCGCAGGGGCCTGACCCGTCCCTTGGAGTGTCCACGCGCGGACACTTTTCGATATGAAATGAAAACAATGGGTTGGAATTATTCATTCATATAATAGCAAGGTTTGCGGCCTGCGGTTGTCTTGGTTGCGGCGCGGGTTTTCGCGCGCCGTGACCGCAGAGGCGCTGCGTGAAATATACCCTACCCCATCCCTGCCCGCGCCGCCCAAGGCGAAAGAATCCGTTTGATGTGCCTTCCCGTGAGGGGTGCATCGGTTCCACTGCCCAAGGCCGTAAGCCGAGGGACTTGGGCGGCGGGCAACCAACCGGACGCCCGATGCAACGCCTGAAGGGAGGGGACTGGCGGGTCCTTGATCAGGGTGCGCCGTGCAATTCAGATCACTGAGCGTCATTGAAACACCCAATCCCTTGGTCCGTCGCCAATGTTCCGAACAGCGGTGGGTTTCACCCACCCTACCCCTGGCCACAAACCTTTCCACTTTCTTAAATTCCTAAAACCAACCCCCTGTTTTTTCACCATATTAAAAAGTGTCCAGATCTGGACGCCCCCGAAAGGCAAAAGGCCCCACCTTTCGGCAGGGCCTTTCAAAACCTTCGGCGGGCCACCTCAGCCCTTTTTCAGGACCCGGTTCCCCAGAACTTCGGCAATCTGAACCGCATTCAACGCGGCGCCTTTGCGCAGGTTGTCGGACACGACCCAGATCGACAGGCCGTTTTCAACCGTGATGTCCTGACGGATGCGCGACACATAAACCGCGTAGTCCCCGACGCAATCGATGGGGGTGATATAGCCGCCCGGTTCGCGTTTATCGACGACCAGAACACCCGGCGCCTCGCGCAGGATATCGGTCGCCTCTTGCCAGTCGATCGGGTCGTGAAACTCGATGTTGATCGCCTCGGAATGGCCGACGAACACCGGGACGCGAACGCAGGTTGCGGTGATCTTGATCTTGGGGTCGAGGATCTTTTTGGTCTCGGCCACCATCTTCCATTCTTCCTTGGTGAAACCATCATCCAGAAAGACATCGATATGCGGGATCACGTTGAAGGCGATCTGCTTGGGGAACTTTTTGGGTGCCACCTCTTGGCCGACCACAAAGATGCCCTTGGTCTGGTCCCACAGCTCGTCGATGCCCTCTTTGCCGGCACCGGAAACGGATTGATAGGTGGACACAACCACCCGCTTGATCCGGGCGCGGTCGTGCAGCGGTTTCAGGGCGACAACCATTTGCGCGGTCGAACAGTTGGGGTTGGCGATGATGTTCTTGGCCTTGTAGCCCATGATCGCATCGGCGTTCACTTCGGGCACGATCAGCGGGACCTGCGGGTCATAGCGGTACAGGCTGGAGTTATCGATCACGATGCAGCCGGCAGCGGCAGCCTTGGGGGCATACATCTTGGTCGCCTCGGACCCCACGGCGAACAGGGCGATGTCCCAGCCAGTGAAATCGAAGGTATCAAGGTCTTTGCATTTGACGGTCTTGTCGCCAAAGCTGATTTCAGTGCCCATGGATTTGCGCGATGCCAGTGCGGCAATCTCGTCCACCGGGAACTCGCGTTCAGCGAGGATGTTCAGCATTTCGCGGCCCACGTTACCCGTGGCACCCGCGACGACGACTTTGTAGCCCATCGGGGTCTCCTTTATGCGCCCTTGACCGTCAAGGACGGCTGGCTGTTAGCGCAAAGGGGCAGGGGGGGGAAGGGCTAAGGCAGGGTTGCGGCCATCTTCCGCGCCTGACGCAGCTTTTCCGTCAAAGCGGAGGGGTCGGAGTTGGGAAAGTGCGGATAATAACTGCGGTCAAGCCAGGTCATGAAGCGGGCGCGTTGGCTGGGGTCGAAGGTCAGGCTGTGGGGGGTGCCAAACAGGTGGTTCAGCTGGACCTGATCGCCCGCCACCTCGACCAGACCTTGGCGGGCAAAGAAGGCGCGGCCAAGGGTGATGACAGGTTTGTCGTGAAAGAAGGCCTGCAGGCCCATCGAGGAGTTGAGGGTGACGACGCCCTGAGAGGCGTGGAGTTGGGCAATGCTGTCGGGTTGGTTGTCAAGGATTGCCCGGCCCGTGGCGAGAAGGGGGGCGAGGGCATCGGTCAGGGGGCTGCGGGCAGAGGGGTGTTCCTTGAGGCGCAGGTGCCAGCCGGGGGGGAGTTTGGTTGCGGCCTCGGTCAGGGCGCGCAGAAAGCCGTCCATGCCGCCGGTCCAGCCGGGAAACAGGGTGACCTGGCTGTCGTTGGGCACTTGAAGGGGGCAAAACAGAAAGGGGGTGTCGGGCAGGGTCGTCGCGCCTTGGCCAACATCGGCGCGGCGCGAGGGGCGGGCGGTCAGGGTGGCGCCCATGGCACGCCAGTCATCGGTGGCCGGGGTGGTCGAAAAGTCGTGGCCTGTGACCGAGCTTTCGGCGTTCACCCCCTTGGGGTCCACTGTGATGCGGCCGGGGAAGGGGGCAAGTTCGCAAGACAGCGTGCCAAGGCCCGCGTCACGGGCGGCCAACAGGAAGGCTTGGCGCGACCCGCCAAGGCCGTTCCACGCAACGGCCACAGCGCCGGGGTAGCGGGCGAACAGGCGGCGGGCCCCATTGTACTGCAGGCGGATCAGCAAGGATTTCAGGGCGCGGGCGATGCCCTGCGGTTGGCGTTTGGCGCGGGAGAGGCAGAGGGCAACGCGGGATCGGGTTTGGGGGTGGTCGTGCAGCGACCATGGGATGGTCCACAGCCATTTGCCGCCGCCATCGGCCAAGGCCAGGGCGGAAAAGACGGCCTCTTTGTGTTTGGTCCATTCGGCGGGATAGATGATCATGCGGTCAGTCCGTTCGGTCTTGGGACCACAGATAGACTGACAGGCCCACAATCACCAGCACGGCATAGGCCGCGAACAGGGCGGAATAGGCGGTTTGGGGTTGTCCGGGCAGGGCGGCATAAATCTGGCCCGTGGCCATTTGCATCAACCCCACCGCGCCGATGCCGAACAGGTTAAGCAGTGTGACGCCGCGTCCGACCAGCGCAGGTGGCAGGAAGGCGCGGCCATGGGCGATGACCATGGGGAAGCTGGCACCAAAGAAGCCGACCCCGGCGAGGAGGGCCGCGGACAGCATCCAGTGTGCCCCCGGCAATGCCATCAGCGCCAAAAGGCAGGTCAGCGACAGGGCGTTCCCGCCGAAGTTCAGCCATTTGCGGCTGTGAAGCAGCCGTTCCAGCGGGCCATAAGCAAAGTTGCCGGCGACCATGGCCAGACCCATCACAAGGGTCACAAGGCCGATGCGCGCGGCGTCGGCGGCGAACACCTCGGCCATATAGGGTCCGGCCCAAAGGCCGCGCAACCCGGCGGCGGGGGCATAGCAGGCGGCCATCAGAATGAAAATCGGCCAGAGTTTGCGCATGCCCAGCAGGGTCCAGATCGTGCCCTGGCCTTGGGTCTGCACCCGTTCGGGGTCGCGCACCAATACGGCCAGCACCAGTGCCACGGTCAGCGTCACGGCGGCCAGCCCCCACATCGCGCCGCGCCAGCCGATCAGGGCCACTGCCCAGGTCAGCGGCGCGGAGGCAGCGAGGTTGCCAAGCGACCCCACGCCAATCACCATGCCTGCCAAGGTGCCAAACTGGCGGGCGGGAAATTCGCGGGCGAAGATGAAGTAGGCCCCCATCAGCACAGGTGAACAGCCAATGCCGATCAGCACCATTGCCAGATTGATCTGGCCCGGACCGGTGGCGCTGGCAAAGACCACTGCGCCTATGGCGGCAACAGCCATCAATCCGGAGACCGCGACTCGCGGCCCGATCCGGTCCAACGCCCATCCGACGGGCAGTTGCGCCAGAGCAAAGGCCAAAAACCACCAGCCAGACGCCTGTGCCAAAACCTGCGGCAGCACGCCAAGGTCCTGTGCCAACGTTGGGGCCATGACCGCCAGAAAGGCGCGGTAGAACTGGCTGAGCACATAGGCCAGCGTCAGGGTCGCGATGGTCAGGCGCATGATGTCATTCCAGTGGGGGCGGTGCCACCGGCGGCGGTGCGGGTGGCGTTGAAGGGGGCAAGGCGGGCCGCAGCCCTGGGGCGACCATGGGCTGGGGGCTGGAAATCGGCAAGGGTGTGCAGCGCGATGGCGGTGGCGGTGGCGATGGCGCATTCGGCAACGGATTGGGTCCATTGGCCGGGGTTGGGCAGGTCAGCCGCCAGTGGTGGATAGAATGGCCCGTCATAGCGGGTCGTTGTCCGGGCGGCGCCAAAGACATGGCCGCTGAAAAAAGTGTCGGGCGCGGCGTCTTTCAGCCTGCCTGCGGCCTGTGCCAAAAGGGTGGCCTGAGACATCAGGGTATCCTGCAGGGTATGCGTGGTTTCCTGCACTGCCCGCACCGCGCCAGGTCTGCAGCCTCGGACAAGGGCGGTCCTGTTGGGGCAGTCTGCGCCGGGCCTGAACAACCGTTCGCCGCAGGTATAGAGGCGTTCGCGTGCAGGACTTGCAACGCCCATCCGCCACGGGCCCGGGCCCGGGGCTGTGGTCAAGGCGGCAATGGGGGCGTCGGTGAACACGGGTTGTGGGGTGACGGGGTGGGTCAGTCGGAGGCCCTTGCGACCCGGTGAGCGATTGCGTGCCATGGGATCAGGTTAGCGGCATGGGGCCGGAATACCTGCCCATTCCCGACAGATCACGCCGCTTGCGGCGCCAGCACCTTTTCGCGGATCGGCAGATGGATCAGGGCGGAAAACGCGCCCACACCCACACCAACCCACCAGACGGTGGTGTAATCGCCGGTCAGGTCATACATCTTGCCCCCCAGCCAGACACCCAGAAACGACCCGAGTTGGTGGCTGAAGAACACAAAGCCGTAAAGCGTGCCCATGTAGCGCAGTCCATAGATATGCGCGACGAGGCCTGAGGTCAGCGGCACCGTGGCCAGCCACATCGCCCCCATGGTCGCACTGAACACAAGCACAGTGAACGGGGTCATCGGCAACAGGATGAACAGGGCCGATACAATGGTCCGGCCGGTATAGATGGCCGCCAGCAGATATTTCTTGGGGTAACGTTTGCCCAGCCAGCCCGCATAGATCGAGCCTGCAATGTTGAACACCCCGATCACCGAAATCGCCACGGCCCCGAGGATCGAGGTGGAGGAAATGCCAATGCCCGCCAGCACGCCTGACGGGTCAATTACGCTGCATTTTTCGGTGACAAAGGCCGGGAAGTGGGCCGTGATGAAGGCCAGTTGATAGCCGCAGGAAAAGAACCCCATGAAGATCATCAGATAAGATGGGTCCTTGAAGGCGCGGATCAGGACGGTGCCCATCGACTCCTCCAACTCTGCCATTGTGGCGGTGGTGGGGGTGCGCAGGAAGGGCAGGGCGAACAAGGCGGCCAAGATGACGACCGAAAAGATCACAAAGACGGTTTGCCAGGGATACACGGTCAGCAGCAGTTGCGCGGCGGTGGGGCCGACGACCTGCCCCGCCGACCCGGCTGCGGTGGCGATGCCCAAGGCCAGACTGCGGTGTTCAGGCTTGGCCGCGCGGCCGACAATGGCCAGGATCACGCCAAACCCGGTGCCCGCAATGCCAAACCCGATCAGGATGTTCAAAAGCTGCATCTGGCCGGGTGTGATGGCAAAGGACGAAAGCAGCAGCCCCGCTGAATACATCAGCGCACCGATGATGATGGCGCGGCGGTCGCCGAATTTTTCAGCCAATGCGCCAAAGATCGGCTGGCCGATGCCCCAAGCCAGATTCTGAATCGCGATGGCCATGGAGAAGTCAGAGCGTAGCCACCCAAACTCGGTGGCAATCGGGATCTGGAACACCCCAAAACTGGCGCGGAGTGCAAAGCCCAACAGCAGAATCGCGGAGCCCGCAATCAGAATGGGGGTGAAGATGGTCGATTTCGTCATGGTGCGCACCTGTCAGGGCCGGCGACCCTGAACCCGACATCGGGCCGCGTCAAACGGAACATTGTGATGGAAACAATTGGCGGTCAGTCGGGGTCGCCCAGATGGCGCTGGCCCCGGGCGGCGGCAAGGTCCATCTGGAGCTGGCGTTCGCGAAAGCGGGTGCGGTCGGCGTCGGTGTATTCGGCGGCACAATGGGGGCACTGGACGCCCTGATCGAACAGCGGGCTGGCGCGGTCGGTGTCGGACAGCGGTCGGCGGCAGGCGCGGCAGGCGGTGAAATCGCCGGGTTTCAGCCCGTGGCCAACCGAGACGCGTTCGTCAAAGACAAAGCATTCACCTTGCCACAGGCTTTGATCCGGCGCGACATCCTCAAGGTATTTCAGGATGCCGCCCTGCAGGTGGAAGACCTCGGTAACCCCCTGGCCCAACAGGTAGTTTGTCGATTTCTCGCAGCGGATGCCGCCCGTACAGAACATGGCGATGCGTTTGTCATGAAAGCGGTCCTTGTTGGCCTGCCACCAGGCAGGAAACTCGCGAAAGCTGTGGGTTTGGGGGTCCACGGCGCCTGCAAACGAGCCGATCTGCACCTCGTAATCATTCCTTGTGTCGATAACGGCGACGTCAGGTGCGGAAATCAGGGCGTTCCAATCCTGCGGGGTCACGTAATGGCCGACGGCGGCAAGGGGGTCGACGTCGGGTTGGCCCATTGTCACAATCTCACGTTTCAGCCGCACTTTCATCCGGCCAAAGGGCATGGTTTCGGCAGAGCTTTCCTTGTGGACCAGTGCCGCACATCCCGGCAGGGCGCGCAGGTGGGACAGGACAGCGTCGATGCCGGTGCGGGTACCGGCGACGGTGCCATTGATCCCTTCGGATGCCAGCAGAAGCGATCCTTTGACGCCATTTTGGGTGCAAACCGCCAACAGCCCGGCGCGCAGGGCGGTGGGGTCAGGAAGGCGGGTAAAGTGATACAAGGCGGCGACGGTGATCATGGCCGCGTCGTAAAACCTTTGGTGGGGTCAGGCAAGGGCTGCATCCTCGGCGGTATAATCAAAGGGGTTGTGGCTGTAGTGCGGGAACACGGGAAAGGCGGTTTGCCAGTTGTCCGCGTGGCGCACCAGCCAGGCGATATAGTCGGGAAGGCAGGTGTCATAGTCAGGGCCGCCTTCCCAGCCGGTGGCGCGGGCGCGGGCCATGGACAGGCGGACGGGGTGATCCACTGAAAACGGGGTTTGGCCGATGGCGTTGTCGACAATGTCAAAGCGGTGGCGCATCACGGCACCGACGGCAGCCGCAATCTGGGCCACCGAGCGGGCGGTGGGGTCGGCCACGTTGAACGGGCCAGTGATGCGGCCTTGGGCCAGGTGGCGGGTCAGGCTGGCGATGTCGGTGGTCGAGGAGGTGTGGAACACCGACTTGCCGCCCATGGCCAAAGGCAGAATGTGCCGACCGTCCAGCGCCCGTTTTACAAACCACCATTCGCGCGGGTGGCGCGCGCCGATGCCGTGGATAGCGCCGGGGCGCAGGATGGCCGCCCGCCCCTGCAAGGCCAGTTCCATCGCAACCTTGCCTGCGGAATAGCCGGGGCCGGGTGGGACAATCGCCTGACTTTCGTCGATTGGGTCGGGATACTGGGGGAAGCCTGCGTCGCGCAGTTCAAACCCGTGTCCCTGATCATCGGCATAGACCGAGGCGGTGGATATAACGGTGTAATGGCCAGCAGGTTCGGCCAAAAGATCGGTGGCATCGGCGGCGGTGAAGGCCAGCGTGTCAATCACGGCGTCATAGCCGCGCGCCACCGTTGCGGCGCGGTTGGCGGTGGGGGGCAGGGCGATCACGCCCAGCGCCAAGATGTCGGGCGCAAGGGCCGAGCGTGTGACCGCGTCCACCTGCCACCCCGCCTGCGCCAGATCCAACGCCACAGCGCGCCCGATCTGACCGCCGCCACCCCAGATCAATGCCCGCATGATGCCCTCGCTTGACCCTGTCGCTGGTGAACCTTACCGATAGCCCAGCCCAAGGAAAGGTCCTAGTGATGCGCCCCAGTGATGAAGCCCTGATCGTGATCGACGTACAGAACGATTTTTGTCCCGGTGGCGCGTTGGCCGTGGCGGGCGGGGATGAGGTGGTGCCGCGGATCAATGCGATGATGGCAGAGTTTGGCACGGTGATTTTCACACAGGACTGGCACCCGGCGGACCATGCGTCCTTTGCCGACATGCATCCCGGCGCGGCGGCCTTCAGTCAGGTCATGATGCCTTATGGCGCGCAAACCCTGTGGCCGCGGCACTGTGTTCAGGGCACGGCAGGGGCGGCGTTTCACGGCGATTTGCGGGTGGATGCGGCGCAGATGATCATTCGCAAGGGGTTCCGGCCCGCCATCGACAGCTATTCCGCGTTGTTTGAAAATGACCGGACCACGGCAACGGGATTGGAGGGGTATCTGCGCGGTCGCGGGGTGCAGCGTCTGGTCATGGTGGGTTTGGCCACGGATTACTGCGTGGCCTATTCGGCGTTGGATGCTGTGGCACGCGGGTTTGCGGTGACGGTGGCATTGGACGCCTGCCGCGCGATTGATCTGAGCGGATCGCTGGCGGCCCAACTGGCGGCGATGCGGGAGGCGGGGGTGCGGCTGGTTTGAGCCATCAGCCGGGCACTAGTTCGCGCAGGACCGAATTCAGCAGCGGCATGCCAGCCCGCGTGACGCGCAGGCGGTGGGTGTCAAGGTCGATCAGGCCATAGCCGATCAGGTCCCGTGCAAGAGCGGGGTCAAAGGGTTTGCCTTGGATTTCGGCAAGGCGGTCCAGCCAGATCCCTTCATGCACGCGCAGGCCCATCAGCAGGTATTCGGTGGCCTGTTCGGTGGACGACAGCGGGGTGCGTGGCCCCTCACCCAGCGCGTTTTTCTCGACCGCTTTCAGCCAGTAGGCCGGTTCGCGCGGACATTCGGTGGCGTGGCGGGTACCGTTCAGGGTCAGGCGGCCATGCGCGCCGGGGCCGATGCCGACATAATCACCGCCGCGCCAATAGGTCAGGTTGTGGCGCGATTCCTCGCCAGGGATGGCGTGGTTTGACACCTCATAGGCGGGAAGCCCGGCAGCGTCGCAGATATCCTGGGTCAGGGCGTAAAGGTCGGCTGACAAATCCTCGGTTGGCAGGTCGCGCAGCAGACCGCGCAGGTGGCGTTCGTGAAAAACGGTGCCCTCTTCGATGGTGAGTTGGTAGAGGGACAGGTGGCTGGGCGACAGCGAAAGTGCGGTTTGGAGTTCGCGTGTCCAGTCGTCAATGCCTTGACCCTGACGGGCATAGATCAGGTCAAAATTGACGCGGGGAAAGGTGGCTTGGGCGATTTCGACGGCGCGGATCGCCTCGGCGGCGCTGTGCATCCGGCCCAGTTGGCGCAGGGACCCATCATCCAGCGCCTGCACGCCGATGGACACGCGGTTGATACCCGCATCGCGAAAGGCGCGGAAACGGCCCGCCTCGACCGAGCCGGGGTTCGCC